>DAOTKC010000001.1:0-138342 GCA_035449045.1 Eubacteriales bacterium
GCGTTCTGGCGCTGAAGGAGGTTGAAGTTTTGGAAAATGAAGCCTATCTTGCGATTTCTGGTCTTGGCCAGCTTTTTGGCGCTCATCGAGGATACTTCCTCGTATTCCAAAAAATATTCGCCCGAGGTCGCAAAATCCAACAGGCCGATTAAGTTCATAAGCGTCGATTTCCCCGAGCCCGACGGCCCTAAAATGGAGACGAACTCGCCTTTTTTGACCTCGAAATTTATGTCGAAAAGCGCCTGAAACGAGACGTCGCCCTGCGTGTAGATTTTATTTATGCCCCGCATGAAAATGAGATTCATTTTTTACCTTGACTTCTTCAGGAGCTCTTAAATACTGAGGTTTAATTAATATTTGAGTCTATACCTGCCTTTTATCGGGGCCTTCAATAACAAAATATTAAAACCCTTTTGAGCTCGATATGTCCCTCTGTTCGACACTCCCAAGGCCGAGATTATAATAGTAACTCGCCCGTCCTACTTCTTATCAGCGCCTCAACAACAATTGTTTAAACCATTTCGAAAGCTATTAGGCCTTTTGCCTTGTTTTCGAGATTTTGGACTCGTTATATCCCGAGAGAAGAGAGGAAGGAGTCTTCTTTTTCGTAGTAGATAACGGCGCCGTTATAAATTCGCTCGTCGTCGGACTTGATTATGGCGTTTTTGCCGTTGCTGAGCACGATGTCGACGTAAACCATGGCGGTGCTGTTGCTCGTGGGCGATTTTTTAACCAGCACGTAGTCGTTGGAGCCGTCGTTGTAGATGGCGTAAACCGGCACGATGAGGCCGGTGCGCTCGCCCGTCTGAATAGCGACGGCGACGGTGCCGCCCACGACGTTGCCGGCGTTTACCGAGCTGTCGGAGTCGCGCGGCGGAATATTCAGCTCAATGATGGCCGAAAAGAGCTGGTTTTGTCCCGAAGTGCCGGCCGGCGTCCGCGAAATGGGCAAGAGCTTGCCGTATAGGCTGCCGCTGGGCGAGGTGAAAGTGACCTTGGCCTCGAGCGGCTCTTCGGAGTTTTCCTCGGCTATCCGAATATTGTTGATTTCATACTGCGAAAGCGTGACGGCGACGGTGGCGCGCGTGTAGTCGGTGGCGGTAAACAGTTTGGTGCTTGTATCGGTTATCTTGGAAAATTCGTAGATATGGACGCTGTTGATATAGGCGTTTTCGAGAACGAAGGTCAGAAGCGGGTCGTCAAACGTGATGCCCTCGCCAATGACGTCCTGCACCGTAACGTCAAACTCGGCGGGGTCGGTTATTTGCCACGGCGCGCCCGTTCGGGAAATCTCGCGCACCTTGAAGAGCACAAAATCCATGTCGAGGTCTAAAATTCTGGTGTCGTTTGCGATAAAAAGCTCGGTGACGAGGTATTCGCAACTTTCTTCGGGATCGCTTTGCGTCTTGAAAGTAAACACCGAGGAATGACCAGCCAAAAACTGGTGAGTCGCCGCAAAGACCAAGGTGCCCGTCGCGTTGATGTTCAGCGTCAGGCTGCCCTCCGTCACTTTGGTTTCGGCGAAGTTATCGGTTTGGGTCGCTAAAATGTCGGGGAGCACGATGGCAAGCACAATGCCGATGATGACGACGACGGCAACCGCCATGAAAAAGATGTCGCGCGGGCGAAGCTTTTTCTTTTCCTTAAACTTTTGAGGACGGCTTTCGATGGCGAAAGCAAGGCGCGCGTCGGCGCCGCCTTCGTCGGCGATAATCTCTTTGAAAAGCTCGTCCTCCAAAGAATAACTCCTGGGCGCTTCTTTAGTATCTTCGGGCTTTATAATCTTTCTTTTATCCGGCATATTTCTCCCTGCGGATTTAATCCGTAAAACAGTATAAATTTTATACTCTATTTATAGGTTGTCCCGATAAAAAGGCTTTTAAATTGTTAACCGACACATCGATGAGCCTTTGCCGCGCCTCTTTGGATGCCCAGCCTATGTGGGGTGTAATCACGATGTTTTTGGCCGAAAGCAGCGGGTTGCCCGCCTTGGGCGGCTCGCTGTCCATAACGTCGAGGCCGGCGCCGCCGAGATGCCCCGAGTTTAGGGCGTCGGCCAGCGCTTCTTCGTCGACTAGTCCGCCCCTTGCCGTGTTGATGAAAAAGGCGCCCTTCTTCATTTTGGCAAACTTTTCGGCGTTGAACATCTTCTTGTTTTCTGGCGTCAGCGGGCAATGGAGCGAAACTATGTCGGATTTTTCCAAAAGCTCGTCCAAACTCACCGCGCCCTCCCTCATGCTGGGAGTGTTGAACAGCACTTTCATGCCGAAGGCGCGCGCCGCGGCGGCCACCGCCTTGCCTATCGCGCCGTAGCCCAGCAGCCCAATCGTTTTTTCGGCAAGCTCGGTCACGGGTGTGATCCAAAAACAGAAATCCTTGATTTTCTGCCATTCGCCCGCTTTCACCGCCGCCGAGTGCACGCCGACGGCGTTGGTGAGCTCGAGAATGAGCGCGAAGGTGATTTGCGCCACGCTGAGTGTGGAATAGGCGGGGACGTTGCAGACTGTTATGCCGCGCGCCCGCGCCGCTGCGGTGTCGATAATATTATATCCCGTCGCAAGCACGCCTATAAATTTTAAATGGGGGCATTTATCCATTAGTTCGGCCGTCATCGGCACCTTGTTGGTGTAGACGGCGTCGAAGCCCGTCATTCTTTGGGCGGCCAGCTCAACGGGCGTTCTGTCGTAGACGACAAGCTCGCCCAGCGCGGCTAGCGCGTCCCAGCTCAAATCGCCGGGGTTGGTGGTATATCCGTCGAGAATAACTATCTTCATTGAGGCTCCTATCCTTTTAAAATATGCGCGCGGTGCGCGTTTACAAATTTATTTTATCCGGTCAATCTAAGGATTTATTCCTCGTTATTGTCCCGGGTCTTGTTTTCGGATTTTGGCTTCAGCTCCTCTATCAGCGCCTTGAGCTTTTCCCCTTCGGGATAGCCGTTCTCAACCGCTCTTTGAAGGCTTTCCTCGGCCAAGCCGAAGAAACCAAGCTCGGCGGCGGCGAGCGCGAGAAGGGAAGCGACGTTAAAGTCGGCAGGGTATTTTTCGGCAGCGGGAGTCAGAATTTCATAGGCGCGGCGAACTTCGCCGTCCTCGTAGAGCGCGGTGGCGTGGACTAAGAAAAGACCGGCCGAATCGCCGCCCGACTCCTCCGCCTTCTCGGCGTAGAGCGCGGCGTTTTTCTTGTCGCCCAGATTGAGGGCGGCCATAGCCATGTTTTCATAGCAGATTTGGGGCGAAGAAAGTTTGAAGCGCTTGAGCTTCAATGCTTCGCTAAAACAGTCGAGTGCTCTTTGATAGTCGCCCGCCTTGAATGCGCGCTTGCCCCGGATTAGGTAAAGGTCGGCGGAATAGAGATTGCCGAAAGCAAAAAGCGCGATTATTCCGCTCATAATCGTGAGAAATGCGAATATCGCTATCGTGAGATAAGTGTAAATCATCCGCCCTCCTCGGCATTTTTTTAGCAAAAGCATTCTCTCGTTAATGCTGAAAAAAGTGAGGTCGCCCCCACTTTTTAAAAAGCCTATGATAAATCAGGCCGCGGCGGGGAACCGGCCGCACGCAGCTGATTCGCTTTACTCTACCCCAATCGGGATAAGGTGGACGATTCCAGCGCGCCGCGCGCGCCGGAATCGAATAGAATTTGCCTAATTCTAAGCGCTTAACCTTCGATATACTGCCCTTGCGCGTAGTAGGCGACCGTCATCATGAGGTTGCCCAGCGCGGCGCCGAACTCGGGGGCGCCGTCGATGAACAAGAAACCCTTCTTGATGTATTCGATCATGTCGGCCTTGGACATAAGGATGTCGAGCGCGTGTTGGGCGTTGTCGAAGTTCATGGTGAGGAAGGGCTTGCAGCGCTTGTAGACGCCGCGTCCCGCCTTGCTGTTGCCCGCCTTAACCCTGATGTAGGAGTTGAGCTCGGGCTTGTCCTTAACCGACCAGGCAAAGGCGCGGTCGGGGCTGGTCTGGGTGAAGTTCTTGATTTCGGGGTGCCCCATTTTATTGAGGCGGCTGATGCCGTTGGGAAGGAGATAGAAATACAGCTTGACCAAAAGCTCTTTGTCCGATTCCTTCTTGGGCGCGTCGGTGGCCTGCAACAGCGCGGCCATCCTGAGCAACGTCATGAGAATGGGAATCAAATAGCCGAGCTTACTCATTCCCTTGATTTTGGGGAACGGCATGCCTTTGCCCGAGAAGAATATCGCGAACTTCCTGAGGTCGGGGAAAGCAAATTCCAAATCGGGGCTTTCGTGGGCTTTGCCCACCTTGACGGTGAAGACACCGTCCTCGATGACGAAATGCGTCGCCATCTTGCCGCCGGGCTCGCCCTCGCAGGCCGCGCTCACTTGAAAGACAAAGCTCTTGCCTTTAAACTTGGCGGCGAACTTGGGCTCGCTCTCGACTATTACCCGAAGCAGAGGAAGCGCCGAATAGAAGAATATTCCCGCGGCATACCTGTCGTCTTGGGTGATTTTAATTTCGTTCGCCATATTTTACACCTCGTCCGTCCAATCCTCGGCGGTGCCAAAGTTGAGCTTAGTGATATCCAGGCCCTTCTTGACCGCTTCGGCTTCGAAGTCGGCTTTCATGAGCTCGAGCACGTTCTTGACTATGCCGGCGGCGTCGATTTCATGCATCGCCAGGAGGTCTTCGTGGAGTCCGATGGCGGAGAACTTGTCGGGGATGCCGAGGCGCTTGAAGGCGCAGCCCTTGCCGCTCTCGACTATGGTTTCGGCGACAGCCGAGCCAAGACCGCCTATGATGGTGTGGTCTTCGGCGGTAACGACGCGGCGCGTCTCGTCGACGGCCTTGAGCACCGCTTCTTTGTCAAGGGGCTTAATGGTGTGCATATTGAGCACTCTGGCGCTGATGTTGTAGTCGTTCTCCAAAATCTTGGCGGCCTGCATCGACTGATAGACGCAGGAGCCGCAGGCGATGATGGTAACGTCGTTGCCCTCGTTCATGGTGACGGCCTTTCCGACTTGGAAACCGTAGTCCGAGGTCGAATAGACGGTGTTGTCGAAGCCGCGGTTGATGCGGATATAGAAGGGGCCGGGCGTGTTGGCCGCGGCGCGCACCGCGAGAGCGGTTTCAATGCCGTCGGCGGGGCAAATCAGCGTCATGTTGACGAGTCCGCGAACAACGGCGAAATCCTCGATGGCGTGGTGGGTGGAGCCCGCCTGTCCGAAGGAGGTGCCGCCGTGCGTGCCGATTATTTTGACGTTGACGTTTTGATAGCAAATGTCGGTGTGAACCTGGTCGAGCGCGCGAAGGCTTGCGAACACCGAGAACGAAGACGCAAAGGGGATGAGCCCGCACTTCGCCATACCGGCGGCGACGCCATACATGTTTTGCTCGGCTATACCGACGTTGAAGAATCTGTCGGGGTGCTTTTCTTTAAAATCACCTATTTTGGTCGACCCCGCGAGGTCGGCGGTGAGGGCGACGACGTTGGGATTCTCGTCGCCGAGTGCGCTGAGTGTTTTCCCGTAAATTTCCGCGGTGGCGAGCTTGGTGCTTTCTACCGCAGTGAATGATAATCCGCCTGCCATATTATATGCCCTCCTTTTCGGCTCTGGCTATTCTTTCGGCGCGATACTTCTTGAGGTCTTCGCGCGCCGTTTGCTCCTTAGCGGCGTCAAACGCGCCGTAGTGCCACTTATAGTTGCCCGCGGCGAAGGAAATGCCGCAGCCCTTGACGGTGTCGGCTATTATGCAGACGGGCTTGTCTTTGGCCTTTTTAGCTTTCTCGATGGCGTCGGAAAGCTGGTTCATGTTGTGGCCGTCGACTACGATGGTCTCAAAGCCGAACGCCTTCCACTTGTCCTCGAACGGCTCAAGTCTCATAACGTCCTCGGTGTTGCCGTCGATCATGCAGTGGTTTCTGTCGACGATGGTGATTAAATCGGTCGCCTTGAAGTGCGCGGTAGCCATCGCGGCTTCCCAAACCGAACCTTCGTCGCATTCGCCGTCGCCCAAGATTAAGAAAGTCTTGTATTTCTGGCCTTTCACTCTTGCGGCGAGCGCCATGCCCAAAGCAAGCGCCGAGCCGTGGCCGAGCGAACCGGTCGAGCTGTCAAGACCCCTGACCTTATTGCAGTCGAGGTGGATGCCCAGCTTGCTGCCCGTCAGGTTGAAGGTTTTGAGCTGCTCATGTTCGACCAGACCGAGCTGGGCGAAGAGGGGAGCCAAAATGACGCCGATGTGGCCCTTGGACACCACGATGCGGTCGCGGTCGGGATCCTCGGGTTTCTTGGGATCGAAGTTGGCGTGTTTGTAGTAAAGAAGAGTCAGAATGTCGGCACTGCTCATGCTGCCGCCGACGTGGCCGCTGCCCGCCCATATAACGGTTTGCAGGCAAAGGTCGCGTAAATCGGCTGCCTTATTCTCGAGTTCGACCCATTCCTTTTTGGTTAATGGCATAATATTTCCTCCTTAATTATTACTTAATGTAGTTTGCGTCGGGATGACGCGCGCGGATAACCTTGTATGCCTCGTCGGCGACGTCCCATGTATACTGCAGGTCGGCGTCGGTCAGGGCGGCATTGATGAAGTGGTTGTGGTGGTTGGTGAAGAAGACGCCTCTCTTGACGCATTCCGCCACCCACTCCTGAT
Organism: Eubacteriales bacterium; assembly: GCA_035449045.1. Classification (GTDB taxonomy): domain Bacteria; phylum Bacillota; class Clostridia; order Christensenellales; family CAG-917; genus DAOTKC01. The sequence goes on from DAOTKC010000001.1 coordinate 6,617, forward strand.
GGAGCAGCGTGGAGGGATAGTCGTTGCCCAGCCTCATAAACCACATCGAGGGCTCGCCGCTTATGATTAGGTCAAAGCCGTTGCTCTTTGCCACGTCGACAAGGCCGTTTTCAAGCTTTCTGCCTATCTCGTTGATGAGGGGAACGATGTTGTCGCGCTTAAGCTTGTTGATGTTGGCAACCAAAGCCGCGAAGGGAACGGCGCTCATCCAGTAAGAGCCGGTATACATGACGTCGGCGACCGTGCCCTTGAGCGAGGCAACGCCGCAGAGCGCCGAGACGTTGTAGCCGTTGGCTATCGCTTTGCAGAAGCAGGAGAGGTCGGCCTTGACACCGTAGTGCTTATCGGAGCCCGCGATGTCGAGGCGGAAGCCGGCGCGGACGTCGTCGAAAATCAGCACTATGCCGTTGTCGTCGCAGAGCTTTCTGATTTTCTGCCAATAGCCTTCGGCGGGCAGTTTGTTGTCGGTGAAGACGGGGTGATAGTAAGGCGTCGAAATGAAGCCGGCTATCTCGCCCGGGTATTTTTTAATGAGCGCTTCGAACTGCTCGGGGGCGTTCCAGTCGATGTAGAGGTTGTTGCTGACGTCCTCGGGAATGATGCCCTCGTAGCCAAGTTTCTGCGTCCAGGGTGCTACGCCGTGGTAGTAGCCCTTGGTGAGAACTATTTTCTTTCTGCCGGTAGCCGCTCTCGCCGTCATTATGGCGAGCGTGGTGGTGTCGCCGCCGTTTTTGGCGAAGAATGCCCAGTCGGCCATCTCGATTGTGTCGACCATGCACTCGGCGGCGTCGAGAAGGAGCCTTGACGGTGTCGTCGTGCAGTTGGCCTTTTTGAGCTGGGCGAGCGCGGCGGCGTCAACTTCTTTGTCGTTATAGCCCAGAATGTTGGGGCCGTAAGCGCACATATAGTCGATGAAGCGGTTGCCGTCGACGTCCCAGAAATAAGCGCCTTCCGCCCTTTCGGAAAACAGCGGGAACGCCGAGATGGGAATGGAGCAACCTTCTGCGGGGCCGAGGTGGCCGTAGATGCCGCCCGGAATTACTTTGAGCGCGCGGGCGAAGAGCTTGTTGCTCTCGGTGTAGTTATTAATTTTGAATTTCGATGTATCAGACATAATTCAGCCCTCCTACCTCAAATACCATTTGACTTGATTCAAAAGCTTGGCCATGTTTTCCAGCATGGGAATGAAGCCCCTGATTTGGAAACGGCCCTGCCCCAATCCGCTGAAGGTGTCGGTCTTGCCCTGCAGCACTTCGTGGGCGATTTGTATATCGAAGAATTCCATGATGGCGTGGGGATTGTCGACAAGGCCCTGAGCCGCCGACATGACGCCGTTCTTTACCGTGATGTTCATGCCGATGACGCCGGTGATAAGACAGTTGATGACGCCGTCGGGAATGCGCTTGGCCGTGATTTTGCCGACCACGTCGCTGTTGCCTATCTCGCACAGCGCGTAAAAGGCGGTGTATGCGGTGAGGATGGTGTTGATTTTGAGGAATTCGGGATCGTTAAAGAGCTCCTCGCTCGACGGCTTTAAGTAATAAGACAGCCGCTCGGCGAGCTTGGTGAAAGTTTTAAGAAGGAACCCTACCTGAAAAACGTTGTAGAATATGGGAATGGTGTTCTCGCCGTCAATCAGCTTGTTAAAATGCTCGGCGGATACAAAATAGAGTTGAAGGCCCGCCTTGCCTTTGCCTCTGACAAATTTACATTCGCCGTTCGAGAATTCCAAAACCGCGCTGCCGACCGAGTTGACGTTGAAGCCCACTTTGAGGTTGACGCCGCGGATGAGGTTTTTGGATTCCTCGTCAAGCGAGCAAAGATCCTGTAAGTTCCTGAGCACGGCATACAGATTAATCTTTGCCTTTGTGACATTATCCATATCTTATCCTCCTTAATAAAAATCATAGATAGTAGTATTGTAGCATACCGCTCCGCAATAACGCAAGGCATTTTTATTTTTTATCGCGTGAAAACGGAAAATTTAAGCGTTTTTTCGATTTTGTAAAAAAAACGATTTCTCTTGCAAAAATTAAAAAATAAAGGTATTATTATAAAAAGCCGAAATGCAATTCTTTGGCGCAAAACCGGCCAAAAAGGAAGGACGAAGATGTTGGCGAGATGCCCCCGATGCAAACGCGATATTCTGCTGCCGAGCGGAATCACCAAAGGCAAGACTGTTTGCCCCACCTGCGCCGCGATTTTGAATATTTCCAAAGTCGAGGACGACGTCACGGTGTCCTGCCCCAACTGCAAAATTCAGTTCCAGCTTCCCAAAACCACCAAAGAAAGCGACCTCATCATGTGCCCCGCCTGCGCCAAACTTCTAAAAATAAAATGAGGACGCTTTCGATAGCATAAATCAGCGATATTTTTTCATAAGCGCGGGATAATATATTCAAGCCAAATCCCGTCCGAGAGAGGAAAAAAATGGAAAAGAAATATTCATATTATGTTATAACCGACGCGACCTCCGACTATCCCGAAACCTTTCGCCCCTCGGAAAGCGAATTTCATATCATTCCCATGACCTATTTTATGAACGGCGTGCTCTACGACGGCGTCAACACACCATTCCTTTCCATCGACAAGTTCTACGAGGAAATGGACAAAGGCGGCAACCCCCAGACGGCGCTCATCACGCCGCAGCTTTTCCGCGACAACGTCGAGCCGGTGCTGAAAGCGGGGTTCGACGTATTGTATCTTTCATTTTCTTCCATGATGTCGGGCAGCTGCAAAAGCGCCCAAACGATGTCGGAGCAGCTTAGCGCGGAATATCCCGAGCGCAAAATTTTCATCGTCGACACGCTGTCCGCCACGCTGGGCGAGGGTCTGCTTGTCCGGCACGTCCTTTTGAAACGCGCGGCGGGCGCCGCCATCGAGGAAGCGCGCGACTACGCCGAATATCTTAAACAATATACCGTCCATCTCTTTATGCTAGACGACCTCTATCACTTATACCGCGGCGGCAGGATTTCGCGCGCCGCGCACCTCGTGGGAAACGCCATACAGTTAAAGCCCGTGCTCAAGGTGGGCAGCGACGGCGGGCTTCAAGTCACCAATAAGATGGTGGGCAAGCGGCTTGCACTCAGGGTCATGCTCGATAAGATGGAGGAGCGCATAAAAGGCTTCGACAACCCCTTTGCCTTAATCGGCTACGGCACGCCCAAGAGCGATGCTGAATGGCTGGCCGAGCGCGTCACGGAGCGCTTCGGAATACCGGTCTTTATCGACCGCGTCGGCCCCATCGTGGGCTCGCACACCGGACCATCTATAATAGGCCTCTTTTTCCTCGGCTCACCGCGCGATTAGTCGAAACATTTAATTATTTTACCTAATGCTACACCGTTTGATTATTAGACCTTGCGCTACAACCCTTCGGAGCAATCCGACCTATTATAATTTTAAACTTAAAAAGCTTAAATCGGAAATCTGAATTTATCGGGATTATTGAAGGCCTACTATGTAGGTCTTTTTTTTATGGGGAAGGGGGTTTGAAGCGGGAGTATAATGTTAATAATTTGGCTGCAGGAATTTTTTTTATGAAAAAAGCGGTTTTGATTATTGCGGTTTTGGTGATTTTGTCGGCGGCCGCCGCGCTCTCCGCTTGCGGCAGGGAAAGCGCGGAATTTGATTTTTCAGAGGCGATTAGAATACATATCCGCGCCAACGGCAACGGCGAAGAAGACCAAGCGGTGAAGCTTAAGGTGCGCAACGAGATAATAACGCTGCTGACGCCCGCTCTTTCGGAATGCGCCTCGCCCGCGCAAGCGGCGGCGGCGATAGAAAATAAGCTTTTGGATATTGAAAACGTCGCCGTAAATACGCTGAGAAAAAACGGCTTTGACTACGGGGCGCGGGCGAGCTTAAAAAAGGAGGAATTTCCCGAGAGGCGCTATCTCGGGCTCACTTTCGAGGCGGGCGTCTACCGCGCGCTCATCGTGGAGCTCGGCGAGGCCAAGGGCGAAAACTGGTGGTGCGTCGCCTTTCCGCCGCTCTGCTTTGTCCCCGAAGGCGAGGGCGAAAAGATAACGCTTAAGTCCAAAATTTTAGAGATTATCGAAAAATATTTTAAATCGGATAATTAGATTTTTGTTTTTTAATTTTGACCGCGCTACATAAAAGCACGCGGTTTTCTTTTTGCTTTTTTTGCCTTTTTACTCAAGTAAAAAACTTATCTCTACATAGTCAGGAGGAATTTTTCTATGGAAAACAAAACACGCTGGCGGGCGTCGCGGCAGGCCAAAATTGCTTTGGTTCTGCTCGTTATTTTTGCCTTGACGCTCGTCTCTTTCGCCGTTGATTTCACCTCGGACGAGCCGGTAACAAGCGAAGCCGCCACCGTTTTGAAATTCGGCAGCACCGGCACGCAGGTCCGAACGCTTCAGACCAAGCTCAAAAACTGGGGTTATTATACCGGCACCGTGGACGGCGTCTTCGGCTCGCAAACGCAGGCGGCCGTCCGCTATTTTCAGCGCGTCAACCGCCTTACCGTTGACGGCGTAGTCGGCCCCAAGACGGCGGCCGCGCTCGGCATGTCTCTCGGCTCGTCGGGCTCGTCCTCGCAGGGTGGAGCGGGCGGTTACAGCTCGGCCGACGTCAATCTGCTTGCGCGGTGCGTCTATGCCGAGGCGCGCGGCGAGCCCTATCTCGGGCAGGTCGCCGTTGCCGCCGTCGTATTAAACCGCGTCCGCGACGGCCGCTTCCCCAACACGATAGCGGGCGTTATCTATCAGCCCTACGCATTCACCTCGGTCAACGACGGCCAAATCAATATGGCGCCCAACGCCACCGCAATCAAGGCGGCAAAGGACGCCATGAACGGCTGGGATCCCACCAACGGATGCTTATATTTTTACAACCCCGCCAAGTCCACCAGCAAGTGGATTCTTTCGCGGCCGGTCCACCTCGTCATAGGCACACACGCCTTCTGCACGTAAAAGGCGAATTTTTTAGCTTAACAACAAAAAATCACAAAATCATTAATAATAAACTCTTAATAAAGGATTGATTTTATGGAGAAACAAACAGAAAAGAAACGGGCAGTGATGATTACTACCATAGTCATACTGGCGCTGGCGGTGGCCGGTCTTTCCATCGCGCTTTCGATGTCGATGCCGAGAACGGAGGCCGAAGCCTACAAAAATATGCTGGAGGCAAGCTACCAGAAGTCCTACTACGATTTGGTGGCAGCCACCAACGAGATCGAGGTAAAGCTTAAAAAGCTGGACGTCGCCAACACCTCGGAAATGCAGGAGAGCATACTCTACGAAATTTGGAAGAGCGCCGAGGTCGCCGAAATGAGCATTGCAAACTTAAGCTCGCTGACCGAAACGGCGGCCGACACCGCTAAATTTATCAATCAGACGGGCGACTACGCTTATTTTCTTTCCCTTCAAATCGGCGAGGGCGAAATGCTGAACGAAACGCAGAAGAACACGCTTAAAAAAATGTCGGAGATGTTTTCTAAGCTCAGGACGGAGCTCGCAAAAATTCAGGTCAGCCTGTCGGAGGGCTCGCTGTTTTTGAACGAGGACAAAATCGACATCGCGGGCGACGTCTTCAAGGGGCTTTCCTCCGAAAGCGTGGAATATCCCCAGATGATTTACGACGGGCCTTTCAGCGACGCCATGCAGAATAAAGAGCCCAAAGGGCTTTCGGGCGAGGAAATAACCATGGAGCAGGGGCGCGACAAGCTTGCCGAGCTCTTCGACGGCCGCGAGGTCTCCGACGTCGTGTTTGCGGGCGAGTGGAGCGGCAAACTCGTCACGCTCAACTACAATCTTAAAGTCGACGGCGCCAACGCCACGGCGCAACTCGCCAAAAAGGGTGGTATGCCCATCCTTCTCACCGTCTTCAAGGACAACGGCGACCGCGCGCTCTCCGACGAGGACTGCATCGACCGCGCCCTTGACTACGCTCAAGCTAACGGATTTGAAAACCTCGAGGCCGTTTGGATTTCCGACTATTCGGGGCTGGTTTTCGTCAATCTCGCGCCCAAAGAGGATGGTGTCATTCTCTATCCCGACTTAATCAAGGTAAAAATTTCGGGCGACACCGGCGAAGTTTTGGGCTTCGACGCCAAGAGCTACGCCTTCAACCACACCGAGCGCGAAATAGGCTTGCCCCTTCTTTCCGAAGCGCAGGCAAAGGCTAATATAAGCTCCGTTCTCACCGCCGGCGACGGCAGGCTCGCCGTTATTCCCTTGGACAACGGCTCGGAACGCCTGACTTACGAGTTTTCCGCTTCCTACGAAGGCAGCTATCTCGTCTATATCGACGCCAACACCGGAAAAGAGGTCAACATCCTCTTTGTAATCGACAGCGACGAAGGGAAACTCTTGTTGTAATCCCAAAACGAACTGCGGATTGTATTTTGATTATCCGCATTAATTATTAAGGAATAAAAAAATCCGCGAATGCTCGCGGATTTTTTTTATCGTTTAAGGCCTTTTAGCCTTCGTTTATTTCCTTCATCAGCTTAGCCCACAGTTTGGTGTCTTTGGATATGGCGGAATCGCGGTTGGATTTGACGAATTGGCTGGTTTGAAGATTGTAGTAATCGTTCTCGCGGGTGGTTTTGAGGGAGTCGTAGATAATCTCGCGGATAGTCTTGGATTCCTCGGTGTTTGCGCCGTAGCTTACGACGTAGTCGAGCGGCAGAATCTGTTGCTCTTTGAGCTCTTGGGCGGAGAGACCCTCGTAGCCGTCGGCGGAGGTTACCGCGTCGATTTTGGCGGTGTCGTAGGGCACGTTGGTGGTCAGCAGCATAAAGATTCCGGCATAGCCCGAGGTAAAGCTGTAGGTTATGATTTCGAATTCGCCGGTATCGTCATTGACGTAGCTGCCCGGGCCCTGTTTGGCGAGCGCCCTGCCCTGCTCGGTGAAGTCCTCGAGGAAGTTGGATGTCGTGCCCTCGGGCGTGATGAGGTAGCCGAGCGCGTTGTAGCTGTCGGAGCCGGCAAAGGAGCCGGTGTCGTCGCAGACGAGATAAGTCCAGCTTATCGAAAGCTCCTGAAGCTTCAAGACCTTTTCAAACTCGGAGAGCGAGTCGTCGGAGTTAACGGCGTCGAAGCTATTTTTAATTTGCGTCACAATACCGGTCTTGGCGGGTTCGTCGCCCGAAGCGGCTTTGTCGTAGGCGGGCCACTTCAGCTCGAGATAGGGCTTGGCCGCGCAGCCGCCGCAGTTATAGACAATTTCATCGGTTTCGGCGTCGTAGGTGATGAGGTTGTTGTAGTCGGTGGCGTCGAGTTCGCCGCACACCGAGCAGACGCTGCCCTCGATGACGTGTTCGTCTTCTTTCTCGTAGGCCTCCGTCGTAAAGTCGGGGTTGGAGATATAAATCATTTTTTCGCGCGCTATCGCCAGTGCGTATGCCTTGATTTGCTCCTCGCCGACGGTGCCGTTTTTATAGATTCGGTTGAGCTCGGCGTATTCTTCGTCGGTGAACTTCAAAAGCATGTTCCTGACAAAGGCGTAGGGCTCGGTGCTGTTGTGGTAAATCGTTTTATCGAGCTTGCTCTGGAGCGCGGTATCGTATGCCGAGGCGCTGAGCTTGAACGATTCCTTGTTTTCGGCGATGATGCGGTTGTATTCGGCCAAGACGTCGGCGTCGGTGGGCGCGGGCATCTCGCTCTTTATGATTTTCTCCAGCCGCGCGATGACGACGGTCTTGAGCTGAGCGCGGAAGAAATATTCATAGCCTTTATAGCCCGACTTGAGGTTTTTCAAAAGCTGGTCCATCGCCTTGGTGAAGTAGGCGTCGGAGGTCAGTTTTTCGTTGACGTAGGCGGGATTTTTGGCGCCGTTCAAAATGAGCTTGGGCGAGAGCGCGACGGTATCGTCGTCGGCATTGTAATCCTTGTCCTCGTCCTCATCTTTCTTTTCAACTTCGGCGCGCACGGGACGCGGTTCGGGAAGATCGGGACCCCAAACCGCGGTCAGCTCGATGTCGGCGTTCCTGACCAAAAAGCTGTCGCCCGCCTTATAAGTGGTTTCGCCGTCCGACCAGCCCTTGAATTTCTTGCCCTCGAGCTCAAAGGTGTTTTGGGGCAGGCTTATCGAGGAGCCCGACTCGGCCTCAATTTTATCGGGGGCTTTGCCCTTGGCCTCTTCCGAGCCCGAAACGAAGGTTATCTTGTGCTTTTGGCCGTCGTAGTTGATGCCGCTGCCCTTGTTGGCTTCTTCCTCTTCCTTCAAGCTCTTGATTATGCTCTCGAGAGCGGATTCCATCTCTTTGTTGGTCTCTCTGATTGCCTTGTCAATCTCCGCCTTGGTCAAAAGCTGTTCGTAGTCATAGTCCTGGGGCGAGCCCGAAAGGCCTTTGGCCTCGACTATCCTTTCCTTAGCGTAAAGGACTAAAAGCTCGCGGTTGGCAAGCTGGTTTAATAAAAGCTCAAGCGTCTGCTCGATGGTGTAGCTGTAATAGTTGACGTAATAATATCCGTAAGAAGTGTAGCTTTCGAGAAGCTGGCCGTAAGTTACGGTTGAGGAGTCGCCCTTATAGCTGACGGTGGCGAGTATCTGCTGCTGCACCCTTTCGTCGTTCTTTTTAATGATGTTTTCGCAGCCCGAAAACACAAATGCCGAAAGCACAACCGACAAAATCAGGATGAAAATCACAAGCTTCTTTTTCATTAGGCTCCTAAGCTCAAGCGTGGCGCGCACGCTAACGATTAGTTTTGGGGTTTTTCCTTAGAATTATATATGATAAACACGATTATAGCAAATAAAATTTGGTTGTTTGGCGGAATTAATCTATGAGCGTGTCGGTATTTAAACGCCGTTCTCCAAGCGGAAAAGAATTCCATATCACACTCCGAGTTTAATATTAACCTCTTTTTACCTTTTCATAATTGCCAAAAAACAAAAATGTTTGGGCTTTGTAGTTTACCCCGCCGCCGATGCCAGCGAAGTGAAAAACGATAAAATAGTTTTGATTTTTTGCTCGGCGGTCATGTTTTTAACGTCGAAAAGAAGCTGCGGCGGTATCGTCGAAGTCAGCACCGCTTTGCCGCCCAAGTTCGCCACGGCGTTGAGGACGTCGGCGTTCTCGAACACCGAGTTTTCAAAGGCGATGCCGGCGCCCGATTTCGTTATGGTAATCTTTCTTGCGCCGAAGCCCCCTGCCAGATTTTTCAAAAGCGCGATGTCGATTAAGTTTAAAAGCGGGCGGTCGGGCGGGCCGTAGATGTCGGTTATTTCGGCGACGAGCTTGTCGCGCGATGCCTCCGATTTCACCTCGGCTATCTCTTTGTAAATTCTTATTTTGTCGCGGTCGGAAACGTAGCTGTCGCGGATGTAGGTGTCGGCGTCAATCTTTATCTCGACCTCGCTTTCGCTTCTGATTTTTTCGCCCTTCAGCTCTCTGACGCTTTCTTCCAGAAGCTTGACATACATGCTGTAACCGACCTTCTCGATGTGCCCGTGCTGCTCGGCTCCCAAAATGTTGCCTGCGCCCCTAATTTCGAGGTCGCGCATGGCGATTTTAAAGCCGCTGCCGAACTCGGTGTTGTCCATGAGAGCCAAAAGCCGCTTGACGGCGTCGTCGGTCAAAACTTTGCCGGGCGTAGTGGTGAAATAGGCGTGAGCAAGATGGCCGCTTCGCCCTACCCGCCCTCTAAGTTGATAGAGCTGGGCGAGCCCGAAGCAGTCGGCGTCGATTACTATTAGTGTATTTGCGTCGGGAAGGTCGATGCCGTTTTCTATTATCGTCGTCGCCACCAAAATATCGGCTTCGCCGGCATAGAACGCCGCCATCCGCTCCTCGAGCACCTCGCTTTTAAGCTGGCCGTGGCCGACAATGATTCTGGCCTCGTCGTCAAGAAACGCCCTGACCTTATGCGCGAAAGCGTCGATTGTTTCAACCTTGTTATAGAGAATGAAGGCCTGTCCGCCTCGCGCGAGTTCGCGCGAAAGAGCGTCTTTCAAAAGCCCTTCGCTGTATTCGGTGATATAGGTCTGAATTGGAAGCCTTCCCGCGGGCGGAGTATCAAGCAGGCTTATGTCGCGGATGCCGGTCAGTGCCATGTTGAGCGTTCTCGGAATGGGCGTCGCCGTCAGCGTCAGCACGTTGACGCCGGCCGACACCGCCTTCATCTTCTCTTTGTGGGATACGCCGAAGCGCTGCTCCTCGTCGAGCACCAAAAGCCCCAGTTCCTTGAATTTGACGTCCTCGCTCAAAAGCCTGTGCGTGGCGACGGCGACAAGGCTTTCGCCGGAGGCAAGCCTTTTAAGCGACGCCTCGATTTCGGCGGGCTTTTGGAACCGCGAGAGAAGCTCAGCCTTTATTCCGAAGGGCTCCAGCCGCGCCGAAAGCACATTGAAGTGCTGGCGGGCAAGAATGGTGGTGGGCGCTAAAATGGCGGCCTGCCTCCCGTCCATAATCGTCTTGAATACGGCGCGGAGCGCCACCTCGGTCTTGCCGAAGCCGACGTCGCCGCAAATCAGGCGGTCGATGACTTTGCCCGCTTCCATCTCCTCCTTGATTTTTTTGATGGCGTCAAGCTGGTCTTCTGTTTCCTGAAATTCGAAGGCGTCTTCGAATTCGTTCTGCCAGACGGTATCGGGCGAATATTTAAAGCCCTTGGCCGAAGCGCGTTCGGCGTATAGCGAAAGAAGGTCAAATGCAAGTTTTTTAACCGAGCCTTTGATTTTCTCTTTGACTTTGGAAAACTCTTTGCCGCCCAGCTTGTTTAGGCGCGGCGTGCCGCCGCCGGTGTATTTTTCAAGCTCCGACATCTGGTCGGTCGCGACGTAGAGGGTGTCGCCGTCGCGGTAAGTAAGGACGACGAATTCCTTAATGACGTTGTCGAACTTGAGCTTGGTCGTGCCTTGGCAAAGGCCTATGCCGTGGACGTTATGCACTACGTAATCGCCCGCTTTCGGCGCGATAAATTCCTTTTTCGGTCTGAAAGAGGTCGTTTCGCGCCGCTTTCCTATGAGCTCGGCGGTGCCCGCCACAACGAGGCCGGCCTCGGGATAAATAAAGCCCGTCTCAATCTCGGCGTCGGTGACGATAATGCGGCTTTTGCCCGAAAAGCCGTTTTCGGCCGAGGCGAATATTCCGTCGGAAAAAATTTGCTCGGCGATGACCTTAGCGCGCTCGGCGCTTGCCGCGCAAAGCGCCACCCTCATATCGTTGGCGGCAAAGACCTTGAGCTCGGAAATCAAGCTGGCGCGGTCCAAATAATATTTTGTGACGGCGCGGCTCTTTATGTTGAAGACGGCACGCGGCTCAAACAGCGGGTTGACCGACACAATCTGCTGGAATGATACGAGGCGGAAATTCTGCCACTCTTTTTCCAGCTTTTCGGGAGTGTAGAGGGAATCCAAATGCTTTTCGGTCGATTCGTTTGCCTCGAAAAGGCTGATGACGCGCTTTTTATGTTCGGCGAAGTAGAGCTTGAGCTTGTCGGCCACCAGCTTGGGCTCGTCGAATATCACCACCGCCCCCTCGGGAAGATAGGAAAACACGGTGTCGAAGGCGTTCTTGATGAAGGGAATCAGCCAAACGAAAGAAGCGTCGGAGGGATTGAAGCCGGTTCGAAGCTGCAAATCGGCTATTATCTCTCTTTGCCGTCCGCCGAGATAGGCGGCCGCAAGCTTTTGAAGGGCGGACGCGGTCTCCTCCGCCGTAAACAAAATGTCGGAGACGGGCGGGAGGTAGACGCGCGAAAGCCGCTTTCCCGAAATCATGGTTTCGGCGTCGAATTCCTTAATTTCTTCAACCAGCTCGTCGAAAAAAGAAATTCTTATCGGGTTTGCCGAGTTTATAGGGTAAATGTCGGCGATGTCGCCCCTTAACGCGAACTCGCCCTTTGCCGATACCGTCTCGACGCGCGCATAGCCCGCCGAGGCCAGTTTTTTCAATAACGCCTCTCGCTGATATTCGCGGCCGCATTCCACGGTTTGGATAAGCTCGGTGAATCTCTTTTTGAGGGGGAAAGGCTGAAGCAGCCCTTCGGCGGAAATGACGGCTATTTCGGCGCCGCCCGAAATAATTTCGGAAAGCGCGGATATTCGCTCGGCGACGCTCTCCGCCGACACCGCGCGGCGATGTAAAAGAAGGTCGTCTTTTTCGTGGATTAAGACCGTCTTTTTGAACGCCGACAGCTTTTTTTGCATTTCGCGCGCCTGCGGACGGTCGGGCGCGACGTAGAGCACGAAGGACGGGAGCGCCGCCGCAATATGTGCCCTGCCGCCGGGAGACAACGAGAAAACGGCGGTATTTTTCTCCGATACCGCTCTTTGGAGCGAAGCAAAGCTCCCGCCCAGCTTATCAAGTTTTAAAAAATCCAGCATTCCCTAGGTATATCCGCACCCGAGCTTTTATGCCCGAGATTCGTCAGCCGATTTATCGAATTTTCCCCTAAACTCTACTTTATTGTCTTATTTTGTCTATTTTATCCTCTGTTTCCGCAAAAATCTTTTATTACGCTCCCAAGCCAACTGCAATTATTCATTATCCGTTTTTCGGTCGGCGCTTGCGCACCATCCACCGTTATTCATTATTCATTATTCATTATTTATTATATCGTTGCATTAATTTTTCCGCCGATAAACCATTGATATAAGCTTCCAGCGCTTCCGCCGCTTTCGCCGCCGCCGCTTCAAGGGGCTCTCTGTCCTCTTTTTTTATCTTTCGGAGGACTAAATCCATGGGGTCGCCTTCGCCGCTTCCGCCCAAACCTATCCTCAGCCTTAAAAAGTTCTTGGTTTCGATGTTTAGAATTATGTTTTTCATGCCGTTATGGCTGCCGCCGCCGCCTTCCTCGCGGATTCGGATTTGACCGAGCGGCAAATCAAAGTCGTCGTAGACGACAACGAGTTGTTTCGCCGTTTGCGAGTAGCGGTTCATGAGCTCGTAGACGGCCTCGCCCGAGAGGTTCATATAAGTTTCGGGCTTGGCTAAAATGACCTTCTCGTCGGCGTCGTAATAGATGGCGGTCTGCGCCTTGCATTCTTTTGTTTTAAATTTAACGCCGAGCCTCCCCGCAAGCTCGTCCACCGCCATAAAGCCCATGTTGTGATAGGTGTTTTTATATTTTCCGCCGATATTGCCCAAACCAACGATAAGCATAGAAACCTCCCGTATTTTGACCGAACTATTCGGTTTTCTCTTTGTATTTTATACTAAAATAATCCAAATGGAATTATATCGGACTAAATATTTCCAAAAATTACAATCTTTTGGGATAAATTTCCAAATTCGTCGCTAAATTGAGCCTACTTTTTGCGCGGTTTGGTGGTTTGACGCTCGCGGGCGATGATGAAGGAATATTCGGGCGCGTCGTCGGTCACGGTGGAACCGGCGGCGACGAAGGCACGCGCTCCCAGCGTCAGGGGCGCCACCAAGTTGACGTTGGCTCCTATAAAGCTGTTTTCGCCGATTATCGTGCGGTGCTTGTTTTTGCCGTCGTAGTTGCAGAACACCGTGCCGCAGCCGATGTTGGTGTGCGCGCCCACCTCGGCGTCGCCGATATAGGCAAGATGCGCCGATTTGACGCCGTCGCCCAGCACCGAGTTTTTAATTTCGACAAAGTCGCCGATGCGGCAGCCGCGTCCTATTTTGGAGCCCCTTATCAACGCCGAAGGCCCCACCGTGGTTTGCGCGCCGATGACGCTCTCGCCCTCGATGACGCTGTGGGGACGAATGAGGGCGCCCGCCTCGATTTTTGCTGTGTCGTCGATGTAGACGGCGGAGGCGTCGGGAATGATAACTCCCGCCGCGATGTGTCCGGCGTTAATTCTCTGCCTCAGCTCGTTATAGGCCTTGCCGAGCGCCGCGCCGCCGTCAAGGCTCAAAAAATCGCAAAAATTGAAGGTTTTTTTGGCGGCGGAGCCGCCCTCGCGGCGGTTGTCGTAGATTTTGCCCTTGCCAATGGCAAGCTCGGCCATACCGTTTTTAGTCATATATTCGACGCACGCCAAAATCCCCTCGGCGGTAATGAGCGGCATATCGGAGCCGATAACGGCAAGAAACCGCGCCTCGCCGGAAAGGGCTCTCCTCGCCTCGGCGGAGTCGGGCGGCGCGGAAAGCGTCATAAAGGAAAATTCCGAAATCGCCTTATAGACATATTCGGATGGCTTGCGTCCCAAAAGGTTGAACTCCGAATACGGCGACGGCGTCTCTATTACTGCTACAAAAACGGCGGTTTTTTCAATCATGGCCTGATATTATATGCTTGTTAGCGTAAAAAAAGTATGTTATACTAAAAAAACTCCCAAGGCGTGCTGCTTGACTACTGATAACGGTATGAGGAGCTTTAGTCCGCTTGCGCTGCAAGGCATAATTCGTCACACATAAGGTATGTGTAAGATGTGAAGCCTTCCGCAAAAAAAACTTTGGGGAACGGAGGAAAAATGAATTTCGATATCGAACTCGTCGGAAAAATAGGCTCGATGGCGCTCGTCAACCGCGAATATAACGACATAAACTACAACGTCATCTCGCGGATATCGCGCGAGCTTCTTCCCGGCTACGTCTGGGTGACGAGCGGCGCCGTCGAGATAGGCAGGCTGGACTATCTTCAGCGAAACGGCCGCGAGCTTTCCGGCGGCGAAGGAGATAACAAGACCGACTACGCCGCGCAGGGCCAGAGCATTTTGATGCAGACCTACCGCCAATATATCGACAGCCGCTTCAGCGTCCGCCAGATTTTAGTGGAGCATTACCACTTCAACGATGCCGAAAAGAGCAGCCATTTGCGCGAAACCATTCTGCGCTGCCCCTCCCAAAACGCCATACCCATCATAAACTACAACGACGCCGTCAGCAGCGAAGAAAACGTCAAGATGGAACTGTCGGCGCTGAAATCCAAGCTTGCTAACGTCCACGAATGCCTCGACAACGACGAGACGGCGGCGCAGCTCGCCTGCCTGCTTAAGGCGCGACGGCTTTTGATTTTGACCTCCGTCGACGGCATCTATGAAAATATCGACGATCCCGCGACGTTGGTTGCCGAGATTTCGGGCAGCGACACCGCCGAGCTTTTGGCAAACATCGACCGCTACGCCTCGGGTTGCAGAGGCGCCAGCCGCCGCGGCGCAAACGGAGCCCGCGCCAAGCTCGAATACATCAAGGCGCCTGCCCAAAACGGCACCGAAGTCATCATCGCCAACGCCAAATACCGCATAAAGGACATTCTTTCGGGAGCGGCGCCGCGAACGGTCGTTAAGGTGCGCTGAAAAAAAGGGCTATAGGTTTAAAACAGATAAAAAAACCGCCGAAAATTCGGCGGTTTTTTAACATCAACGATTAATTTTTCAAACAAGAAAATTGTTTATTCGTAAGTCAAAGCGAGTTAGCGCCTTATTTGCCTATGCCTTCAATCTTTTGGTCGCTCGGTTTAATCCAGTTTTTCTTTCTCAAAAGCTCGCTCACCGCAAGGCTGATAATTGCGGGAATGACGAACATCAAAAGGGCTATGCCCAGCCACATCTGCCAATCGGGGATTTTGCCCGAGCTTGCCGCTATCGTGCCGAAGACGCCGACCAGTCCCGAAGTGCCCATGCCGCCGCCCGCCGCGTTGCACCGGAGCATGAATACCGTTGTGGAGAGCGGACCGACGACAGCGCTCGATACAATTTGAGGAATTAAAATCTTGGGATTTTTCATGAGATTGGGAATTTGCAACATGCTGGTGCCCAGCCCCTGCGCGATTAAGCCGCCCCATTTGTTTTCGCGGAAGCTCGCCACGGCGAAGCCGACCATGTGCGCGGCGCAGCCGACGACGGAGGCGCCGCCCGCAATCAGCATTGCGTCGGAAGTCGGTGCCGTCATCGCGATGGTAATCCACATCGCCGCCGAAGAGGTGGGAAGCGTTAAAATCAACCCCATCACCACCGCAATCACTATTCCCATCACAAAGGGAGTGGCCGCAGTCGCTATTTCGACGCCCTTGGCTATATAGTCGATGAGCTTAATGACGGGCCACGCCGCAAAGACGGAGACCATCGCCGAAAAAATAACGGTGAGCGGCACGACTAAGATATCGACGGGCGTTTTACCCGAAACCAAAATGCCGAGCTCGGCGGCTATGACGGCCGAAATATACGCGCCCACGGGATTGCCCGGCGACTTAAGCGCGAGGAAATCGCCGTTTGACAAAACGGTAATCCAGCTTCCGTTCATAAACTGCGTGGCGAATGCTCCTATCATGCCGGCGACCATGGAGGAAAAGACGACTAAGTTATTGCCCTTCAAAGCTTTTGCCACTCCCGCGCCTATTCCCGCGCCCATGAGAATAGATGCGATTTTTCCCACCGTGACGAGAGCGGCTCCCACCGTCTGCGCCGCCCCGGTGTCAATCTTTAAAATCTGTTCGCCCAACTGCTTTATGATGGTGCCCGCAATCAGCGTCACGAACAGCCCCTGCGCCATGCCCGAAAAGCCGTCAATCAAATAGCGCTTAAACAGCTTTTTGAAAAACTTTTTTATCTCGTATTTGGTCGTTCCCAGTTGCTTTTCTTCCAAAGCGCTCTTTTCAATCTGCTCCGAAGTATCCATAATCTCTCCTTATTAGTTTTCCATTTAATAAGTTTGTTAATTTTAATATGCCTAATCGCCAAAAAACGCGTTTTATCGCCTATTTTTGATAGGATAAAACAGCCTTTCGGCAAAAATTCCCAAGTATTTCGGTTGTTGTCGGGTTTTGTTCGTAAACAAAAAACCGTGAGGAAGGATCGTTTTATATGAAAAGATAAGTGCGTTGTTAGTCCGCCGAAAGCGCGGAGATTATTTGGGACGCCGCCTCGAAAAGCTTTCTTATGCTCTCCTTTGTGGCGGGCGCCGGTGTTCCCGCGTGCGTCAGCACGGAGTCGGAATAAGCCCGAAGCGAAAGCGTGACGGCGGGGATTTCGGCTTGGGAGAAAGGCGCGAAGACATGATGAATGAGCTCGCCCCGCCCCTTGCCGACGACGGCGTAGGGAATATTTTTTTCTTTCAGCACGCTTTCGGCCTTTTCGGCGAGCTCGGCGTCGGCCTCCGTCATGGATGCCAAATCGTATTTAACAAGCGTGAAGGTGTCGGCGGCGGCTTCGCCGATATCAAAAACTACGGGATTGATTAAAAACCCATCATCTTCATGCTGTTTTATGAAGGCTTCGGCGCCGGTGTTGCCGCAGTTTTTGCCCGACACCGAAAGCCAAACGAGGCGCGTCCCCTCGGCGAGCGCTTCCGTCTCGGAAAAATATTTGAAGACGGCGAGCGCGACGCCGGCCGCCTTTAAGTTGTTTTTCTCGATGTTGTTTTTATCCCACGAGGTGTAGGTGGCGAAAAAGCCGACGCCCAAAAGGCACAGTAGCAAGGGTATGACCGACAGCGCCGCTTTTTCGGCGGGCGTGTCGAAGCCGAAAACAATTTTCAGTATGCAGAACAAAAACAGCACGAATATCGAGGCGAAAGAATATATGATGAAGACGGGCGCCGCCCTTTTCAATTTTCCCGTCGAATAGGGCGTGCCGTATTCGCCGTCGTAGTTGGAGGAGATGATGATAGTCTTGGTAATTTTTTTGCCGAAATCGCGGTAGGCGACGGCGTTATAGGCCGTCTTTTTAGGGAGAAGGAAGGAAAAAGTTTTTCTTCCCAGCACCAAAAACACCGCGACGGGCATAAAGAGCACCAAAACGGCGAGAGCGAGCGGCGCGTAGCCGAAATAAAGAATGAGGCAGAAAAGGTATAAGACGGCTAAAATTATGAGCGAATTCTTGCCGAGAAGGGGACGGGCGTAAAAAGGCTCCAATCGCGCTTTGGCGCCAGCCGCCGACGCCGCGTTATCGCGGAGCGCGCGCGCAAGCGCTATGTCGCCGGCGCTTCCCGCGGGAAAGCTGCCCGAAATAAGCGACAGCGCATCGGCCTCTCCGACGAGCTTGTCGACGTCGGGGCCGGCCGCTTTTTTAGGCTCCTCGGGCTTATCCTCGGGCATAGCGGGAAACATCGACTCCTCCGAGCCGATGTCTTCCGTTTTAAGTTTTTTCTTCTTAAATATCGCCATTATTCCGCTTCTTTTTCTATCTCACTTGATAGATTATAAACCTTAAATCAAATTAATGAATTCTTTTAACTACTTTCTATTCGTAAAACAGAAGGTCGGCGTAGTCGGGGTAAGGCAGCAGGTGGCGCGGGCAGAGCGTCTCCAACTTGTCGCCCGTCGCGCGCAGCCGTTTCATGGCGGGAATGACGTCGTCGCGGTAAATCAGCGCTTTGGCGCGGGCATCACCCGAGGAGGAGGAGGCGCGCTTCAAGGCGTGCTCCAATGCCTTGATGCCGGCGTTGAACTTGGTAATCAGCTTTTCGAGCTCTTCCATTTTCTCAAACTGCACCGCGCCGAAGTTGCCGCACTTGGAGAGACTGTTAAAACTCTCGGCAAGGCTACCCTGATACTGCATGACGGCGGGCAGAATCTGCGTCGAGGCCATAAGCAACATGGTGTTCGCCTCGATGTTGACGGTCTTGGAGTAGTTTTCAAGGTAGATTTCGCGACGCGAGTTGAGTTCCTTTTTGGTCAGAATGTTGTTTTCCTCATAGAGCCGCGTGATTTTCTCATAGGCCAGAACATCCAAGGCGTCGGGGGTGTTGGTAATTTCGGGCAGTCCGCGCCGTTTTGCCTCTTCACGCCACGCCTCGCAGTAGTTGTTGCCGTTGAAAATGACGCGGCGGTGCTTTCTCATGTATTTTAAGATTATTTCGGAAAGCAGGCGGTCGAGCTCAAGAGAGGGGCTTTTCTTTTGCGCGTCCTCTATTTCGTCGCAAATCCGCTTGAGCATCTCGGCGGTTATGGTGTTTATGACGATGTTGGGCGTCGCTATGCTGTCGCTCGCGCCCACCATTCTGAACTCGAACTTGTTGCCGGTAAAAGCGAAAGGCGAGGTGCGGTTTCTGTCGGTCATATCCTGCTGGAAAGAGGGCAGTGCGTGCGCGCCCATCTTTAAGTAGCTTTCAATCCGCTTGATGCCGGCGTGACCATTCTCAAGTTTATTGAACATTTCCTCGAGTTCTTCGCCTACGAACACCGATATGATGGCGGGGGGAGCCTCGTCGCCGCCCAGCCGCCACTCGTTGCCGGGGCAGGCCGCGCTCATTCGGACGAGCTCGGCGTATTCGTCGACGCCGGCGATGACGGCGAGGAAGAAAATGAGGAAAATTTTATTGTCCATCGGCGTGCTGCCGGGATTTAAGAGATTGACTCCCTCCGCCGTCGAAATCGACCAATTGTTATGTTTACCGCTTCCGTTGACGCCGTTAAAGGGCTTTTCGTGCAGAAGGCAGGTCAAATTATAGCGGTCTGCAACCTTTTTCAGCATCTCCATGATGAGCTGGTTCTGGTCGGTCGCTATATTGCTGACGGTGAAGATGGAGGCGAGCTCGTGCTGGGCGGGCGCCGCTTCGTTGTGCTGTGTCTTGGCGGTGATGCCGAGCTTCCAAAGCTCCTCGTTGAGCCCCGACATAAAGGCGAGGACGCGGTCTTTAATGTTGGCGTAATATTGGTCGTTCTTTTCCTGACCTTTGGGCGGCGGCGCGCCGAACAGCGTGCGGCCGGTGAATTTAAGGTCAATCCTCTTTTTATACATCTCGCGGTCGACTAAGAAGTATTCCTGCTCGGCGCCGACGTTGGGATAGACTTTAGCGGTGTTTACGCCGAGGAGTTTAAGAAGCCTGACGCCCTCGCGGTTCAAAAACTCGATGGAACGCAGAAGCGGCGTCTTTTTGTCGAGCGCTTCGCCGTTGTAGGCGCAAAACGCCGTCGGAATGCAGAGTATGCCGGTGCCGTCGGGCGAACGTTTGATGAAGGCGGGCGAACTTATGTCCCATATGGTGTAGCCTCTCGCCTCGAAGGTGGCGCGGATGCCGCCCGAAGGCAGGCTGGATGCGTCGGCCTCGCCCTTGGTTAAGTTTTTGCCGGTAAACTCGAGTATGGTTTGGCCGGCGGCGTCGATCGAAATAAACGAATCGTGTTTTTCGGCCGTCGTGCCCGTCAGCGGCTGGAACCAGTGGGTGTAGTGGGTGACGCCTTTTTTCATGGCCCATTCTTTCATGGCGTCGGCGGCCTTGTCGGCGAGCTCGCGGTCGAGCGCGCCGTCGCTGTCGCGCGCCGCGATAAAGGCGCGGTAGTCCGCATCCGACATATATTCTTTCATGGCGGCGTCGGAAAACACTTCCGTTGCGAAAATATCGGTGATTTTAGTGTTTGATTTCATTTTTTCATCCTTAGAACTCTCGCGGTCTTTACCGAAAACTTTGTGCCGATATATGGTTTTGGTGTTCGGCTTTTTAAAGTATAGTAAATTGTGCTTAATTATAATATAAAACGTTTGATTTATCAACCGAATTGACCGACCGTGTTTTTAACTGCCCGTGACTTAAAGCTTTGCAGCGGTCTTAATGCGCTATGGTAAAAAATTTTATGGTTGCTATGAGCCGTTTAGTTTGGTATAATTTTTATATTCTTACTTAGGAGCTATTAATGGCGGCAAGTCAAATTTTATCGGCGGCCGAGGTCAACAGCGTCTGGCTCTATCTTCTCTATGTTTTAATCGTGGTGTTCATTTTGGTGCAGGCGACTTTCTATCTTATAAAGTCGCTAAGGCGCGCCAAGCGCATCAAGATGGATATGGCGAAAATAAAAAAAGTGGTGACCTCCTCCGCGCTCTTTACCATATTACCCTCGGTGGGAATCTTTATCGGCGTTTTGACGCTGGCGGGCTCGCTGGGCTTCCCCCTTCCCTCGATACGGCTCTCCGTAGTGGGCTCGCTTCAATACGAAACGATGGCCGCCGACATAGTGGCGCAGCACGTCGGCGAGTTTTCGGGGCTCAAGGCGATGCTGGAGTCGATGGGACGGGGAATTGAACCCTCTGTGTTCGTGACGTTCGTCTTCGCCATGACCTTCGGAATAATTTGGGGACCGTTGTTCTGCCTCTTCTTTTATAAGCGGCTGCAGCCCAAAATGCTGTCGGCGGCCAAGAAAAACGACGACTTCGGCAAGGTGGTGTTTGCCGCCGTTTTCATCGGCATGGTGCTCGCCTATCTCTCCGTCGCCATCGGCGAGATTTTCTATCTCGTGCCCGGTGCCAAGCTCCCCTCGGGGCTGGCCGAAAGCGTGAGGGCTAACCCCAAAAACATTCACTCCGTCTACTACGGCCTCATTGCCGTCGTAGCTTCGGCGCTCACGATGTGGGGGCTTCAGGCGCTCATTACCAAGAAAAATCAAAAATGGCTGGAGAATTTCGCGCTTTCGTTCTCGATGATTGTCGGAATGCTTTCGGTAGCCGGCGTCCACGCCATAGTTATGTATGCCTAAGGAGGGGAATATGGAAGACTATAACGTAAAACTACACCGCCTCGGGCGAATTTGGACATTGATTGCGCTGCTCGCCATGACCGCCGTGCCCGTGCTTGCCTGCATAATTTTGGGCACCGGTCCCGAGTGGGGCGCGCTCGCCGTCGCACTAGGCATACTCGCCGCCATGAATATACCGGTCGCGCTCGGCGAGGTCTTTGCCTACTCCTACATTTTAGGAACCAACGGCACCTATCTCGCATTCATAACCGGCAACCTTTCCAATCTCAAAATCCCCTGCGTCATCAACGCCGCCAATCTAGCCGGCACTACGGTGGGCACCGAGGAAAACGAGCTGGCGTCCACCATTTCCATCGCCGTTTCCACCATAGTCAACACCCTCGTCATAGGACTCGGCGTGCTTCTGGTCGCGGTGACGCCCGCCGCCTCCATCTTCGAGCATCCCGCGCTTCAGCCTGCATTTAACGTCGTCGTCTATGCATTATTCGGCGCTTTAGGCGGACAATATATTGTAAAACACCCCAAAATCGCGGTGCTGCCGTTCTTGGGAATGACCGCCCTCACCGTCATTTTAGTGGTTTCGGGCATGGGCGGCACGCTGGTCAAAACCAGCTATATGGTGTTTGTGGGCGTCGTCGCCTGCTTCTTCAACGCCAAGCGGCTTTACAATAAAAAACAAAGGGAGACGGTTGTATTAAACGGCGGCGAAGAGGTGAACGCGGCGGAAAACTGCCAAACTCAACCTAAAGTGGAAGACGCGCCCGCCGACACCGCACCTTCCGACGGCGGCGAAGCCGAAGAATAGTTTATTATAAAAATACGCGTAAATTTAGGCTAGAGCGAATCTTTAAATCTAACCATGGGCGCTAAAGTAACGAATTATACTTTGGCAAAATATCGTGCTTGAGCAGGTTAAAAAGAACGGAGGCAATATGGCAATGAGAAAAATACTTATTTTTGTTTTGGTGCTGATGCTTGCTGCGTCGCTCTTTGCCTGCGTCAAGCAAACTCCGGCGAAAAAGCAGCCGCCCGCGGTAGTAACCGAAAAAATTGAGGCGGACGAGTTTTGGGACGAGCTGTTTTCGGCGTTTTCGGGCGTCGGTAAGACGGCGGTAGACCCTTCTAAAGATTTAATGATATCGCTCGCGATCGACGCTTCAATTGACTTTGGCGAGGTGAGCGAAAGCGTCAAGCTTTCGGCCGACCTCATCATCGACCGCACAAGCATAGGCGAGCGCGCCGGCGAGAAGACGGCAATCAAACTTTCGGGCGAACTTTCAAAAACGCCCTTCACTCTTGCCTATTTCATGGCCGAGCCAAAAAAGCTCTATCTCGAATATAACGGCAAAAAGCAATATTTGGGGATTGACCTCGGCATCAACGACACTTTCGCCAACGCCGTCGACGGAATTTTGAACTCCTACGATTTCGGGCTGGGGTTTCCGGTCATGGGCCTTATCGACGAGCTCATTTACACCTTCGGCGACAATTTCAATGTAAACTCGGCGGCGGCGGTGCTTTTAGACCTTCTCGACATTGAATCGCTGCTTTCGGGCATGGAAGCCGACCCCATGCTGATGACAATGCTGAACGGCATTTTAGAAAACGGCAAGACCGATTTCGCCGGCACAATCAAAGGCTTCTCGGGCTTTATTTTAGATGGCGAAGCCGTTTTCAAGACCTCGGACGACAAATCCTTCAAAGCGGCGGTGTCGCCCGTTCTCGTTTCCCTGCTCGGCGGCGTCTTGGGCGGCAGCCCTTTGTTTGAGAGTGGCAACACCTTTGAAATTAGCTTTACCAAAAAGACCGCCGAGGCGGGCGCGCCGCTCGACGCAATTAATATCGACGGCACGCTCCTAGGCTACGGCAAGGACGAGGACAAAAATATTTCGCTGCACCTCGGCTTAAGCGGGTTTTCGATTAAAAACGCCGACGGAAGCAAGGCCAAAGAGCTTCTCGGAGTGTCGGACGACTATCAAAGCTTTTCGGCAAAAGGAACCTTCCGGCTCCACCTCCCTCAAGGCTTTTTAAAGCTGACGCTTCCCGCGGGCAGCGTCTCCGGGCATGAGGTGAATCAGGTTGACCTCGCCGCGACCTATCTGATTGAAGCCGACGTCCGCTTAAATTTGGACGATTTGACCAAGACCGCTCTCGACTTGAAAATCACCGGAGGTCAGACCGACGTTCTCACCGCCGTCTATTTCGACAACGAGGGCGGCAACGGCACGCTGAGGCTGAAGCTCAACAAGGATGAGCCGATGGCGTGGTATTTGGCCTATCTCGTCGAAAAGCACATTTTAGATAACCAAGACGCTTCGGTAAAGGCGGCGTTTAAAGAAAAATACGAGTTGGAAGTTACCGGCATAGATTTACAGTCTGCGCTGCCCGTTTGGACGGGCGGCGGAGCCGAAGCACTCCGTCCCGGCGAAGTTATCGGCGCGCTTGACTTTTTGCTTTCGCTCATTATGCCCGAGGGAGAAACTCCCGCCATATTTTCTCCCGATTTATTATTCGGCAAGGGCTTTTTGAGCTTTTTTGCCGACAACCTCTCTACCTATGAAACCTCTACGGGTTCCAGCGGGTTTACCGGCAGAAAAATCGAATTCACCACTCTCTATCTCGGCTTAGAGCAGCTTTTTAGAAGCGAGCGTTGGTCGACGAGAACCGAATTGGCGTCCCTCATTTTCAACGCCCCCGCCGATTGGGGCGGCAAGACGACGGCTCAAAAAGTAGCCGAAATCAACACGCTTTTCGCGGGTTCCGCCTTTGTGGGCGCGGGAGTTCAAACGATTGAAAACATTCTTTCGGGCAATGTGGTCATAGCACGGATTTCGGATGATCCCGACTATGATTTCGTAAGCTCAATATACTACACGCTCGCCGAAAAAACGCTGAACCTTTCCTCGCTTATTAACTTCGGCGCGGCCGAGCCCTCGGGCGAACTCACGCTTTCGGACGACTCGCCGAGCATCACCGCCTCCGTCCCGCTGATTGAATGGGGCGACTTCTGGCACGAGCTGTTCGGCTCTTAATCGGTAATTCAATAATAAGCAAACACATTTGAATAGAAAATTCTCGTTACAAACAAAAAAACGCGCGGCGCGCGTTTTTTTTAATGGTTTTTTGTTTAACAGTTTTTACTATAAAGCTTGAAAAAAATTCTAAAGTGTAGTTTTCTTAAACTATTTTAAGATTTTGTAACCGAGCTTGTCGGTTTTCAGTCAAAAAAATTGTGCTATTTGACTATGCTTTCGGCGGAGGAAATGATATGGTTACCCTCTACGATTAGATAGCCTTCCTCGGTAATGCCGCAGGCCGTTCCCGTCAAGGTTTCGCCGTTTTCGGTGAAGGTAACGGCGCGGCCGATTGTAGTTGAGCGGGAAAGGTAATAATCCCGATTAAACCCGCCTAAGAGAAGTGTTTGAACGGTTTTTGCTACTATCTTCTCGGCCGTTCTTTTGGTTTTTAAGCCGAGCGGGCAGGCGAAGCCCGAAATATCTTTTGGGAAGCCATCTTTAGAATAGTTGAGCCCCATTCCCAGCGCTATCAGCCGTTCTTCGCCGCGCATAAAGCTTTCGGCGAGGATTCCCGCCGCTTTTTTATCTCCCAAATATAAGTCGTTAATCCATTTTATGCCGCACCGGACGCCTGATTCTTCCTCGATTGCCGAGGCAAGCGCGGCGGCGGCGCGCACGGTGAGAAGGGCGGCGTTATCGTAAGGTAACACTAACGTGAAATACAGTCCACCGCGGTAGGAGCGGAAGCTTTTGCCGCTTCTTCCCCTCCCCGATGTCTGGCAAGACGCGATGATAAGTGTGTTCGCGCCCTCGCTTCTTGCCAAGCCGTTGGTGGAGGAAACGGCGCCGAAGCTCTTAACATCGACGCCGCTTAACAACTTTTGAATTCTCGTTTTCGATAATTTCACTTTCTGCCTTTCAATAAGAGGTCTAAAAAGCTTTATTTAAGCCTTAAAAATTTTTCATCTCGAGCATAAAGTAGCTTTGAGGATGGTCGCAGACGGGACAAATTTCGGGCGCTTCCTTGCCGACTATCTTGTGGCCGCAGTTTCTGCACTCCCAAACGACCTCGGCGTCCTTTTTGAACACCTTGTCTTCCGTCACGTTCTTTAAAAGGGCGCGGTAGCGTTCCTCGTGCTTTTTCTCGACGGATGCCACCCTCCTGAATTTTTCGGCGATCTCCGAAAATCCCTCGGCGTCGGCCTCCTCCGCCATCCGCTTATACATATCCGTCCATTCCTCGAACTCGCCCGTAGCCGCGGCCAGCAGGTTTTCGGCGGTCGTGCCTATGCCGTGAAAGAGCTTGAACCACATTTTGGCGTGCTCTTTTTCGTTGTTGGCGGTCTCTTCAAAGATGGCCGCAATCTGCTCGTAACCGTCCTTTTTGGCTTTGCTCGCGAAATAGGAATATTTGTTTCTCGCCTGGCTTTCGCCCGCGAACGCCTCCATCAAATTTTTCTCGGTTTTGGAACCTTTCAACTCCATAACTCATTTCCTCCGTTAGTTTATTAGTTAATTTTAACATAGCGGTATGCATTTTGCAATATAAAGCGCGCTTAAATTCATAGTCGCTACCACTTAATCCGAAAACGCGCCCACGCTAACATACACTTGGATTGCGCAGCAAAACCAAGCTAAAAAAATCAGTAAGTTGCCAAAAAGCCGGCGATGCCCGAAAAAATGCGATAGGAAATCTCATCTAAAAAGGCGGGGTCCCGCAAAAGCTTTTCATCGAGCGGATTGGACAAAAAACCGCACTCCACGATAATGGACGGGACGTCGGAGCATTTGACTATGAAAAAATCGCCCGCAAGGGGGATGTAATCCCGCCCCGAATATTTGCGGTTGATATGAAGGTTGAGTGTGTCCTGCATGAATTTTCCGAACGCCTCGGACGCCTCGTTCTTGCCGTTATAAAACACTTGGCTTCCCCGCCTGACCGGCGAAGGATAATAATTCATATGAATGCTTACGACGAGCGCGGCGGATGACGACTTGATTATTTCGCCGCGCTTTTGCATATCCCGCGCCTTGAAGCTTCCCCCCTCGCGGCCGACCGGCGCGTTTTCGCCCTTTCGCGTCATGACCACCGAAAAACCGGCATCCGAAAGCCACCTTTCCAGCCTTTTTGCGACGTCTAAATTTATCTCGCATTCATACACGCCGGTCTCCCGCCCCCTGACGCCGCCGTCGGGCCAGCCATGTCCGGCATCGACCACTATAACCGCGCTCGGTTTAGGCGAAAAAGCCGCCGCAGTGAGCGGCGCGACCGTCGCCGTCAAAGCGACAAAAACCGACAAAAATATAATAAACACCAGTCGTTTTTTGGTTATCGCAACTATCCCAACAATAAACCCTCCCTAAAAGCCGAATTCGGTAAAAAATGCATAATAATGCAGGGTTATCCCCAAAGTTGTCCACATTTTAAGGCGCGCGTGTGGACAACTGAGATTATTTCACGCCCCAAACATCTCCGTATGTTGTGATTTTATGAGAAAAATCGAGGGGTTATGAGCCTAAAATTTTTCGTCATTTTTCCACATTTTTCGCTTAACATTTTTCGGGATTTTAAGTTAAAAAATTTTATGCATAAACGACGCGCCTCGCGCGTATTTTTTTATATAAAGGAAGACGAAGGAGTAGATTTTTCTATGGAAAAGCTTTCGGATTTTTTGGGAAAAAACGTGCTGGTTCTCTCGGGTGCCGAAATTTTGGGCACGGTGGCCGACATCGTTTACGACAAGTCGCAAAAAAAGTTCCGCTATCTTTTAGTTAGGGGCGGCGGCGAGGAAAAGCTTTTGCCGTTTTCCAAAATCTTTAAGCGCGGCGACGCCGTCACCGTCATGAACACGGCGAGGATTCTCTCCTACACCGACATAGATTTATCGCGGTGCGCACTGCTTTACGGCGTCCCCGGCTGGACGGCCGAGGGCAAGGAGTTTGGCAGACTCATCGACATTGACTTTGAGGAATATAAGATTACCGCGCTCTATTTTGAGAGGGGCGAGGCAAAGGGCGCAGATATATTGTCCATAGGAAAGGATGCAATAGTGGTGCGCGGCGAAAATGACGTCGTGATAAAAAAAGCGTCGCCCAAAAAGCGAATTAAGCTTCCCAAAGAGGACTATCCCGTTGAGATGCTGGACGAGCCCGCCTACGAGGCCTACTTCGAGGCGGCGGCGGATTTTCACGAGCGCAAGCCGCAACCCGAACCCAAAACGCCCGAAATCATTCCTGCAAACGAAATTGAAGCAAAGCCGCCCGAAATTATTGAGCCGCCCGCCGAGGAACAAATCTTAAACAATGAGGGCGACGAAAGCTTGGAGAACGGCCCGGCCGAAAAAACTTCGGACGAAGGGCAAAAAGCCGTAAAATCCGACGAAATCGATACCATCTCCACCGCGGGTATCACCATCGCCGAGGCGCTCTCGGGAGCGAGCCTCGAGCCCTATCCCGTCGACATCGGCGTTCCCGCCAAAATAATCCGCGACTACGGCTTTCTGCTCGGCCGCCGCGTCCTCGTCAACATCCGCGCAAAAAGCGGCGAGCTACTCGCCCCTGCCGGCGCCGTCGTCACCACCCTTTTAGTCGACAAAGTCAAAAAATCCGGCAAACTCATCGAACTAATTCTAAATTCCAAATAATGCGTTTCAAACAAAAAACCGCCCTTTCATCGGGCGGTTTTTTTAATTTATTAATATTAAGTTATTAATCGTTATCGTTACGACGCGATAACAAAAGGCTCGACAAGGCGGGGAAAGGGAGTGCATTTAAATACATGACCTCTCCACGCCCAGTCAGAAACAACGTTCTCAGCCCATAGATTAATTCCGCCCTATTCGGCTTTGTAGGGGAGCAGAGCCATAACACGCGCGCGCTTGATGGCATTAGCCAACGGCCGCTGGTGCTTGGCGCAGACGCCGCTCATGCGTCTGGGCAGAATCTTGCCCTTTTCGGTGATGAAGCGCTTCAGCCTCGCAACGTCCTTATAGTCGATGTCTTCGAGTTTATCGGCACAGAAAATGCAAATCTTTTTCTTGGGCGCCCTCTTTAACGGACGCTTTACTTCTTCGCTCATATTGAGTATTCTCCTTGTTAATTTAGAAAGGCAGGTCGTCGTCGACGGCCTTCATGGCGTCGTCGAAAACCTCGTCCTGTTGTTCGCCCTCGCTCTTAGTGGACAAAAACTGCACTTCGTCGGCGGCGATTTCGGTCACATAGCGTCTTATCCCGTTGTTGTCCTCGTAGCTTCTCGTCTGGATGCTGCCGAACACGGCGGCGCGGGAACCCTTTTTAAGGTATTTGCCGCAGTTTTCGGCCTGGCCGCGCCATACAACCACGGGCAGAAAGTCGGTTTCGCGGTTGCCGTCGCGGCTGTATTTCCTCGACACCGCCAGCGTGAACTTGCAGAGGTAGATGTCGTTGGAAGTCTTGGTGAGCTCGGGATTTTTAGTTAAGTTTCCGATTAATATAACCTTGTTCATGATACGTCCCCCTTATTTTTTAACAATCATTTGCCGCACGACGTCATCCGAAATCATAAGCTGTCTTCTCAACTCCTCGGGAACATCGGGCGCGGCGTCGAACGTCATGAGGACGTAATAGCCCTCGTTTTTGAAGTCGATGGGATAGGCGAACTTTTTGGTTCCCCACTTGTCGACTATGACGTTTTCGGCGTTGAGCCCTTTGACAAGTTCGGAAAACTTGTCGGCGAGTGCTGATTTTTGCTCGTCTTCGGCGTCGTTTCTGATGATATACAACACTTCGTATTTATTCATCAAGAAAACCTCCTTATGGACTAATGGCTCATTTCTGAGCAAGGTGCCCCCGCTTTTCGCGGTTTCGGGGCTATTATATATAATTATTATGTCTGTGTAAAGCGAAATCAATAAGTTATCAATAAGTTTATATATTAAATAAAGATAAAAATAGCCATAGAGAGAACCGAGAAGAATTCAAAAAATCAAAAAACTCCTGCGATGAAGCGCAAGAACAACAACAATAAATATCTTGCAAAATAATTATATTCTAGTTTTTTTTTCGTCTTCGCAGATTTTCATTTTACAGTTGAACATCGGTAAAAGCTATGTCACAATTAATTTGAGGAAAATAGGGCATAAACTATAGTAGTCGAGATTTGGCACAAAATAGTGTGATTCTTTTATAATAATAGAAGCTAGATAATCGGCGAACTTGCGCAATTATTAGCTTCGGGGAGAACTCCTATGAAAAAGCTGTTTTGTTTTATCTTAATAATAGCGTTTATGTTTTTGGCGGTAAGCTGCGACGAGGAAAATCCCGAAGAAACTAGAACATATTTAGAATACGGATTTACCGACGGCGAGGGTGAACTGCATAGCGGATATTATTGCGGTTACAAGAGCGCGGTGAAGGAATTTGATAAAAATAACGCCACTATTACTTTCTATTACGGGAATATATATTCGTCTAATCAACTAAAGGCTTATCCCGACGTAGAAAATATTTTATTCTACGTATATTTTATAAACGGCCTTCATAAGTACTCTGAATATGCCGGACAATATGATTTCGAAAATGACCCGTATTTGTCCTTAATTAAAGTCATTGACGACTTTTTTGCCGGGCAATATAAGGTCAATCGCGTTAAATACGGAGAGATTGATGGCATTGATTTATATAAATCGGTTTACAATCATTCAGAGATAATATCAATACCGGAAGAGGCTTTTATGGGTGAAAGCGGTATATTAGGTTTTAATATTATCGAATATAGAATTTATAACAACGGAACAGAACCGGAATTCCGCAATGGAGCAAGTGCACATATCTATTATAAAACGTCTGGAGACAAAGTAGTCTTGTCGGAAAAACCTTTTGAAAATTGATAATTTGAAATAGAAATATAATTCAGAATAATAAAAAAGAGAGGATACAAAAATGACAAAGAAGAGCTTTTTTGCGGCTTTGCTATGCTTGCTTTTTGCTTGTTTGCTTTGCATGGGTATCTCCGCCGCCGATGCCGGCACGAAAACCGCCGAAGCGCAAACCAATTTTGAACAAAAAGAGAATGAGGGAAACCAATGCTCTATGGAGCCGGCCGGCGACAGCGTTTATGCTGTTATCAAAGAATAGAGGTTTTTGAGCGACCGCGCCGGCGTGGTTCAGCTCTTGGTTGGATTACGATGATATGCAGGCGTCTATCACGGCTTATTTAGACGCGGGAATACCTTATTATATCGTTCTCTTTTCGTCTCAAAGCGGCACGGTAAAATTAAACGCCACGGCCGGATAATTGTCGATACCCGCAGCAAAAAGCCGGAAAAGCAACTTGCTTTTCCGGCTTTTGCTTGTCAAAGGGAAAATCGACCCGGAAAATTTTTCCATGCTTTAAGATAACGCGGAGGATTTAGTGTTTTTCGTTTTATATGCGTTTTGGGGCGGGATTTATTCAAAAAAATAAGTTTTTTTATCAAAAAATCAAGGGGTTTTTCTCACGCGCGCCCAATATAAAATATAGCTTTTTTGTTATATTATTAGCCCGCCCAAAAATATATTGCACACTTGCCGCATTAAATGGTATACTGAAAGTGACAAGGGCAATATGGACCGACACGAACTCGATAAGTATATGATTAGGTTCAGAGCGGGCGACGAGTCGGCGTTTGAGGTTATCTACAATGAAACCCAACGCGGGCTGTTTTCGTTCGTGTTGTCCATTTGCAAAAATTATCACACGGCCGAGGACATGCTCCAAAACACTTACATAAAGATGCGGGCGGGCATTGCCGGCTACGAGCCGGGCTCCAACGCGCTCGCATGGCTGTTCACCATCGCCAAAAACCTGACGCTTAACGAACTTCAAAAGCGCAAAAAAGAGGTCTACACCGATTTCGATTTGGGCTCGCTCGAAAACGAAAAGAAATTTGAAGGCGAGCCGGTGTCCAGCCCGCTTCTCGACATAATTATGGACAACCTGTCGCCGTCGGAGGCACAGATAGTGCTTCTGCACCTCGTCAGCGGCTACAAGCACCGCGAAATCGCCGACATGACCAAAAAGCCGCTGGGAACGGTGCTCTGGTCTTATAGGAACGCGGTGGGCAAGCTTAAAAAAATAATCGAAAAGGAGGACGCGCGATGAACTTCGGGGAATTCACCAAAAATTTGAAATCGGAATTCGAGAATAGATTGCCCGACGTTTTCGAACGCGTCAAAAATTCTCCGACCTATCCCGTAGCTCCCCAATTTCAAAAGGAAAATCCCAAAAGCGTTAAATCATTGAGGTTCGTTATTGCGGCCTGCGCCGTAGTCATATTTATTTTGGCGGCCATGGTGCCCGTCATTTTATACAGCCCCAAAACCACCTCGCCCGGTCTTGCTTTCATCGAACTCACCGTGGAAGCCCTCGGCGACGACGGCGCCGCGGCCTCGGCGTCATCGGATGAAAAGCTGATGATAGGGCTCGTTACGGCGGGCGGCGAAATTGCCGCCGTCCACGCCAACGAGGCCGGCCGAATTCTTCTTTCAAACGAAAATTTGGTTGGGCTTAAGGTTAAAACAGCGTTAGGAAGAATAGCGGCGCTGACCCGCGCCATGGGCTATACCGGCGTTGGATATACGGGCGCCGAAAAATCGGCCAAAGCGCTGGTCGTCTCGGTGGCGGGCAGCGATAAAAAGACGGCGCTCGCCGTCAAGGCCGACGCCGAACAGGGCGCCGCCGAATATTTCTTTTTAAACAAAGTTCCCGCCGTCGTGGTGACGGGCGACCTCGATAAAGAAAAGCTGGTCGAGCGGGCGCGTCAGTTCGACCCCAACGCCGATATCACGATGAGCGTCGCAAAGCTCACCGAAATTCTTCGCGACAACCGCGCCTTCCTGTCCTCCGAAGTGATGCTCGCCTATCACGACTCCGACGCCCTTCACGAAATGAAGGAGCTCTACCGCAGAAAGATGTTCGCCGTGCTCGCCACCAAGACCGAAAACTTTATCGACGAGGTCTACCACGGCGACCGCGATGCGGCTTTCGCGCGGGTTATCGCGCTTTTGAACGAATATTACCAAAAAGCTTCGGCGGGCAATGCCTATATCAACGGCAAGAACGTCAAGACCGACGCGCTCAAAGCAGGCGACATCGTCGACAACATTGTGGGAATTTTGAACACCGTCGAGGGCTATCAGAGCGCCGCCGAAAAGGAAGCGTTTATAAGCTTCGCGGTGGGCTTCAGAGAGTGCCTACGCGGCATCACCGAGGATTTCTCGGTGAAATGCATCGAAGGAAAGAGAGTCATAGCCGCCTACGGCGACGTAGGGTTCGCGTTTTTGGAGCACCTCGGAAATTTAGTCGAGCTTACCTCATTTGAAGACATGATGCACTATGTCGAGAGCGAGTTCTTCGAAATCGTCGATACTTTCGACAACAGCCTGTTTGCCGACGCCGTCGCCGAAAAGGACAAGGACGCCTACCTCGCCGGCCTTGAGAAAGTCGTCACGCTCAACTATATCGAAGTCAAAAAGCAAGCCGAAATTTCGATAAGCTCCACCATTACCGTCATTATGGAATGGGATTCGCTCGACGACTACTACGCTTGGGCGAACGCCATATTAAGCTCGGCTCAAAACTAAATTAATTATTTGCTAAAAAAAGCGGCAATCTAGCCGCTTTTTTTATTTTTCTAATTCTGATTAGAACTTCAAATGATGTCGGAAAATCTGTAACTCCGATTTTCGTTTTAATATTTATTTCACCGCTTCTATAATCGCCGACGCTACGAAATTCTCGATGCCGGTGCCGGGCGCCCATGAAGCTATCAATTCGGCGCTGTTCTCTTTAAGCGTGATTTTTACGTCTTTAAACCCCGCGCAAGAAAGCATCTCCTCAATTTTTCCGATATGCTCGCCGCCGCCCATGCATCCCGCCACCATTTTGGCATCTTGCTTATATTCGAGGGGTATTTCGGAAGTAGCCACGATATCGGAAATCGAAAGCCAGCCGCCCTTTTTCAAAACTCTGAAAATCTCCTTAAAGACCTGCTCTTTGTCGGGAGAAAGATTAACGACGCAGTTGGAAATGACAACATCCGCCGAGCCGTCCGCGATGGGCAAATGTTCTATTTCGCCCAGCCTGAACTCGACGTTTTTATAACCGCTCTTTTCGGCGGTATTTCGGGCGAGCGCTATCATATCGGGCGTCATATCAACGCCTATCACGCGGCCGGTATCGCCGACAAGCTTTCTCGCCACAAAACAGTCGAAGCCGCCGCCGCTGCCGAGGTCAACCACCGTCATGCCTTCCTTAAGCGAAGCGATGGCGACGGGATTGCCGCACCCCAAGCCCATATTGGACTCATAAGGCGCGCCGTAAAAATCCTCCTCGCTGTATCCCAGCTTTTTGGAAACGCCGAGAATGTCGGCGGCCGTGCCGTTGCATCCGCATTCGCCGCCGCAACAGGATTTGACTTCGCGCCTAGCCGCCTTGGCGTATTGGCGCCTGATATATCCCCTTATTTTTTCTTTGTCGTTATACATTTTTTCTCCTTATTCGGAACTATTTATTCAATGCAGTGAAAAACTCGCAAAGCGCTTTTAATTGTCCGCCGTCGATTTCATAGTAAATCCACTTGCCGTTTTTCTCGGCCTTTACAAGTCCACTCTCGGTTAGTAACTTCATATGATACGAAAGTGTAGGCTGAGTAAAATTGAACGCCTCCAAGATTTTGCAGGCGCAGGTTTTTCCCGATTTCAGCAAAGCTAAAATCTTAAGCCGCGCCGGGTCGCCAAGCGCCTTAAATACAGTTTGGTATTTTTCCGAATTATTTATTTCACTCATATAGATAACTTTCTATATATTATGCTCCAATGTAAAATGAATGTCAATTCTTTCGCAAAAATATACGGTTTCTTAGAACTACATTGAATCTGAGCTCATATTATGGTAAATATCGGGGAGAAAGATATGTTTTTCAGAGGTAACTTTAATAGATTTGAGCCTCACGACTACGGGCCGGAGCCCTTCGTGAACGACATCGAGAGCGCGACCATGCAAAATCCTTATTTTCGGTCGGCGCTTTGGACGGGAGAACATCTCCAGCTAACTTTGATGAGCATTCCCGCGGGCGGCGAAATAGGCTTGGAAATGCATCCGAATTTAGACCAGTTCTTGCGGCTGGAAGCGGGTTACGGGCTGGTCAAGATGGGCCCTTCGCCCGAAACGCTCGACTATCAAGCCAAAGTTCGTGACGGCTACGTCGTCTTTATTCCGGCGGGCACCTATCACAATCTCATTAACCTTGCCAATATGCCGATAAAGCTCTATTCAATCTACGCGCCGCCGCAGCACCCGCGGGGCACGGTGCACGAAACAAAAGCCGACTCCGACGCAGCCGAAGGCCACGAATAGGCAGAGCGCCGCCTTAAGACTAAATAGCGGCTATTCTGTTGGATTGGGTTGTTGTCAATATAACCTAATAAAAAAGCTCTGTCTTTTAGACAGGGCTTTCTGTTTTTTCAAATTGAGGGTTTAGGCTTAAAAACCGTCCTGCGAGTCGTTGTCGTCGCCGTCGGGAATGTCCTGTTTTGCGCGGATGCCCAGCTCGTCTAAGGAGTAAGTGCGGATGTCGTAGGTTCCGTCCTTCATCAGCACCTTGACCTTGGACGTCTGCTTTATAATGTCGTTGGACTCCACCGTGCCCTCGCCGTCGGGCGTGGTAACCTGGGAGTGGACCTTGGGCATCAATTTAAAAACTTGGGAATAATAGTCGTTTTCAAACTTCAAACAACACATCAGCCGACCGCACACTCCGCTGATTTTGGCGGGATTGAGCGAAAGCCCCTGAATTTTCGCCATTTTAATGGAGACCTTCTCGAAGTCGGGCATGTGCGAGGCGCAGCAGCACGGCCTGCCGCAGGCGGCAAGCGCGCCGCGCATTTTGGTGTCGTCGCGCTCGTATATTTGGCGAAGCTCGATGCGGATTTTGAAAATGGAAGCAAGCTCTTTGACGAGCTCGCGGAAATCGACGCGCCCCTCGGCGGTGAAATAGAAGATGAGTTTGGCGCGGTCGAAGGTGTATTCGGCGTCGACTGGCTTCATGTCGAGCTTTCGCGCGTGGACCTTATCTTGAATAACGGCAAGAGCGGCGGCTTTGTCGGCGTCGTTTCTTTGTTGCTGAAGCTCGTCAACATCGGTCGCCTTTCTTATGACGTCCTTTAGGGGCTGGACGATATCTTTATCGGGCACGTCGCGGTTCCCTATGACGCAGCGCCCGAACTCGGTGCCGCGCGAGGTCTCCACGATGACGCCGTCGCCTTCGCAAAACTCGATTCCGCAGGGGTTGAAGTAGTAAATTTTATTGCCCGTCTTAAAACGCACTCCGATTATAATCATGTTCTGAGCTCCAAAATATCAAAAAATAGTTTTTCGGCGGCCGCCGCCGCGCCGACGTTAAAGTAAAGCATTTCGCGCGCTTTGTTGACGGCCATAATCGCCTTGGCCGCCGCCGAGGGCGAAAAGTGCGCGCCGAGCTTTACGATTTCATCCGACAACTCTGATAAAACAGAGGGCTTGGCGCCTGCCGAGACCGCCATTACGTCGCGGAAAATGGGCGACAGAATGTTCAAAAGCTCGGGAAGCCTCGCTTTACTTGCTATGTCGAGGTTAACGGCGTCCAGCACTTTGGCGGAGGTGTCCAGACTCATAAGAAGCGCTATCGCCTCTTCGTATCTTTCCAAAAAATCCTTAGACGACGCTATTTCGTAGGCGCGGGTGAGATAGCCGTCGGAGCAGGCGGCGGCGAGCGCCGCTTTTTTTTCGTCTTCGGTATAGTTGAGGACGGCGCGGTAAATTACGTCCTTTTCAAAAAAGTCTAGATAAATTTTCCTGGCGCGTGACTTAATTGTGGGCAGAAGCGCCGCTTCCTGCGCCGCGCCCAAAAAGATGGTGACTGCGGGCGGCGGCTCCTCAAGCGTTTTTAAAAGCTTATTCTGCGCAGTCAGGTTCATGAGGTCGCTTCTATAAATCATATACAGCTTGGGCGCGTCGTAAAACGGCTTGAGCTGGGCGTCCTTTAAAACTGCCTCGACGTGGTCTTTAGTTATGTTGTCGCCGATAAGGTTTACATGCTTTAAATCGGGGTTGTTGTCGTGCAGCACTTTGAGGCAGTCGGCGCACTCGCCGCAACCGCCGTAGCGGCAGTATACCGCCTCGGAGACAAGCATAAACAGCTTTTTAATCGCCTCGCCGTCGGGCGATATGACGAGGTAAGCGTGCCCCAGCTTCCTCGCCGCTATGTCGTTTTTAATTATGCCGAAAGCGCGGCTTGCGGCGAGCGCGTTTCGGTAAAACGGCGTGTTCACCAAACTCTCCTATGCTTTTCCTGTTTTTATATCCGCTTATTTATTCGTTGTTTTTTGCGCATTTTCCTAAGCGCGGCGCGGTTTATTTTATGCGATAAATCCCCGTGTTTTGAGCGCGGCTATGATTTTTGCCGAGGTCTCGTCCTTTATCTTGGATGGCTTGATTTTTATGAACCGTTCGGGCGCGCGCTCCGCCAAAATCAAATAGCCTTGATAGACCTTTTCGTGGAACTCCACCGCCTCAAGCTCGAAGCGGTCGTTGAGGCTCTCGGAGCGCTGGCGGCTTCGGAAGGATTCCTTGGGCGAGAGGTCGATAAAGACGGTGCAGTCGGGGACGACGCCCTCCACCGCTTGTGCGTTTATGGCGGCCACTTTGTCGATGCCGAGGCCGCGCGCGTAGCCCTGATAAGCCAGCGAGGAGTCCAAAAATCTATCGCAGATGACAAGCCCGCCCCTGCTAAGCGCCGGCAGGATGACCTCTTTGGTCAGCTGCGCCCGCGACGCCGCGTAGAGATAGGCCTCGGTGAGTGCGTCGATGTCACGGTTTTCGGGAGAGAGCAGAATTCCCCTGATGAGCTCGGAAATATGGTTGCCGCCCGGCTCGCGGGTAAACAGCGCGGGCTGGCCGCTCTTTTCGAGATATTCCCGAAGGAACCTAAGTTGCGTCGATTTGCCTACGCCCTCGCAACCCTCGAAGGTGATGAACTTGCCTCTCTCCATAGAACACGCCTCTTATGTTGATAACTTTTTTAGTATACCACACTCCGATTAAAATTTAAAGCGGAAAGTCAAAATTTAAGGCTAATTAGGCAACATCTTAAAATGCGTCCGAACAACATAATAAAAAGCCGCCTCGACGAGGCGGCCTTTAGTTTGGTTTAAGGCAATTCAGTGATTGATTTTTTTGTTAATTAATTTGCGGCATTTAGCAGCCTTACCAAACGGTAGGCACTCCGTCTACGAAGCGCCAGCCGCCCTCTGTTTCTGTTTCGGAGTAGTAGTAAACCGTAGCCTCAATCAGCGGTTCGTTGTCTTCTGCATCGACAACGATCTCGCTCCAGCCGATCTCGTCACCCATGTAGTAAATATTCCCGAAATCAACGCACCCGTTAAAGGCGCCTGCCTTTATTTCGGTCACCGATTCGGGTATAACGACGTAGCTCAAGGTCCAGCAGTCCGCCAAAACCATATTGTTTATTTCATCGAGACCGGAGGGAAGAATGACGCCTTCAAGGCTTATGCAGGCGGCAAACGCGCCAACACCCAAAAAGGTTACACTCTCGGGAATCTCGATATCGGCCAGCATAAAACAAAAATAGAATGCTTGCGCGCCGATTTTGTTCAAGCCTTCGGGCAAAATTACCTCTTCAATCGTATTAGTTAAAACAAAGGCGAGATTGGCTATCTCTTGGATATCGCCGGAAACGGTATAGGTAGCTCCATCGCCGATATATCTTATTAATACCGTGCCGTCGGTGCTTGTGTATGCGTCGGCGTCGTCGTATAAGACCTCATCTTGGAAAATGTAATTCGCCGAAAAAGCCTCGCTCAAATAAATGCTGCCGTTTTCAATCATGGCGTAGCCGACTTCGACTGCTTCATGCTTGGTGTAATACGAAGAAACAAGCAGGTAGGCAAGCTCGGCCTCGTAATCGGCAGAACTTGAAAACTGCAAGGCAATAGGCATCCCGGTTTCCAGCGCTATGATAAATTCTATCTCGTTGGTGCCGAAATATTCCCAAGCCGAAGCGCCGAACATGGCTCCGAACCGGCTTTCCCATTCGTCTACCGTCATAAACAGAATCTCGCTTCCTACAAACATTTCGGCACCGCCCCAAATTTCGAGGAACAGCCCCTTATGGAGATAATAATAAATCGAAAGCGGGAGAGGGTCGCTTTCCGCTACCCATCTCGCATAAATATCGAGATCTTCATCGGGCATTTCATAGGAGAGGAATGGTTGATTAAAGGTGCCGTTGTCAAGATACCAGCCGCCGAACCTGAACCCTTCCTTATCGGAAGGAGTTATAACGCCCAGCGGGCCTCCTGAGTATTCAGTAATCTCGATAATATGAGTCCCGTCGTCATATAAATTCAAGCTATACCGGTTTAGCTCACTCCATTTGGCATAGACCGTGACATCTTCGGCGGGCATATAGTTAAGGTCGAACTCGTCTTCAAAGGTGCCGTCGTCAAGATACCAGCCTTCAAAATTATAGCCGTATCTAGTGGGCGTGGGTATTGGGATATATTCGTCTAAATATAAGTAATACTCTGCGATACTCTCGCCCTCGCTCATGAAGGTCATCGTATAAACCGCGAGCTCCCAAATCTCGGGCACGCCGTCGACAAAGCGCCAGTGACAGCCGTCGGTGACTTCGGTTTCCGAATAATAGTAAACCGAGCCGTAATTGAAATTATTTCTGCCGGTGATAAGCTCCCAGTCCTCCTCCG
The DNA here is from genome assembly GCA_035449045.1 of Eubacteriales bacterium. Classification (GTDB taxonomy): domain Bacteria; phylum Bacillota; class Clostridia; order Christensenellales; family CAG-917; genus DAOTKC01. The sequence goes on from DAOTKC010000001.1 coordinate 45,720, forward strand.
CTCCTAAGTAGTAAATGTTGCCGATATAGTTGAAAGCGTTGGGATAGAAGTGAACGATGCTCATAGGAACTATTAGTTCATAGGGATAGCAATCGGCAAAAGCGTTGGTGCCTATGCCGACTATTTCGCCATCGTCATATGTTGACGGTATGGTGAAGAGACCGGGCCAGCCGCTCGTAACACCCGTGATGATATAGCCGCCCAAGTCGCCGTCATAAGCATATGTGATATTGAGATATTCAATATCATAGGAGGGCTTTGAAAATTCCCCTTCCGAGTCGGGGTAGGGCAGCGGTTCATCCCAATCTCCAATGAGCCTTACAAAGCCCGTATTATATTGAAGCTCGTAAAATTCGGGAGCGCTCGAGAGCGGCTGACGGGACGCCGTGCCGTCGGCATAAGTTGTTTCGAGCAGGATTCCCGCGATAATTTCTTCTGATTCTATGAAAATCGTATAGGTTGGAACATTTATAAGACTGTATCCGACAATTGCGGGATCCGCGGGATCGTAGACATATACGTAGAAGTATTCATATCTTTCGAACGGCTCCAGCCAAATCCTGACATAACGCCAACCTAAAGTCGAAGTGTCGAACTCCGATCCGTCCTCCTCTTTCAGCATGTCGAAGGTCAGAGGCTCGGAAGACGCGGGCGGGTAATAAAGATAAACATAATAATCTATCGTCCGAGGTTCGGGGAGGTCGGTGGCGCCCTGCGCGATATATAAGTCCGCAAAATCAATGACGGCGGTTGTCAGCGGCGGCTCATAACCATCAAAGACGTAGACCAGAATATCCTGGTATCTGTTGTAGCCCCAAATCCGCACCGACTGCGGGCCGAGCTTGGTAAGGTCCAATCCGTAGTAGTAATAATAGGGTAACGCTTCGAGGCTGTTTGCGCCGTAGGAGGTTCCGTCGTCCAGCATCCATGTGCTTTTCAAATAGTCGATGGCGATTACTTCGCCTTCGGTGTTGATGTAAATCATACCGTCATCATCGTCGTAGCTGTCGATGAATGCTATTTGGAGGTTTTCGGGATTGTAAACAAAGACCGTCAATTCGACAGTGCAACCGAGATAAGTGACCGTCACCGTTTGAGGCCCCGAAATTGTCAAATTATATCCTGTGATTAACAAATCGCCCGAGGAGAGCGCGGCTGCCATGTCCACCTGCCAAGGAACCCCTCCGTAATCCGAAGTGACAGTTTTCGTTTCATTGTTGGTATAGGTTATTGAAATATAGCCGGTTATTTCTCCCGTTTGCGATATCCAAAGGAGATAATCATAGGGGTTTATATCGACCACTTCGGGATTTTCGGGGTCATGGACATAGTATTCATAGATTATCTCAAACCCGCGATAAGTTATCGTCATCACAAATTTGCCTGCGACGGCGGTGGAGAGCCCCGATATCATGGAGAGCTCGATTTCGATTTCACCCTCGCTATAGTCGACATAATCCGCATGTAGGTCTATGACGTCGCGGAGATCATCCACATCTACATCCTCGCCCAAAGTAAAGATCAGCTGACCGCCCGTGGCGTAGAAGTAATCGATGGGAAGCTCTTCGAAGTAGGTAATTTTAATCCGTCGTTCTAACCCGTCTTCGGAATAGGAAATTTCGCTCTCGCCCGCCGTAGAACTGTCGAAGTCCTCTATCGAGGCGGCAACCGGCATGCCGACCAAGACGTAGGCCGCTAAACCGTCGCCTACAATAGCGGGGATTGCTAGATAGTTTTCGAACTCGGGAACGGTGTCGTCGAATATGAGCTTCACCATCATGAGTTTTTCAAAGATGATATCTTCGATTGTTCCTCCGACCTCGCAATAGACTTCGCCCGCCAAGCTGAAGAACATCAAAAGACCTTCTTCGGGCACATAAGGCGTGTAAGAGACGCTTATACCATAGAAAACCATATTAGTGTCAAAGATAAGGAAGTAGCTAGAAGTAATTTCAATTACGGCTTCTTCGTTGAGTGTATTTATTGCTTCCTCAGGCCAGCGGTTTATGTCGAAGTAATCCTTCATTATGTAAGCATCCATTCCGCCTTCGATTATTAAATATTCGTCCTCATCAAAAATACCCCAGAGCGTCGCCATCATTGTTCCGCTTGTGTCGATGTGGCTCTGCTCGGCGATAAAGGTGCCGTTGCCGTAAACCGCCATAGCAATTATCATGATGCCCTGTTCCGGGCCCAAATCCATGTAGCTCAGATAAAGCGATTCATATCCGGCATAGATGCGGGAATACTCTAAGCAATAGGTTTCGGCGGTGATGAAATAATAATCGGTCAACGGGTTTTCGACTATCGGCACAACAGACGGCACGAACGCCCCGAAATCGTCCTCAAACACCGCGGTAAATTCGGCGTCTCGGGTGACGAAATAGTAGAAGTTTGGGTATGTCGAATAATCGACGCCGCCAAGCTGCCATTTCACGAATTTCTTACCGCTCGGCGCCTCTGCCGATATTACCGCTATTTCGCCTTCGAAGTATTTGCCGCTTCCCGAGCCGCCTTCGACGGTTACGGTGAAGGAACCGTCCTCACTCGTCCACTTGGCGTAAAGATCGACATCATGAGCGGGCATGACGGTTGAATTAAACTCGTCCTCAAAGGTTCCGTTGTCGGTAAACCAGCCGCCGAAGACGTAGCCTTCCTTGGTGGGCTCGGGCGGCGCAACCAGCGGGGTGCCGGCAGGCGCCGTGAACGTTGCGTATACTTCGCTGCCGTCATAAAGTGTAATGGTGTATTCGCGCAGCCATTTTGCGTAGAGGGTGATATTCGCGGCAGGCATGACGGTGAACACATATTCATTCTCGAATATTCCGTCGTCGGTGAACCAGCCGTCAAAGACGTAGCCGTCTCGGGTCGGTTCGGCGGGCGCCGCTATCGCCGTGCCGGCATATTCCGTAATCGGGGCGACCGCGCTTCCCTCGTTGCTGGCGAAAGTTATGGTGTATTTGGGAATAGGCGTCCACTTGGCATAGAGAGTGATATTCCCTTCGGGCATGACGGTGAAGTCATAGGCATTTTGGAAAGTGCCGTCGTCGGTGAACCAGCCGCCGAAGGTGTAGTTTTCTCTTGTGGGAGCTGCGGGAGCCGTTATCGCCGTGCCCGCATATTCCGTAATCGGGGCAACCGCGCTTCCTTCGTTGCTGTCAAAAGTAATGGTATACTTAGGAACGGGCGTCCACTTGGCGTAGAGAGTGATATTCCCTTCGGGCATGACGGTGAACTCATAGGCATTTTGGAAAGTGCCGTCGTCGGCGAACTAGCCGCCGAAGGTGTAGTTTTCTCTTGTCGGCGCCGCGGGTGCCGTTATCGCCGCGCCCGCGACATCCTCGATTTCGTGATATGCAGCGCCGTTACTGATGAAGGATATTTTGTAAAGAGGAATCCATTTGGCGTAGAGAGTCACGTTGACGTGGGATGTCGAGCCGAAATCGAACTCGTCTTCAAAGGTGACGTTGTCTATGTACCAACCTCCGAAAACAAAGCCTACCCGCGTGGGATCGGGAGGCACGTTCAGCGGTTTTCCCGCCTCGCCCGTGATTTCACCGATTTTTTCGCCCTCACTCATCAGCGTGATGGTGTAGTTAACGGGAACCTCGTCCTTGGGATTGCAGGCGTAAAACAACGCAAGCACGCAAATAAGCGTCAGAACCGAGATTAAAAGCTTTTTCATAACTCCTCCATTATTGGTTTAAGCGGTCTTTTTTAAAATACTGCTATTCGCGCGCTCGCGAGGGGGTGTTAATATAAAATTTATCATATGCACTTTTAGGGTAAAAGTCAACAGAAAGTTTTTGCGCCGCTTTGTATCAATACCGCGAAAAGCAGGGAAATTTTGACGAATTTTAACTTAGAGGTTTTCGTTTGACTTATAAAATATTTAAGTTTAAAATGTTTAGCAAGTTTATTTGAGAAATTATGAATCCGTTTTTTTGAAAATTAAGCGGATTTGGAATAATTATATCGAGGTTTGCTCGCTATGGATATGTTGAAGGTCGAAAAAAAGTGGCAGAAAATTTGGGCGGACACCGGCGCCTATAAATTCAACCGCGGGAACGCCGATAAAAAATATTACGTTCTCGAGATGTTTTCCTATCCTTCGGGCGCGCGGCTTCACGTCGGGCATTGGTTCAACTACGGCCCAAGCGACAGCTTCGCGCGCTTTAAGAGAATGCAAGGCTTCGAGGTCTTTCATCCCATGGGCTTTGACGCTTTCGGCCTTCCCGCCGAAAATTACGCCATAAAGACGGGCATCCACCCCAAGGACAGCACGCTCAAAAACATAGCGACGATGGAAGAGCAGCTCCGCGCCATCGGCGCCACCTACGATTGGGACTATGAGGTCATCACCTGCAACGAGGATTACTATAAATGGACGCAGTGGCTGTTCCTTCAGCTCTATAAAAAGGGGCTGGCCTACCGCAAGGAAGCGCCCGTCAACTGGTGCCCCAACTGCAACACCGTGCTCGCCAACGAGCAGGTCTTGAATAACATCGAATGCGAGCGCTGCCATTCCACCGTCACCAGACGCAATCTGACGCAGTGGTTTTTCAAGATTACCGACTACGCCGAGGAGCTTCTCGCCGGACTCGACAAGCTTGACTGGCCCGAAAAGACCAAGCTGATGCAGAAAAACTGGATAGGCAAGTCATTCGGCGGCGAGGTAGAGTTTACTACGCCCGCAGGGAACAGCTTCCGCGTCTTCACCACCCGCGCCGACACGCTGTTCGGCGTCAGCTATGTCGTGCTGGCTCCCGAACACCCGCTGGTCGCCGTCGTTACGACGGAAGAAAGAAAACAGGCGGTTGCCGGCTATATCGAGGCGAGCGCCAAGGTTAACGAAATCGAAAGGCTGTCTACGGCGCGCGAAAAGACGGGCGTGTTCACGGGCGGCTACGCAATAAATCCCATAAACGGGCGGATAGTGCCCATCTATATCGCCGACTACGTGCTGGCGTCCTACGGCACGGGCGCCGTCATGGGCGTTCCTGCGCACGACGAGCGCGACTTCGTTTTCGCCACTAAATACAACCTCCCCATCGAGCGCGTCATCAAGGGCGCGGCGGGCGTCGACGACGCACTGCCCTTTGTCGAGGACGGAATAATGGTCAATTCGCCCGGCTTCGACGGGCTTTCCTCGGAGGAAGGGCGCGGACGCGTCATAGCCGAGCTTTCGGCCAAAGATAAGGGCGGCCTCAAGGTCAACTACCGCCTCCGCGACTGGTTGGTCAGCCGCCAGCGCTATTGGGGCGCTCCCATTCCCATCATTCACTGCGAGCGTTGCGGCGAGGTGCCGGTGGACGAAGAGGATTTGCCGGTCCAGCTCCCCTACAACGTCGACTTCACGCCCGACGGCAAATCTCCCCTCCAAAAGAGCGAGGAGTTTATGCGCGTAAGATGCCCCAAGTGCGGCGGATGGGCGCGCCGCGACGCCGACACCCTCGATACCTTCGTCTGCTCGTCGTGGTATTATCTGCGCTATCCCGACGCAAAAAACGATAAGACGGCCTTCGACACCACTTGGATAAACAAGATGCTACCCGTAGATAAATACGTCGGCGGCGCCGAACACACTTGCATGCATCTGCTTTACGCGAGGTTTTTCACTAAAGCTCTTCGCGATATGGGGTATTTGAATTTCGACGAACCTTTCACTTCGTTAGTCCATCAGGGCACGATTTTAGGCCCCGACGGCAACCGCATGTCCAAGAGCATGGGCAACGTGGTATCGCCCGACGACAACGTCAAAAAATACGGCTCCGACGCCTTCCGCCTCTATCTTATGTTCGGCTTTTCCTATATCGAGGGCGGGCCATGGAACGACAAGGGGCTGGAGTCGGTCGTAAAATTCATGGAAAGGGTGGAGCGTCTCTTCATTAAATCAAAAGACGTGGCAACGCCCAAGAAAGAAAAAACGGCCGCCGAAAAGGAGCTCGCTTTCGTAATCCATTCGACGATAAAGAGCGTCACCAAGGATATGGAGGACTTCAGCTTCAACACCGCGATAGCGAGGTTGATGGAGCTCACCAACGCGCTCTACGCCTACGACAATGCCCAAACCGACAAGCACCCCGTATTCAAAGAGGGGCTTAAGACGCTGCTTCATTTGATGGCGCCGCTGACGCCCCATTTCTGCGAGGAATTGAACGAGCTTACGGGCGGAACAAAGAGTGTGTTTTGCGAAAAATATCCCGTCTGCGACGAGAGCGCGCTTGTGAGGGACGAGGTCGAGCTGGCAGTGCAAATCAACAGCCGCGTCAAGGCCAAGATAACGGTGCCGGCGTCTTTTACCGATGCCGAGATAGAGGCGTTCGCGCTTTCAACCGAGGCGATAAAAAACCTCATCGGCGGAGCCGAGGTAAAGAAAGTCATAATAATCAAAAACAGGCTGATTAACATAGTGATTTAGAGTTAAACCCCGCATTTTACGATAATCAAGCCGCGCGGAATTTGTCGATTTATAGCAAAAGATTTTAATTTTATTGTAGATAGCAGGTGCTTTTATGTTGGATTTATATTTAATTCGTCAAAACCCCGAGTTTGTCAAAGACGCCTTAAAAAAGAAGGACTTCGACGCCGATTTTTCCGCCCTTCTCGAGTGGGACTCCAGGCGCCGCTCCTTGATTAACGAAATCGAGAGCTTAAAGTCCAAGCGCAACAAGGTTTCGGCCTCCGTGCCCGCCGTCAAAAAAGCGGGCGGCGACGTGGCCGCGATTTTTGCCGAAATGAAAAAAATCGGTGAGGACATCGCGGCGGGCGACCTCGAAATCGACGCCTTAAGCACCAAGATAAACGATTTTCTTTTAAGGCTTCCCAATATGCCCGACGCCGACCTTACCCCGGGCGGCAAGGAAAATAACGCGGTCGTCAAGGTGTTCGGCCAAAAGCCCGAGCACTCTTTTAAAATTAAAAACCACGTCGAAATCTGCACCGCGATGGGCTTAATCGACTACGAGCGCGGCGTCAAGCTTTCGGGCAGCGGGTTCTGGATTTACCGCGGGCTGGGCGCAAGGTTGGAATGGGCTTTACTCAACTATTTTATCGCCGAACATCTAGCCGACGGCTACGAGTTCATTCTTCCGCCCCATCAGCTCGGCTATAACTGCGGGCTGGGCGCCGGCCAGTTCCCCAAATTTGCCGACGAGGTTTACTGGATTGAGGGCGAAGCGGACAAGACCAAAAACCGATTCATGCTGCCCACCGCCGAGACGGCGCTCGTCAACCTCTTCGCGGGAGAAATTTTGGAGGAGGACAAGCTTCCCGTCAAGCTTTTCGCCTACACGCCTTGCTTCAGAAAGGAAGCGGGAAGCTACGGCAGCGAGGAGCGCGGCATGATAAGGGGGCACCAGTTCAACAAGGTCGAGATGGTTCAAATCGCCTCGCCCAAAAACTCGGCGGCGGCCTTTGCCGAGCTAGTCGAAAAGGCGGCGCGGCTGGTCGAAAAGCTGGGGCTTCACTTCCGCGTAAGCAAGCTCGCGGCGGGCGACTGCTCGGCGTCGATGGCGAGGACTTACGACATCGAGGTGTGGATTCCCAGCATGGGCATATTCAAGGAAGTCAGCTCGGTTTCTAACGCCAACGATTTTCAGGCGCGCCGGAATAACACAAGATACCGCGACCTCGCGACGGGTAAAACGGCCTTCGTCCACACCTTGAACGGTAGCGGCCTTGCGACAAGCCGCCTCATTCCCGCCATTGTCGAGCAGTTCCAGACCGAGGACGGCGGATTTATAATTCCCGAAGTCTTGAAAAAATACATGCCGTAGGCCTAAGAATAAAAATCGCCAAGTTATAAAATAAGTAAAAATCCGCCTCTTTCGGCGGATTTTTTTACATTTTCCGAGCCTTTCGGAAATGTTTTTCAGTTTAAAAAAGCTATCATTTTTTCTTATGAAAAGAAAGATAGATTACGCCGCCGTCGCAAAATATATTACATATTTTTTAATTTTCGTGCTTCTCCACAACGCCAAAACAAAGAGCGGGCTGACGCCATTTGCGCTCGGTTTTTTCGCCGCCCTCGTCTACTCGCGCGAAAATCTCTGGCTGCTCGCGCCGCTCTATGTGCTGGGCTCCTTCACGGCAGGCGTCAGCTGGCAGGGATTGGTCATCGCGGCGACGCCCGCCGTCGTGTTCGCGATAGCTTATTTCGTCCATTATAAAATTAAAAAGCCCGTCAATCTGCTCTTTTTAAACATTTACGCCCTTATCTGTCAGGCGCCCTACGTCGCCTTTTCCGCCGTCAGTCTTGCCGGCGCCATGGACGCCGTTTTAACCGTCATAATCGCACAGCTGTTTACTTATACCTCGACGGTCGTCGTCTACGCAATCAAAGTGCGGGGCATAAACTATAAGTTCTCGGTCGACGAGGCGATAAGCGCCGAAGTGGTGCTCGCCGTGTTTTCGCTCTCGGTGTGGTGTTTGAATTTCTACGGCTTTTCGCCCTTTTTTGGCGCGGCCGCCTTCGTCATTTTAGCCGCCGCGGCTTCCTTCCCCTTCGGAACGGCTCTCGCGCTCGGCGCCGTCCTCGGTATAGGCGCGGCATTTTCGAGCGGCAGCCTCATTATGACGGCCGTTCTCGCGCTTTGGGCGGTGGCGGCGTCCTCGCTGAAGACTAAAACGATGATTTTTTCGGCTGTCGCTATCGTCGCCGTTGACCTTCTCGCAGGCTATTATTTTAAGGCGTATCCCGGCGGATATTCCTATCTCAATTTGATTTCGCTCGCGATAGGCCTTGCCGCCTACTTCGTCCTTCCCAAGCGCACCAAGCAGTTTCTCGCCTCGGTGTCCAAGACTTTCCGCGACACTTATTCCTCGCGCACCCTCGTCAACAAAAGCCGCGAGCGCGTCGCGGAAAGGCTTGTCGCGCTCTCCAAGGTATTCACCGATATGAGCGCGCTCCTTTCCGGCGACAATCTTTCGGAAATTCCTATGAGCGGCGGGCGGAGGCTTGCTAAGGATATCGGGTTTAAGGTTTGCGGCCGTTGTGACAACGCCGAAAACTGCGCCGCCGCGCTGGGCGGCGACATCTCCTGCGTCCTTGAGCCCGTTGCCGAAGTGGTGCTGGACAGCGGCCGCGCCACCATGCTCAACATGCCGCCCTTCATAACCTCGCGCTGCAAAAAAATTCCCGAGCTCATCGCCGCTCTGAACCGCGGTGTGCTTCTGATGGCGGAATGGGACGCCTCCCGCGAGAGCATCGACCACGGCAGAAAGATGATAGCCGACGAGATGGCGGGCGTGGGCGAGCTTCTTTGCGGCTTGGCGTCCGACGTCAAGCGGCGGCTCGCTTTCGACGCCGCCCTCGAAAAGCGGCTAATTGACGAGCTTTCCTATCACAACGTCATAGCCAGCGAGGCGGCGGTATACGGCGAGGAGGAAAAATCGGCGACGCTGGTCGTCCGCGAGACCGACGCCGGCAAACCCGCCCTCATTCGGATTTTAAACAGGGTGCTGGGCGCCTCCATGGAGCTGGAATATGCCGCCGACGCCATGAACGGCTGGCAGACGCTCCACTTCAAGCGCGCGCCCGCATTTGAGGCCGTCTTCGGCGCGGCGCGCGAGAAAAAGCCGGGCAACGCGGTATCGGGCGACACCGTCTCTTTCGAGCGGATAGGCGACGTCCTCGTCATGTCGCTTTCCGACGGCATGGGCAGCGGCGAGGAGGCGCACCGAGCGTCCGCCGCCGCGCTTTCGCTCATCGAAAACTTTTACCGCGCCGGCTTCGGCAACGAAGTCGTAATGTCACTCAGCAACCGCATGCTGTCGCTCGTCGGCGGCGAGAGCTTCAGCACGCTCGATATCGCCGCCGTCAATTTGAAGTCGGGCGCCGTCGACCTCATCAAGCTGGGCTCGGCCGATGGCATAATAAAGAGCGGCGGCAAGCTCGAAATCATCGAATCCAAGGGCTTGCCCGTCGGAATACTCGATAAAATCACGCCCGCCATCGAGCGGCGGACGCTGTCCCACGGCGATATCATCGTCATGGTTTCGGACGGCGTCGTAGACGCGCTCGGCAACGACCGACTTTTGGATATAATATCAAGCGAAACCACGCTAAACCCGCAAGTGCTGGCCGACGCCGTCCTCGACGCAGCGAAAAGCTTTGGGCTTCGTGACGACGCCACCGCGCTCGCCTTAAGGCTGGTTTAATTTAAATATTTAAACTTCCGATAACTCGATTTAAATTTCACAAGCATGTAAACAAATTAATAAAATTTTAAGCAAGAAAATTTGGCGCAGGCCGAAAGGCTTTTTTCCGCGCGCTCTTTAGCTCTGGCGCGGAATTTTTGCTTTTGAGGCCGAAGGCCTTTATATCACGCGCCTTTTTAAGCGGTTTATTTTGGACTTGTATAGCAATAATCTTTGTGATATAATATTTTAATATGCAAAACCTCGATTTCAACGGCTTGGATTTAAGCGGCAGCGTTGTCGCGCTCGCCGTCAGCGGCGGGCGGGATTCCATGGCGATGCTTGATATGTTTTTAAAAGAAGCGTCCGCCGTCAAGGATTTTTTTGTCGTCAATGTCGAGCACGGCATAAGGGGCGAGAGCTCCAAGCGCGACAGCCGCTTTGTCGAGAAATATTGCAAAAAGCGTGGTATCAGGTTTTTGGGGCTTTCGCTGGACGTCCCCGCCCTGAAAAAAGAGAGCGGACTGACTCTTGAGGAAGCGGCGCGCGAGGCTAGGTATCGCGAATTTTTTAAGCTTTTGGACGGCGGCGAGGCCGACTTGTTTCTGACGGCCCACAACCGCGACGACCTAGCCGAAACGGTTTTGATGCGGATTTTAAGGGGCACCGGCGTCAGGGGGCTTTCGGGCATTTCCTCGCGCGGCAGAATTCTACGCCCCATGCTCAAAATCACGAGAGCCGAAATAGACAGATACGTTCAAGAAAACGGCGTCCCCTTTGTTGAGGACGAAACCAATTCGGACTCCGCTTACGCGCGAAACTTTATAAGGCACCAAGCGTTGCCGCTTTTAAAGACGCGCTGGCCCGAAGCCTCGGAAAATTTAGCGCGCCTAGCCGAAAACGCCGCCGAAGCGACGGCTTTTATCGAGAAATGCACGCCCGCATTTACTCTTAAGGACGGCGCAGCGGTCTTCGACGCCGCCGATTTGAGCGAGCCCGCGCCCGCCAAGGCCGCCTTTCAAAGCGCCGCCCGCGCGCTGGGCGCCGTCAAGGATATCGAGCGGAAGCATCTGGAAGCGCTTTATAAGCTGAGCCGAGCCGAAAACGGCAAATCGCTCGACTTGCCCTACGGACTTTCGGCACACAAAGAATACCGCCATTTAGTCATTAATAAAGCGGAAGAAAGCCAAAAAACCGAGATAGCCGCGCCAAAAACTGCCGAGGGCTGGCAAGCACTCTTTCTTCCCTCGTCTTTGGGAATGGTGAGCTTCGAGGTCAAAGAGTGTTCCTCGGGCGAAGCCGCGACTATTTTTGGCGGTGAAAAGCTTATCATAGATTTTGCCAAAATCCCCGAGGGCGCCGTCTTGAGAAACCGAAGGGAAGGCGACTACTTTCATAAATTCGGCGGCGGAAAAGTCAGCCTTTCCGATTATCTTATCGATAAAAAAATCCCCAAAAGGCTGCGCGACCGCCTGATTTTGCTCGGCATGGGCTCCGAAGTCCTCTTTATCGCGGGCGTCGAAATTTCCGACAAAGTAAAAACCGAGGGCGACACGCGCGCGGTTTTAGTCGTTAAAACAGGCGAAAAGCCATAATCACCCGAATTATACTAAATCTCGCGTTCGGGACACTATAAGAAAAAATGCGTAGGTAAAAAGCATATAAAATAACGGTGGAGTATGAATTACGGAAGAGACATCGAAAGAATTTTAATCAGCGAAGCCGAGATAGCCAAAAGAGTGGCCGAGCTCGGCGAACAAATCAGCCGCGACTACGCCGGGCGCGACATCATGCTTATTGCCGTGCTCAAGGGTGCCTATATGTTCACGGCGGATTTAATCAGAAAAATCGAGGGCGACGTCAGTGTCGATTTCATATCGATTCGGAGCTACAACGGCACGACGACGAGCGGCGAAGTCCATCTTCTGCAGGATTTAAAGGCGCCGGTATACGGCAAGAACATCCTGCTCGTCGAGGACATCATCGACTCGGGCATAACGCTCTCTTATCTCAAAAACATGTTGCTTGCGAGAAAGCCCGGCTCCTTTAAAATCGCCTGTCTGCTCGACAAGGCCGACAGACGGCAGGTGCCGCAGGTCATCGATTATGCCGGCTTCACCATCCCCAACGAGTTCGTCGTCGGCTACGGCATGGACTATAACGAAAAATACCGAAACCTCCCCGATATCTGCGTGCTGGCGCCCTCGGAATATCAAGGGGACAAAGCGTAGAATGGAAATTGTCATTAGCGAAGCGCTCGCCGAGCTTGCCTCGCACTTCCCCGAACTTTATATTGTGGGCGGCTGCGTAAGAAACTCGCTGCTCGGCTTTGCCGCGGGCGATATCGACCTTGCCTCGCCCTTGAACGCCGAGGAAACTGCCGCCGCGCTGGAAGGGACACCCTTCACCACGCTTGCCGTCAGCCCCAGACTGGGCACCCTTCTCATTTACGGCAAAGGGCTCAAGGCGGAATACACCGCATTCCGCCGCGACAGCTATCCCGAGGGCCTCGGCAGCCATTCCCCCGACGGGGTGGTATTCACGCGAGAGCTTGAGGAAGACGCCCGCCGCCGCGATTTTTCGGTCAACGCGCTATACTACGCCGTAAATTCCCGCCGGCTCGTTGACCCATTGGGCGGCCTTCCCGACCTTGAAAATAAAATCCTTCGCGCCGCCGTCGAACCCAAAAAGGTGTTTTCGGAGGACGGGCTTCGGATTATGCGGCTGGCGCGCTTCGCCGCCGAGCTCGGTTTTACGCCCGAGGCGGACACTCTTGCGGCCGCCAAAAAGTTTTCCAAAAACCTCGCCGACATCGCCGTCGAGCGAATCTTTTCCGAGTTCATGCTCATTTTGAAATCCGACTTAAAATATGGCATTATGAATGCGCCTAAACGCGGCGTCGAAATTTTAGTGGACACCGGCGCGATGAAGTATATCATCCCCGAACTCATCGACGCGGTGGGCGAGCCGCAAAACCCGATGTATCACAAACTCGATGTTTATCGGCACATTTTGGAGTGTATAAGCCGCGTTTCGGGCGACATTAGGCTTGCCGCGCTCTTTCACGACATAGGCAAGCCGCCCACCAAAAAAAGCGACGGCAACACTTACCGCCATGCCGAGGCGGGTGCCGAAATCGCCGATATGAGGCTGAAAGCGCTCAGGTGCCCCGCCGCGCTCAGGCGCGAAACGGTCAGGTTGGTGCGCTACCACATGCTGCCCGACAATATGCGCGAAAACAAAATGAGGCTGTTTATTTTGGACAACCTCGATATAGTGGAAAAGCTGATTGAGTTAAAGCGCGCCGACTCGCGGGCGGGAAAGACGAAAGAGGCGGGCGAACCCGCGCTGGAGCGGGTCTATAAAAAAATGCTTGCCGAGGGCGCGCCGATGTCCGTCGCCGACCTTCAGGTGGACGGCCGTGACCTTATTGAGCTCGGCGTGCCCGAAAGAGAAAGAGGAACGGCAATGCACGAGCTCCTCAGGCTTGCCGTAAACGACGAAAGTATGCGCGGGAGAGAGGCTCAGTTGGAATTTTTGAAAAAGAGAGGGAATAGGTATGAGTAATATTGCGCTCTATATAATCTCGGCGCTGTCGGCGGCTTTCGCCCTTATTGCCGCCGGGTTGGCGGCCGCGGCCTACATAAAATTCTCCAAAAAATCGGGAGCCGACCTCGGCGGCTACATAGTCGCCGAAACCGAAAAGAAGCTTCAGCAAGCGGCGCAACAGATTATTACAAACGTAGGCATTACAACGTCCTCCCATCTCGGCGTCGCCAACGTAGGTATCGAGGGCAAGCTGAACACCGTGATGCAGCAGAGCGAGGCGGCGGCGCAACGGACGGAAGGCAAGGTCGAGCGGCTGACGGAAGCGACCGAAATTAAGCTTACCGCGCTCGCCGACCGTTTGGACCAAAAGTTCGAGAAGTTTAAAGATGAAACCGTTCGCCAGCTTACCGAAAGCCGAAAGGCTTACGAGGAACAGCTTCAAAAAATCCGCGAGACCGTCGACGAAAAGCTCACCTCCACCATCGAACAGCGGTTTAAGAACTCGTTTACTCTGATAAGCGGCAGGCTGGAGGAAATAAACAAAGGCTTTCAGGAGCTTCAGGTTCTCCAAAGCAAGGTGGGCGACCTCAACCGAATTTTCAGCAACGTCAAGACGTCGGGAACGTGGGGCGAGGTCTCGCTCGAAAATCTCCTCTCGCAGATTTTGACGCCCGACCAGTTCGAGCGGCAGGTAAACCTTACGCGCGGCAGCGACTCCGATGAAAACCGCGTCGACTTCGCCGTGAAGCTGCCGGGAAAGGAATCGGGGACCGTCAAGCTTCCCATCGACGCCAAATTCCCCTCCGAGCGCTATTTTCAGCTTATCGACGCCGCCGAGCGCGGCAGTTTGAGCGAGGTCGAAGCGACAAGGCGCGACTTTTTCGACGCCGTCAAAAAGATGGCGAGAGATATTTCCCAGCGATATATTAAAATCGGTAAAACGACCGACTTCGCCATCATGTATCTGCCCGTCGAGGGCATGTTCGCCGAGGTAGCTAAAGAGGCCGGCCTTTTGGAAAAATTGCAAAACGACTACCGCGTCGTGGTGACCGGCCCGACTACGCTCGCTGCTCTTTTGAACAGCCTGCAAATGGGATTCAGAACGCTCGCCATCGAAAAGCGAAGCGCCGAAATTCAAAGCCTGTTCGATCACTTCAAGCGCGATTTCGCCACTTTCTCCGAGCTTTTGGCAAAGACGCAGAAAAAGCTCAGCGAAATTTCCAATACCATCGAACAGGCCGATAAGCGAACTAAGATAATCGGCAAGGCCCTCGACAAAGTGTCGGCCATCCCTCTGCCCAAGGCCGCGCTGGAGCTTGCCGAGGATAGCGAAGTTGCCGCCGAAATGCCCGAATGGGACATTGAAACCGAAGACGAAACGGCTTAGATAAGAGGTTAGTTTGAGACAAACTAAAGAGGCAAACCAAAATAAGGATTTCATAAGAAGCGGAATTACCGCCGATTTGCACATGCATTCCCGTTTCAGCGACGGCGCAATGACGCCTACCGAGCTTATAGCCCTTATGAAAAGCGAGGGCAAAAACGTCGTCGCCCTCACCGACCACGACAGCACGGCGGGTGTCGCCGAAGCAGTGGCGGCAGGAGTAAAAGCAGGCATCAAAGTGGTTTCGGGAATCGAAATTTCCTCCTATTCGATCACCGAAATCCACATTTTAGGCTACAATTTCGATGTTTTAAACTCCGTTTTTTGCGAAAAACTCCAAAAAATCAAGGATATGCGGCGCGTGAGAAACCAAAAAATTCTTGAAAAGCTGAAAGCGCTCGGCATTGAGATTGAGGGCGAGTTCGGCGAGGACAAAGGAAGATTCCACATCGCGCAGGCAATGATAGACGCAGGGTTCTCTACCTCCGTCCCCGACGCTTTCGACAAATATTTGGGGCATGGCGGAGCCGCCTACGTGACAAGCGAAAGGCTGCGCCCTTTCGAGGCGGTCAAGCTGATTGCCGATTTGGGCGGCGTCGCAGTTTTGGCGCACCCGAGATATTTTGTCGCGGAGGGCACGCTCAACAGCATAATCGAAGGGCTTATCCCCTACGGCCTCAAAGGCATCGAAGCCTACTACGCCAAAAACCTCGCGGGCGAAACCGCAATTCTTGCCTCCGCCGCCAAAGCGCGGGGGTTGCTGCTCACGGGCGGGAGCGACCTTCACAATATAGACCAACAATATTCGCCCTTTTCTTTTCCCGTCACCGACAAATTAGCCCGCGCGCTGGGGCTGTAATAATTAAACGCTTGGCTCAAAACCAAGCCCTGCCTAAATTGATTATATTAAATAAGTGTTTAGCGTCTTTTAAACCAGCGGCGGACGGTGTTCATGGCGCGTTCCATACGATTACTAAATCTGTTTTTCATATTTTTTTACCTCTCTTTTTATTTGATTATTTTGTTTTAATTCGGATTTAGTTTTTTTTATTCGGGTTTATTATCTTCAATTTTTCCGCTTTGATTTTTTAGCTTGATTTTTCTAAGCCTTTTTTAAGGAGTTTTGGCTTCGCCGTCTTTCTCCATATCCTCCGGCTCCTCGGCGGCGGGCTTTTTAGCTATTGTTTCTAGGCGTTTTTGGGGAGCGTAGACGTCGTGGCGGATTTTGACCGTCTTGATTACTTTATCCTTGTAGATATATTGAAGATACCCTTCGCTGACGCGCCCGTTCACGCCGCCAAAAAGCACTATGCCCGCTTGGTCGGCCTCGATATATTCGGTCTTGGGCTGAATTTCTTTTATCGTTTTACTCATCCGCTTGACGCTGTAACCCAAAAGATGGCCGTGAATTTCGATAGTAAGTCTGGCGCCGTCGGCCTTGGCGAAAATCTGCACCGGCGCGGGATGGGTGTTTTGGATTTTTAAATCGGTCACGCTCGACACCATGGCGTCGAATGAGGGAAGAACATACCGCACGGGCAACGAGTGCGCCGTCACCGAGACTATCGTCAAATCGGCCAAAAGCGCGGCGTTATAAAAGGTTGAGGAAACCTGACAGACACCGCCGCCCGCGCCTTCGACAAACTTGCCGTTCTGAATGATGGGCGCCGCCAAAAAACCGTTTGCCGCCGTTCGCGGTCCCACCGTAGCGTTGAAGGATAAAACTTCATCGGGCTCGATGACGACGCCGCTGAGTCGGGATGCGGCAAGCGCTATATTGTGCTTTCTCGCCTCGCCGCTCCAAGAATAGTCGGTGGAAAATTCGGCGATTTTAACGACTTTGGCGTCGGCCTCGGCTAAAAATTCTCCCTCTTTCTCGCCGAGGTATTTTTCCAAAACAATAAATTCGCCGTCCGATTCCTCGGCGCATGCCGCGTTTAGTGTGTTTGTCTTAAAAGGGCTTGCCGCAGGCGTAAACGCCGCCAAAGCCAAAGCGATTATTATTACTTTTAAAATGTAGTTGGCGGCGGCGCGGTTTTTCATACCGATAGTATGAAACCTAGTCGCGATTTTATTATCTTGACCGTAGCGGTTAACTAAAGTATAATTAATAGGAAAAAAATTTATTGAGGCGAAAGCATGGATTTGAAAACTATCTGCCGTCAGTGGCTCGATTCGGGCGAATTAACTAAAGAAGAAAGCTTTACTTTGGAACAAATCATGTCGGACGACAAGGCTTTGGCGGAGCATTTCGCGGCCTCGCTCGAGTTCGGCACGGCGGGCATGCGCGGCGTGCTGGGACCGGGCCCTAACCGCATGAACATGCAGACGGTCAAGCGCGCCACTAAGGGGCTCGCCGAATTTTTGAAGTCTGCGGGCGCCGCCCGTGACGGCATAGTGATTTCCTACGACACGCGCAGGATGAGCGCCGAGTTCGCGATAGCGGCGGCCAAGGTGCTGGCATATTTCGGCGTCAAGGCCTATCTCATGGAGGATGTTCGGCCGGTGCCGATGTGCTCCTTCGCCATAAGAACGCTGAGGGCTGCGGGCGGCATAATGATTACCGCTTCACACAACCCCAAGCAATACAACGGCTACAAGGTCTACGGCGGCGACGGCGCTCAACTCTCGCCCGAGGCGACGGAGAAGGTCGTCGGCTTTATCGAAAAATCCGACTATTTCGGCATTCCCGAACTTGAAGTCAAAATCACGCCGTCCGATATCAAGGGACAAGACGGTTATAAAATCGCGGAAAACATCGAAATAATCGGAAAGACACTAGACGAGGCTTACTTTGCCGAGCTGAAAAAACTTTCGCTCGCAGACCAAGCCGCCAAAGATTGCGCCAAAAAAATAAAAATCGTCTACACCCCGCTTCACGGCAGCGGCAGGATGCCCGTCATCGAGATTTTAAAAAGCATGGGGATAACGCCCGCCGTCGTCGGCAGGCAGGAGTTCCCCGACCCCGATTTTTCGACTGTGCCTGTCCCTAACCCCGAGGATTCCGCCGCACTCAAGCTTGCCGTCGGGCTTGCCGAAGAGATTGGCGCCGACATCGTGCTCGGCACCGACCCCGACTGCGACAGAATGGGCGTCGCGGTGAGAGGTTTGGACGGCGGCTTCAGCCTTTTGAACGGCAACCAAATCGGCGTCCTTCTCACCGATTACATATTGAGCCGCAACCTTGCGCGCGGCACCCTTCCCAAGAACGCCGCCATCGTCAAGACGATAGTCACCACCGCACTTGTAGATAAAGTAGCGGCGAGCTACGGCGCCGCCGTTTTCGACGTTTTAACGGGCTTTAAGTTCATCGGCGAAAAAATCAAGGAGTGGGAAGAAAACGGGGAGCACACCTTTATGTTCGGCTTTGAAGAAAGTTACGGCTTTCTTTCGGGCACTCACGCCCGCGACAAGGACGCCGTCGTCGCCTGCATGCTGTTTTCGGAAATGGAATGCTTCTACAAAAGCCGCGGCACCTCGGTTGCGGCGCGCCTCAACGAGATTTACGGTAAATTCGGCTATTTCTTTGAAAAAAGCGTCTCCGTCGTCTACGGCGGACTTGACGGAATGTCGCGCATGAAGGCGATTATGGAAAAACTCCGCGCTACCAAAATAGAGGAGGTGGCAGGCTTTAAAGCCGCCGCCGTCAGCGATTTTTTGGCGAGAGTAACAACCTTCAGCCCGGGAGCGCGCCAAGCAATCACCCTTCCCAAAACCAACGCAATCAAAATTATTTTGGAAAACGGCGACTGGCTCTGCGTCCGCCCCTCGGGCACCGAACCCAAACTCAAAATCTACGCCTCCGCCTCCGCTCTCTCCATGCCCGAAGCCGCCCAAAAAGCCGATGTTTATCTTTCAACACTCTCTTCCCTCTGCAGTTCAGACAAATAATTTAATAGGTATATATCAGAGCAGGCGAAGGGAGTGTATGCAGAAATACATGACCGAAACTGCGAAATAAAAAAGCACGGGATACGCCATCCTGTGCCTTTTTTGGTGGGCTAAAGTAGACTCGAACTACCGACCTCGCGCTTATCAGGCGCGTGCTCTAACCAACTGAGCTATTAGCCCCTGCCGATATGGTGGAGATGAACGGGCTCGAACCGATGGCCTCCTGCGTGCAAAGCAGGCGCTCTCCCAACTGAGCTACATCCCCCGGGAACTATTTTAAGCTAGCAAATGATAGCATTCCGGGCGAATTTTGTCAACGGAATTTGATTGGCATTTTTTATAAAATGCTGTCTTTTAAGAGATTGAAGGGCATAGGGCCGGCCTCGATTACCGCGGTGTGGAAGGCAAGGTCGGTGTAGCTTTGCCCGAGCTTTTTTCGGAATGCCTCTTTGAGCTCGGCAAACTTGAGGTAGCCGTAGTAATATTTTATGACAACGGCAGGCAGTTCCACCGCATCCTTCAAAAGCGCCTCGGCTATTTCAGCGGTCACTTGGGCGCGTTTGGAGTTATTCTGAAGCCAAATCAATAACTCGTCCGCGTCATAGCCGTAGTAGTTGACCATGATATCGACGGCGGCGCGCTCCAGCCCGAATATGAAGTTTCCGTATTGGTAGAGGCGGTAGACGTCGTTTTTGACGGTGCCGGGATAGAAATATTTCGCCGAATAGATTTGGGCGTATTCCCCCCATCCCTCGTCGTAGCCACCGTAGTGCAGAAGGTGGCGCATTTTGTGGGATGCCGTATTTTTGAACACCGAGTGCTGATAGAGGTGGCCGGGATAACCTTCGTGAGAAAGTAAGTCGAAAAGAACGTAGCCGTCGTTGGGGTCGGCGGGCGGGTTGACAAATATGACCTCCTCGGCGGCGCTGTCGTCAATGGCGCTGGAGAAGTAGGAGGCGGGGTTGTAGCTCTCCCTTAGGTTTTCGCTGACGAATTTGACGGTGGGCGCGGGCGTAGAGGCGTGCATGGCGGGAAAATCGGCGGCGACGGCAGTTTTCAAGCTTTCAAGCATGGACGAAATGTTTTCGAAAGAATAGTCATTGTCGGAATAAAGATCGCTCATCGACTCGGAAATATTGACGCCGCGGGTGTTCAGACTGTTTAAAAGCGTGATATATTTGGAGTGGAAATCGGTCATCAGCTTTAAAATGCCGGAAAGCGCTTCCTGCACGCTCTCCTTGGCGCCCGTCGAGCGGCGGAAGAGGTAGGCGTAATAGTCGGCGCCGTCCTCGTAGTGCTCAAGCCCGAGCTGGTTCCGCTGCGAGGTCGGGAACTCGGTCATAATATCTTCGAAATCGGCGGCAAGCTTGCGGTAGGCGGGCAACATCTTGTAGGTGACGGCGGCAAGGTTTCTCGATATATAATTTTGAGTATCTTGTGTGGATAAGCTCAAGCCCGAGGCGGCGAGCTTGGCGGCAAACTCCGAAATAAGGTAATGCTCGCCGTCTTCACCTTGGGGCGCGAAGCTTTCCGCCTGGTCAATGATTGACTGATAGACAAAGTCCGCCCTGCCGTAGCCGTTGGCGCAACGCGTCCGCTCATAGGCAACGTAGGCGTCGAATGCTTCGGGCAGCGTGTCGATAAGCTTTATATAGTTTTCGATATCGTTGGTGCTTTGAAATTTGTAGACGTCGAGATAAAACGGGAAGTTTACGTTATAGCCAGAGCTTCCGCCCAGCATATCCTGAAAATAAAAATAGTCGCCGTCAAGGTAGGCCTCGGCAAAATAGTCCAAAATCAAGTTGTAGATTTTTTTCTGCTCGGCGGTAAGCGATTTGAAATTGTATTTCAAAACCTCGTTGGCCACTTCGATATAAAACTGATAGCGCTCCTTGTGTTCGCTTGCCGAGGTAGCCGGCAAATAATGCGAGGCCTCAATGCCGGTAAGCTCGAGCGCCTCCGGATTGGATATCAAAATGTTGACGGTTATGGCGTCGTTCCTCAGCATGGCGTGAAAAAGCTCGTCCAAAAAATCGTCAAATTTTTCGCGTGCTCCAAGGTTTGCGCAGGACGTGAAGGAAAGAAGCGCGGCGGCTATTATCACCAACGCCGCAAGCGTGAATATCAGTTTTTTTACTTTCATTACTGTCCCCTTTTGTTTATCTATATATTCTAAAACTTTTTAGCAAAATTAATAACATTAGTTTTGTTAGCCCTAATACCGATAGTTTCTGTAAACGCCGTCATTTGTGCCGGCTAATTTTCGGGGTCCCATTTAATGCTTCAATTTAATAGGGGGTATATTTGGGGCCCCCGCAAAATGCTTATCATTTTGCGGGGAATTATTTGAGGTTCCCATTGAATGCTCGCATTCAATGGGGAGATATATATTTATAATACACTGCTTAAAGCTAAAATTCAACTTGATTTAGCCGCTTTTATCTGTTATCATTTTGGGTGGAGGCCGATATGTCGGAAGCTATCGCCGCGCTGGACGCCGCGGCAAACGAACTGATGTCAAGCAAACTCATGACGGCAGGGCTAAGCGTCAAAAACCTGCTCCGTTGCATCGCGTATTTCCCCGAGCTCAGAAAGGCGGCGGAGAGCGCGGTCAAAGGCTTTGACTACCCCCGCGCATATTCGCGCGCGCTTGCCAATTTAGGCACGCACACCACTTTCAAGATGCCCGAAAACCCCAAAAAGCAGGCGGCGCTCGGTATCTGTCTTTTTACCGAGTTCGACCTTCACAAGCGTGATTTTATGAAGTTCGTTATGGACTTTTTCCCGCGCGAAAACCGAGGCGAGAGCTACTCCGCCTTTCTCAACGCCGTTGCCGCGCCCTTCATTAAATCGTTTAAGTATGTTTTAGAGGGCGGGCTCGCCGTGAAAGAAGAGGAAATAAAGGCCGAAGCCGCGGCAGTCGCCGTCAGCCAAGGCATAGCCGAGCAATCGAAATACATAATTTCGGTGATAACGGAAACAGTCAAGGGCGCCTCGCTCGAGGCGGCCGAACGCGAGGAATGCCAAACGGTCATCGACGGCTTTTCGCTCGCCGTCGACACCCGCGACCCAATTTTATTAAAGGTCGTCTGGATAGGCCTCAAAAATACAATGACGAAATTCAGGCTATGCCATAAGCAGATAAAGGAACTTGAAACGCTGCTCAACGCCTACAAGAGTTTATAAAAAATATTTTGATAAAAAAAACGCGGCATAGCCGCGTTTTTCTTATTTACAGTAGATTCGATTGTTTGTTAGCTTGCGACACTTATAAGCTTTCAACGCGAAGACGCACCCAATCTAAGTTTGTTATTGAGTCGATGTTAGCCCAAAAATTGTGACCAACCGAAAGCTTTCAACGCAATGACGCAGGGCAGTCCAATAATCTTGGTGTAGATTCGATGTTAGTCTAAAATCAGTAACACTCTAAAAGCTTTTAACGCAATGACGCAAGGCAATCCAATAATCTTGGTGTAGATTCGATGTTAGTCTAAAAATCAGTAACACTCTAAAAGCTTTTAACGCAATGACGCAAGGCGTCACCAGCGGTTATTCATTTTTTCACAGAACATATAGAGGTCTTTAAACTCGAGAACGGTCCCGTCGTCGAGCACGGCGGTGCCGGTGGCGAGCCCATGGACCTGGTGACAGCGTGCGCCGATAAGCCCCAGCACGACGACACCGGTGTCGTTATCGAAGAAAGGTTTCATGACCATGTTCAAGCGGTTGTCTTCGGATTTGAACACCCAATCCTCCATCCACCGCCCTTCGGGGTCGGGGTCAACCCAAACCCTGCCGATTTTATGGCACTTTCCGTCGTAATAGATGGCGGTCTCGGTGGCGTAGCTCTCGTCGCCGAATCCCCAAGTTAGCTCGAAGCCGAATAGTTTACCGTTGATTCTTGCCGAGGCGTTGCCCCAGAACCAAATGTTTTTGTAGGGCCAGGCCCCGCGCCCCCAATCGAGCACGCCGAAGCTGTTTTCGCCGAACACGATTTTTTCGCCGCCGAGCTCGACAACGCCGGTTGCTGGCATGGGATTGAGCTTTTGGGTGTAAAAGAATCGGTTTGGCTTTTTGAAGGGCGTTGCAATGGTCAGCGACTCGGTGCCCTCGGGCACTTCGAGCTCAAACCGCATTTTTAGCGGCGCGCCCTTGAACATCCCCTCGGCGACCAGCGTCCGCGTCGTTTCTTTGACGTCGAATACGAGCTTGAAATTGCCCTTTTTGTAGTCGAAGAAATAGGGCTTGTCGCCGTTCGCGGGCAGTCGGCAGCGGTTTACGGCGCCGAGCGTAAGGCCGATCGCGTCGGCCCTGCGTCCGGTTTTAAGGTCGACGAAAGCAGCGGTGCCGGCCGCGCCCAGCGAGATATTGGCGAAGCAAATCTGCACCATATACCGCCCGTTGCTCACTTGGTAGAAGTCCCATTCCTTAATTCGGAGCTTGGGCGCGGTGATGTTTTCGCGGTTATAGATAAAAAGGTTCCGCTTGCAGTAGCCCGGCGCGTTCAGCGTTCCGTCGGGCTTTAAGAGCGGAGTTTCGGTTTTGATTTCGATTTGATCTTTCATTTTCCCACCTCAATATTAATTATGGATTAATTATAAGCTCCCCCGCCCTCACTGTCAATATCAGCCGCAAAAAAGCCGCCCTGCTCGGGCGGCTAAAATGTATTTTATGACTTTGCGATTTTGATTGGTTTCCTCAAATCTAATTCACTTTCGCGGTTAAATTTTCCGATTATTATGTTTCGGCGTCACTGCTTGGTCTTTTTGTCGATGATATGCCGTGCGGAAAGCTCGTTAAAAATATCGGCGCAGTCTATCCCTGCCTCCGCCATAAGCACCAGCGTGTGATAGACGAGGTCGGCAATTTCGTAGACAGTTTCCGGCTTGTTTTGATTTTTTGCGGCTATTATGACCTCGGAGCTCTCCTCGCCGATTTTTTTCAGGATTTTGTCGAGGCCTTTTTCAAAGAGGTAGGTGGTGTAGGAGCCCGCGGGCATTTCGGACTTGCGTCCTTTTATGAGCTCCAAAAGCTTGGCGAGCGAAAAGTCGGGCGCGCCGGGCTTGGAAAGATAGTCGGAAAAGCAGGATTCGGTGCCGAGGTGGCAGGCAGGTCCTTCTTTATCGACGGCGACGACAAGGGCGTCGCGGTCGCAGTCGGCCTTAATCCAGACTATGCGCTGCACGTTTCCCGATGTCTCGCCCTTTCTCCAAAGGCAGTTGCGGCTTCTTGAATAAAAACAGGTCCGCCCTTCGCGAAGACTAATTTCAAGCGCCTCGCGGTTCATATAGGCGACCGTCAGCACCTCTTTAGTGCAGTAGTCCTGCACCACTGCGGGAATCAGCCCGTCCGCCGAAAATTTCAGTTCGTTTATGTCAATCATATTTCACCTTTGCTCGGCGAACCAAAAACCGTGTGCTTTGTCAGCCTTTGGAGCCGATGAATTATTTTACTGTTTAATAAAACTTTTGGGGTCAGATAATTTCTCCCTGTGCAATTCTTATCGCCCTCGTCAAGTCGAGCGCGCCTTTATAGAGCGCTTTTCCGATTATGGCGCCCCAAATCCCCATATCCCTAAGCGCGGCTATTTCCTCTTCACGGGTTATGCCGCCCGACGCCGTGATTTTTATGCCGTCTATTTGGGAAAGCCTCAAAAACGCGTCTAAGTTTGTTCCCGCCATGGCGCCGTCGGTGGAGATGTCGGTGAAAACGACGTTTTCGCAACCTAGGTCGCGGCATCTTTCAACCAGCTCGAACGCTTTTATCCCGCCCGATTTCTGCCAACCCTCGACGGCGGCGAAACCATCTTTGGAATCAACGCCGACGGCAATTTTTTCGCGGTATTTTTTTATCGCACTTTTTAAGAATTTCTCGTCTTTCACCGCTTTAGTTCCGATAACGACGCGGCCGACGCCCAACGACAGATAGCTTTCTATCTGCTCTTCGCTTCTGATGCCGCCGCCGACTTCGGTAAAGAGCGACGATGAGCTTACCAGCTTTTTAATTACCTCAAAGTTTCGGGGCGAGCCGCTCTTGGCGCCATCCAAATCAACTATATGAAGCGCCTCGGCGCCGCTTTTTTTAAACGCCTCGAGCACCCAAGAGGGGTCCTTTGAAAAGACCTCTTTTTGGGCGAAGTCGCCCTTAAAAAGCCGCACCGCCTCGCCGTCCATTAAGTCAATCGCGGGAAAGATTACCATTTTTTTCCTTTTTGTTATAACTCCGTATAAATTTTTCTCGTTGCGAAGTTTAGATTTTACCGTTTGAACTAACAAGCTTAAAATTACTATTTCAAACCGTTTTGGGCTTTGAGCCGATTATTCCGCCTAAAGCACGCCCTTGGTGGATGGCACGCCCGCGCCGGGGTCGGCGGCGACGGCCTGCTTTAATGCTCTTCCGAACGCCTTGAATACGCCTTCCGCTATATGGTGCGAGTTTACTCCCTCGAGCTTTTTAAGGTGCAGCGTGGCGGCGGCGCTTCTTGTGAGTGCGGCGAAAAACTCCGAAATGAGCTCGGTGTCGAAGCTGCCGATGAGGGCGGGAATGGCCTCGCCGCCGTCGGAGAGTTTGGCGGCCTTAAATTCAACGTCGAAATTCAAGAAGCTTCTTCCCGAAAGGTCAATGGAGGCCAAAATCAGCGCCTCGTCCATGGCGAGCGCCGCCCAGCCGTAGCGGTTTATGCCCGACTTATCGCCGAGCGCCTGCTTTAAGGCCTCGCCCAGCGCAATTCCGATATCCTCGACGGAATGATGAAAATCGACCTCGGTGTCGCCCGCGCAGCTTACGCTCAAAGTTATGCCGGCGTTGGCGGCGAAAAGCTTGAGCATGTGGTCGAAAAAGCCGCTGCCGCTCTTTATCGCACCTTCGCCGCGGCTGTCTAGGTCCAAAAACAGATTGATGTCGGTTTCGTTGGTTTTCCTTTTGATTTCAGCCCTTCTCATAAATCGTCCTCAATTGTGCTTATTATTTCGCCCAACGCTTTGAGCAGTTTGTCAGTGTCGCTGTCGCTGCCTATGCTGATTCTTACAAAATCAGAAAGTCTTGGTTTGTTAAAATGGCGGACAAGTATCCCTTTGGCGCGCAGCCGCTGGTAGAGCGCGGCGCCGTTTATCTGTCCGCTCTTGGTAAAAATGAAGTTGGCGGCGGAAGGTAGCACGTCAAATCCTCTTGACTCGAGCCATTTAACCGTTCTTTCGCGGTTTTTAATGATTTCGCGCCGCGTATACTCGAAATAGTCCTTGTCCTCGACGGCCGCCGCCGCCACGATTTCGGTCAGGCGGTTGACGTTATAGCTGTTGAAGGAATACTTGATGTTAAAGAGGTCGGCTATTAGCTCGGGGCAAGCAACGGCATATCCCAATCTACCGCCGGCCAGCGAACGCGATTTGGAGAGCGTCTGCACCACTATGAGGTTGTCGTAGCTTTTGACGAGCTCGACCGCGCTTTCGCCGCCGAAGTCGATGTATGCCTCGTCGACTATGACCAGCCTCTCCCTCTTTTTCAAAAGCTTTTCGATGTCGGCGCCAGGAACCGCCATGCCGGTTGGCGAGTTGGGGTTGGCGAGCACCACGCTTTTGTCGGTCCTTACAAACGCCTCTATGTCAATCGAATAATCCTCTTTGAGGGGAATGGTATTCGTTTTGATGCCGTAAAGCTCGCAGTATACGGGATAAAAACCGTAGCTTATCTCGGGGAAGCACACCTCTCTTTCGCCGTCGAAAAACGCCGCGAAAATGAATGCCAGCACCTCGTCGGAGCCGTTCCCCACAAATATGTTTTCGATGTCAAGCGAAAGATTGGCGGCCAGCGCGCGCCTTATCAGGCGGCTTTCGGGGTCGGGATAGAGCCTCAGCTTGTTGATTTCGGCTGAAGAGAGTGCCGCCGCCGCCTTAGGCGAGGGCGGAAAAGGCGACTCGTTGGTGTTGAGCTTGACAAAGCCTCCCTCCTGCGGCTGTTCGCCCGGCGTATAGGGAGTCAAATTTTTGTATTTTTCGGAAAAAAACCTGCTCATATTTTTTTATCTTTTCCCAATCGGTATTTTATATAGTCAAAATAGTGCAATAAAACTTAACTTTTGTCATTAAATCTTATATTTCGTCTAAAAATCTATACAAAATTTTTAATTAATATTTTGTTTTTTCAGCCCTTCAGCCTTACTTTTACCGACTCGGCGTGGCCGGTAAGCCCTTCCCGCACCGCGAAATCGGCTATACCTTCGCCGTATTTTTTCAGCGCGCGGCGGGTGTATCTGATATATTGCGTCCGCTTTGTAAAGCTTCGGACGGAAAGCGGGGATGAAAATCTCGCCGAGCCCGAGGTGGGCAGCGTGTGGTTGGCGCCCGCGAAATAATCGCCGACGGCTTCGGGCGAAAATTCGCCCAAAAACACCGATCCCGCATTTTTTAGCTTGGAAAGAAGCTCCCGGGGGCTTTTGACCAGAAGCTCGAGGTGTTCGGGCGCGGCGTATTCGGCGATTTTAAGAGCTTCATCTAGGCTTGGCACTATTATAATCCTGCCGAAGTTTTCGATTGAATTTCTCGCGATGTTTTCCCTGTCCAAAAGGCTAAGGCGGCGCTCTAACGCTGCCGCAATCTTTTCCGCCAAAAGCTCGGAACCGGTCACGACCGCGGCCGAGGCTAAGGTGTCGTGCTCGGCCTGCGCCAGCATATCGGCGGCAATAAATTCGGGGTTTTGCTCGCCGTCGGCGATGATTAAAATCTCGCTGGGGCCGGCGACCATATCTATTCCCACCTTGCCGAAAACCTGCCTTTTGGCTTCGGCGACGTAGGCGTTGCCCGGTCCGGTGATGACGTCGACGGCGGGAACGCTCTCGCTGCCGTAGGCAAGCGCGGCAATCCCTTGGGCGCCGCCCGACTTAAACACTCTGCTCACGCCCGCGATTTTAGCCGCGGCGAGAATGTT
Source organism: Eubacteriales bacterium (assembly GCA_035449045.1). GTDB lineage: Bacteria > Bacillota > Clostridia > Christensenellales > CAG-917 > DAOTKC01. The sequence goes on from DAOTKC010000001.1 coordinate 73,606, forward strand.
AGGGTTTACTTTTCCGTCCTTTCCCGGCGGCGTTATCATAATTATTTCTTCCACGCCGGCAACGGCGGCGGGAACGGCGTTCATAAGCACGGTTGAAGGATAGGCTGCGGTGCCTCCGGGCACGTAAATGCCCGCGCGCTTTACCGCCGAAACCCTCTCGCCCAAAACCACACCGTTGCCATATCTAACCTTAAAGCCCTTGGGGCGTTGGCGGCGATGGAATTTTTCGATATTCGCTTTGGCGAGCGTCAAAGTATTTAAAAAGCGGGGGTCGGCCGCGGCTACCGCTTCCTCTATTTCTTCCTTGTCAACCTCTAAGCTTTTAAGCACGACACCGTCGAATTTTTGGGCGTATTCCATTAAAGCGGCGTCGCCCCGTTCTTTTACATCGGCGATAATTTTGGCAACCACTTCGCTCACGCTCTCGCCAAATTCCTCGCGCCTTGAAAACAGCTCGGAAAAATCCCCTTTGAATTTTATCATTTTAACCATATAAAGCTCACTTCTCGGCGGACACTGCCACGGACAGCGCGGCGGCAAGGGCGTCAATTTCGCGCGTTTTGAACTTGTAGGCCGATTTATTGGCGATAAGCCGCGCGCTGACCTTCATTATTTCGGCGATGATTTTAAGGTTGTTTTCCTTTAGCGTGGTGCCTGTTTCCACCAAGTCGACGATGACGTCGGAGATACCGAGAAGGGGCGCGAGCTCGACGGAGCCGTTAAGCTTTATAATCTCCGACTCGCGGTTGACGCTTTCGAAATAGGCAAGCGCGGTGTTGACGAACTTGGTCGCTACCTTGACCGGCCGGCTCATATCGGGCTTGTAGCCTTCCGCCGCCGCCACGCACATCCTGCATTTCCCGAATTTTAAATCGAGGAGCTCGTAGACGTCGGGACGCTCTTCGACTAAAACGTCCTTTCCCACCACGCCGATGTCGGCGACGCCGTATTCGACGTAGATGGCGACGTCGGAGGGTTTAACCAAAAAATATCTGACGCCGCGCTCGGCGTCGCAAAAAACCAGCTTTCTGTTGTCGGCAGGCGTTTCGCCGATGTATCCGAGATTAAATAAAAGCTTGGAAGTCTTATCAGCAAGTCTGCCTTTGGGAAGCGCGATGCTGAACATACCTAGTCCCTCCCCCTGAATTCGATTGTTTTGGCGTCGGCGTTTTTCGGCGGCGTCCGTTGCGCCTTCACAATGTAGCCCTCCTTAACGAGCGCGGCTGCTTTCTCGGCCACCGCGCCGGCGTCGGCGTCCTCTCCGTAGACGAGATAAACCTCGTTCTCGTCGGCCGCGGCTCTGGGATAGTAGAGCGCAAGGTCGTCGAGATTGAGGGCGAACCCCACCGCGCCGCCTTCTTTTTTAAATTTTTGAATCAAAAGGTCGTATCTTCCGCCCGACAGCACCGAGACAGGTATTTTTTCGACGTAGCCTCGGAAAATTATGCCGTTGTAGTAGTTGACGTCGCCCGATATCGAAAGGTCGAGTTTGGCGCGTCGAGCGTATTTTGTCGTTTTGAGCGCGTTCCAGAGCGATTTGAGCTCACTAATCGCCTGCGACATTCCGTTCCCCGAGCTTAATCCTTCCAGAACGGCGAGAGCCTCGCCGATATCGCCGGGAAGCGCGATAACCTTTCTTATGGCGTCCAGCGCGGCGGCCGAAATACCCGGCGCGGCCGCCTCAATATCGTGGCCGTTCTTTTGGGAGATGCAGTTTTGAAGCGCCTCACGGGCGCGCCCGTCCTCAATGCCCAAGCTCTCGAAAAGTCCCATCGTCAGCCCGATGTGGGATATGTCGAGCACGTAGTTTTTGTCGATGAGCTCCAAGCTCTTCATGGCGAGAAGAATGACTTCGAGTTCGGAATAAGTGTCGACAGCGCCCATCACCTCTAAGCCCATCTGCTCGGTCTCGCGGTATTCGTCGGTGTGCTTTAAATAGCGGTAGACATTTTCGATGTAATAGACTTTCTCTGTCTCGCCCGCCTTGCCGCCGAACGTCTTGGCAATCGAAAGCGTGATGTCGGGCTTTAGAGCGAGCAACCGCCCGCCGCGGTCGGTGAAAGTGATGATTTGCTCGGTCTTTAAGAAATTTTTGTTTTCGAGGTAAAACACATACTCCTCGAACTTCGACATCTTAAAGCGCGAAAAGCCGTAGCTCTCGAACACCTCGCGGAGCTCCAGCACCAGCTTTTCGTCTTTTTTCAATTTATCCTGCCCTATCTTCATTTTTTTACCTTTTTTCGGGACGACCTTTGACCAACCCTAATTCATTTGGCAGTCAGTAATCGGCCTTTTAAATCTTACCTCATTATATTTCACTTTAGTTCGCTAGTCAACTAGTTTAATGAAGTAAATGATATTTTTTTAGTTTTTTTAAAACAGCGGCGGTTCCTGCCCGCCGCTGAAGACTTAATTTTTTTCGAGTGTTTTCCCGCGTCAAAGATATTCGCTGTTTGAACATATTCGATGCTCCGAGACCGCCAAGATATTCGATATCCCGATGCGCTTTGAGGCAGACCTAAAAAATTATCGCTTACTTGAAGTAATTGACGCCGTTGGCAAAGATGTCCATATCGAAATTGCCGGGGAAGTTTTTGTAAAGGCCCTTTCCCGTCCGCTCCGAGTGCCCCATCTTGCCGAACACCCTGCCGCAGGGCGAAATAAGCCCTTCCACCGCCATCATGGAGCCGGAGGGGTTGAATGGCGAGGCCATGGTGGCGTTGCCCGTCTCGTCGCAGTATTGTGTGGCGATTTGTCCGCCCGCAATGAGCTTTTCTATCGTCGCCTCGGGTGCTACGAAGCGGCCTTCGCCGTTGCTGACCGGCACGTAGAAGGTCTCGCCCATCCTAAAGCCCGAAAGCCAAGGCGAGGCGTTGGATGAAATCCTTATTTTGACGATGGTCGAAACGTGGCGCGAAATGGTGTTGAAAGTCAAAGTCGGGCTGTCGCTTCTCAAGTCCTCGATGACGCCGAAGGGAAGCAAGCCCGTCTTTATGAGCGCCTGAAAGCCGTTGCAGATTCCCAAAATAAGGCCGTCGCGCTCGTAAAGCAGAGATAAAATCTCTTTCTTTATCAACGGATTTTTTATTGTGACGGCAATGAATTTGCCGCTGCCGTCGGGCTCGTCGCCGCCCGAAAAGCCGCCCGGGAAAGCTATTATCTGAGCGTTACTTATGCGCTTTTGAAACTCTCTCGCCGAGTATTCGACGTCGGCGGGCTTTAAGTTCTTCAAAACGAAAATATCGGGGATGGCGCCCGCCTTTATGAACTTTTTGGCGGTATCGTATTCGCAGTTAGTTCCCGGAAAAACGGGAATAAAGACGCGGGGCTTGGCTGTCGGATATTTCGATTTAAAGGTTTTGGAAACGTTGAAATCGGCGTTCTTCGCCGCGCCATCGGCGGCCGCCGTCGTCTTAAAGATGGGCTCCAGCGTCGCCGTATAGGGCGCACTGAGCTCGGAAAGAGCGACAGAAACGCCCTCGGCCTCGATTTTACCCGAGGAAGTAAGCTCGCCTAAAAGTTCGCCCGCCTCGGTCGCTATCTTCTCCTTTGTGATTAAAATAATGTCGCCGGTGTCGGGCTTGAACATGTCGAAGCCTATGCGGTAAAGCTTTGCTCCGGCCATGTTTCCGAGCAGCGATTTTGCGAGAGCGACCATAAATCCGTGCTCGACAACTGCCGAATTGACCACTTTATCCGCCGAAATGAGTGAATAAACCTCGTTATAGAGCGAAAGCAGGCTTTCGTAGTCGGGCTCGCCGAACTCGTCTTTTTTGACTTTGAAGCGATAGATATAGCCCTTATCGGAAAATGCGTTATGGGTGAGCTTCTTAGTGTCGGTGACGCCGATGGCAAAGCCGATGAGCGTGGGCGGCACATCGATGTTTTCAAAGCTGCCGCTCATGCTGTCCTTGCCGCCAATGGCGCCGATTTTGAGCCCCAGCTCGGCGTCGAGGGCGCCCAAAAGCGCCGCCGCCGGCTCGCCCCAGCGCGTCTTGTCGCGTCCCAGCCGTTTGAAGTATTCCTGAAGCGAAAGATAAATGGTTTCCTTTTTCACGCCGCTCGCGACGAGCTTGGAAACGGCACCTATGACAGAATATATTGCGCCTATGTAAGGCGAAGCCGACAGCATTTCGGGATAGAGCCCGCACGCCGCGACGGTGACGGTGTCGGTGTCGCCGTCGACGGGAGGCTTAGCCGCCATTGCCGTCGATTCCGTCAGCATATGTCTGCCGCCGAAAGGAAGCAGCGCCGACGCCGCGCCGATTGTGGAGTCAAAAACCTCGCCCAAGCCCTTTTGAGAGCAGTTTTTAAGTTTTTTTAGCTCGTTTGAAAGCGCGGCTTGATAGCCTTCCGTTTTAAGCTTTAATAATGTGTCTCCTTCGATTTTGTCAAAGAAATTTTGGCCGCGGTCTTGGATTTTTGCCTCGGCTTGCTGGCGAACGCCGTTGGTATCAAGGAAGCTCCTCGCTATATCGGCAATCGGCTCGTCATCGTAAAACATTCTGAGGCGGCCGAGGTCGGTTATCTCGGCGACGGTGGTGGCCTTAAGATTTTCCTCGCCCGCGAGCGCGGCAAATTTTTCGGCGTCGGAGGCTTTGACGACGACGGCCATTCTTTCCTGCGATTCACTGATGGCGAGTTCGGTCGCAGTCAGCCCTTCGTATTTTTTGGGAACAAGATCAAGCCGAATGTCGATGCCCTCGGCAAGCTCGCCGATGGCGACCGCCACGCCGCCCGCGCCGAAGTCGTTGCAACGGATAATGAGCCGCGCCGCCTCGGGATTTTTAAACAGCCGCATCAGCTTTCTTTCTTCGGGAGCGTTGCCCTTCTGCACCTCGGCGCCGCAGAGCTCGACGGATTCCTCGGTGTGCGCGCGGCTGCTGCCCGTCGCGCCGCCGCAACCGTCGCGGCCGGTATCGCCGCCCACCAAAATGACGACGTCGCCCGCCGAAGGCCTCTTTCTTATGACGTTGGCGGCGGGCGCGCCCGCTATGACGAAGCCCGCCTCCAATCTCTTGGCGACGTATCCCTCGTGGTAGAACTCCTGCACCTTGCCCGTCGCAAGCCCGATTTGGTTGCCGTAGCTGGAAAATCCGGCTAGCGCCGTCTTGGTGATGACGCGCTGGGGAAGCTTGCCCTTCAAGGTGTTTTCAAGGAAGGGATTGCCGCCGCCCGTAATTCTCATTGCCTGATAGACGTATGCCCTGCCCGAAAGCGGATCGCGGATGGCGCCGCCCAAACAGGTCGCCGCGCCGCCGAAAGGCTCGATTTCGGTGGGGTGGTTGTGGGTTTCGTTTTTGAACATTATGAGCCAGTCTTCAGTGCCGCCCTCTCCCGCTACCGCGACCTTAATGGAGCAGGCGTTGACCTCCTCGCTCTCGTCGTGGTTTTTTAGGTATCCCATCGCCTTAAGTTTTTTGGTGCCGATGGTGGCGATATCCATGAGGCAGGGGTATTTGTCGGGACGGTCTTTATAAAGCTCGGCGAAAATAGCGCGGTAAAGCTCCAAGCTCTTTTTAATGTGCGGATTTTCAGATTCTATTTCTATATCGGTGAGCTCGGTCAAAAAAGTGGTGTGGCGGCAGTGGTCGCTCCAATAGGTGTCTAAGATTTTAAGCTCGGTGACGGTCGGCTCGCGGTTTTCCGATTTGAAATAGTCCTGCACGAACTTAAGGTCTTCGAGCGTCATGGCAAAGCCGAAATCATCGGAAAACTTCTTAAGCTCGGCCGCAGAAAGAGAAATAAAACCCGAGAGTTCTTCGCGCATTTTGCGCTTAACGGGCTTTTTCGCCTTGAGCGTCAAAGGAATTTCGGCGCTTCCTTCGCGGCTTTCGACGGGGTTTATCAAATGCTTTTTAATGATTAAAAAGTCGGAGTCGGAAATACCGAAAAAGGCGAAGACTGTGGCGCAGCGCACCAGCGGCCGCTCGCCGCCCGAAAGCAGCGCGACGCACTCAGCCGCGCTCGCCGCGCGCTGGTCGAACTGCCCGTCGAGATATTCGGTGACGAGAACGCGCGCGCCCTTTAAAAATTCAACGTCGTCATAGACGATATCGGCGGGCGGCTCGGAAAACACCGAGGATTTTGCCGCCTCGAAAACTTCGTCGCCGATATCCTCGACGTCATAACGCAAAAAGACTCGAAGCTCGGCCTTAACGCCCAAAATATCGAAAATTTCGCCTTGGATTTTTTTTCTGAAATTATCAAAGCCCGCGCGCTTTTCGACATAAATCCGTCTGACCATTTTTTACCTTAACCTTACAATCTGTATTTGACTTGCTAATGCAAAATAGTTTTAGCCTAACAAAATTATAATTGTTATATTCGCCTTTCGTGGACTTTCCCTTTGGGTGAGTCGGCAACCTAACGCTTATTTAATGCCTATATCTTTGCGGTAGCGCATTCCCGAAAATTTAATTTTGTCGATTTCGGCGTAAACGGTCTTTCGCGCCGATTCGATGTTTTCTTTGACGGTGGTAACCGAAAAAACTCTGCCGCCGTTTGTAACCGGTTTGCCGTCTTGAAGCTTGGTGCCGGCGTGGTAAAGAATGATGTCGGAGCCGAGCTCTCCTATCTCGATGGGAAGGCCTTTTTGCGAAGAGGCGGGGTAACCCGCGCAGGCGCAGACGACGGTAAAACCGGTTTTTTCTTCCCATTCTATTTCAAGTTCGTCGAGCCTTCCCTCGATGACCGCTTCCACTATGTCCAAAAGGTCGGTTTTCAAAAGCGGCAGAACGACCTGCGTTTCGGGATCGCCGAAGCGGGCGTTGTATTCCACCACTTTGACGCCGCTATCGGTCAGCATGAGCCCGAAATAAATGACGCCTTTAAAAACTCTGTTTTCTTCCAAAAGCCCCTTTAAAGTGGGCAAAATGATATTGTTAAGTGTTTCTTCTGCGATTTCTTCGGTAAACTTGGGGGAGGGCGCAAAAGCGCCCATGCCGCCGGTGTTGGGTCCTTGGTCACCGTCGTAGGCCTTTTTGTGGTCCTGCGAGGAGGGCATGCATTTGACGCTCTTGCCGTCGGTGAAGGCGAGAACGGTCACCTCGGTGCCCGTTAAAAATTCTTCTATCACGACTTCGCGCCCCGACTCGCCGAATATCTTTTTCTGCATTATGTCGGACAGCGCGGCCTCGGCCTCGGAAAAGTCTTTTGCGATTATGACGCCCTTGCCGAGCGCCAGCCCGTCCGCCTTGATGACGAGAGGATATTTTGAGACTTTGGCATATTCAAGTGCGGCGGAAAAATCGGAAAATATTTGGTAGTCTGCGGTGGGAATATTATGGCGCTTCATGAAAGCTTTGGAAAACGCCTTACTCGCCTCGATGATCGCGGCTTCCTCGCGCGGGCCGAACGCCTTTATACCCTCGGCCTCGAGGCGGTTGACCAGCCCTTTGGCAAGCGGGTCGTCGGGCGCCACGAAAATTATGTCGATGGCGTTCTCTTTGGCAAAGCTTGCTATTTTATCGAATTCGAGGGCGCCGAAGGGCGCGTTGGTCGCAATCGCCGCCGTGCCCGCATTTCCCGGCGCGCAGTAGAGCTTGCCTACTTTTTCGCTTTCTTTAAGCTTGGCGCAGATGGCGTGTTCCCGTCCGCCGCCTCCTATAACCATTACGCTTTTTTTATCCATGTTTCCAAAAACCTCAAGGATTTTTAGTGTTTGAAATGCCGGCAGGAAGTAAAAATCATGGCGATGCCGCTATTGTCGCATTCCTCGATGCTGAGGCTATCGCGGACGGAGCCGCCCGGCTGAATGATTGCCGAAATGCCATATTTCGCCGCTTCTTGGACGCAGTCGTTGAAGGGGAAGAAAGCGTCGCTCGCCAGCACGGCGCCCTTGGCGTCCTTGGAGCGCGACAGCGCCTCGGATGCTGCCCAAATGCGGTTGGTCTGACCGGTTCCGATGCCCAGCGTCATATTGCCTTTGGCGACGACTATGGCGTTGCTCTTGCAGTGCTTGACGACTTTCATGGCAAACAGCATATCGGCGATTTCGGCCTCGGTCGGCGAATTTTTTGTCACCACCTTCATTTCGGCGACGTCTTTCTGGTCGGCGTCTTGGATAATCAGCCCGCCGTAGCACTTTTTAAAGTCGACGATGGGCGGATTGGGCTTGGCGATGTCGGGCTCTGCCAAAACGCGGAGATTGGGCTTTTTCTTTAAGATTTCAAGCGCCTCTTCGGTGAATGAGGGCGCTATCACAATCTCCAAAAAGATTTTTACGAGCTCGGCGGCGGTGTCGGCGCCTATCTCGCGGTTGGCGGCGACGATGCCGCCGTATATCGAAACGGGATCGCAGTCGTAAGCCTTTTTATAAGCCTCCAAAATGCTTTCGGCTACCGCGACGCCGCAGGGGTTGGCGTGTTTTACCGCGACGACGGCGGGCCCCTCGAACTCCTTCAAAAGCTCGATGGCGCCGTTGGCGTCGTTGATGTTGTTGTAAGAGAGCTGCTTGCCGTTCAGTTGCTTGGCCGATATCAGCGAATTATGAGCGGGAATGGCCTCGCCGTAGAGCGCGCCGCGCTGGTGGGGATTTTCGCCGTAGCGGAGCTCCTCCACCTTCTCATAGGCAAGCGTCAGCTGCTCGGGGAAAGCTATGCCGAGTTTTTCTCTTAAGTAATTCGAGATAAGCGAATCGTAGACGGCGGTATGGGCGAAAACCTTATACATAAGATATTTTTTGGTTTCGAGCGATACTCCGCCGTTTTCGAGTTCGCTTAGCGCCTTGTCATAATCCTTGGCATCGACCAAAACGACGACGTCCTTATAGTTCTTGGCGGCGGCGCGGATCATGGCCGGCCCGCCGATGTCGATGTTCTCGACGGCGTCGGCGAAGTCGACGCCCTCTTTCATGACGGTCTTTTTGAAAGGATAGAGGTTGACGATAAGCACGTCGATGGTGTCAATGCCAAGCTCGGCAAGCCTTTCCATGTGCTCGGGCTTGTCCCTCTCGGCGAGAAGTCCGGCGTGAATTTTGGGATGGAGCGTCTTGACTCTGCCGTCCAGACACTCGGGAAAACCCGTTATATCGGAAACGTTGATGACGGTTAAGCCAGCGTCCTTAAGCGCCTTTTCGGTGCCGCCCGTGGAGATGATTTCATAGCCCAGCGCGGAAAGGCGTTTGGCAGCGTCGACGACGCCGGTTTTGTCGGAAACGGAAATTAACGCTCTCTTCTTCATTTGCAAACCTCACTTTTACTTGGTAAGTCAGCTTCGACAAGCTGCTTTACTGTTTCTCTTAAAATGCGGTGCTCGACCTCGAGCACTCTTGCCGCAAGCGTCTCGGCGGTGTCGGAGGGGTAGACCGGCACTCTCTCCTGCCTTATGATTTTGCCGGTGTCGGCGCCTTCGTCGACAAAGTGGACGGTAGCGCCCGACTCCTTTTCGCCGGCCGCAACAACCGCCTCGTGAACCTTGAGGCCGTAAAAGCCCATGCCGCAGTATTTGGGAATGAGGGAGGGGTGGATGTTGATTATCCGGCCCCGAAACGCTTCGATAATGTTGGGTGTCAATATGGTGAGATAGCCGGCGAGCACCACCAAATCGACGTTCCGCTCTTTCAAAATGGCAATAATCTCGTCATACATGGCGTCGAGCGAAGAAAAGTCGCGCTTCCGCATGACAAAGCAGGGAATGTTATGGATTTTGGCGCGCTCGACGGCGAAAATTTTGGAGGAGCTGGCAATAACCGCGGCCATCTCGGCCTTGATTTCGCCCGAGTTCACGCCGTCAATCAAGCTTTGAAGATTGCTGCCGCCGCCCGAAACGAAGACGGCTATCCGCTTTAACAAAGCTCGACACCTCCGCCTTTTACAACCTCGCCCAAACGGCAGGCCTTTTCGCCCAAAGAATTTGCAAAGCCGATGACCTCGTCCGCTAACCCGGCGTCGACGGCTAGCACCATTCCTATGCCCATGTTGAAGGTATTGTAGAGCTTGGTCTCTTCGATGCCCGAGCGCGCGGCAAGAACCTCGAAAATTCTCGGCAGCTTGTAGCTGTTTTTATAAATTTTTATGCCTAGGCCGTCGGGGATGATGCGGGGAATGTTTTCAATAAAACCGCCGCCCGTGATATGGGCGATTCCTTTAATTTGATATTTTTCGATAATCGCAAGAACGGATTTGACGTAAATTCTGGTGGGAGTGAGAAGAATGTCGGCGGGAACGGCGCCCAGCTCGGCGTCGAATCTTTCTAGCTCTTCCTTTATCGGGGGAAACAGCTTGCGAACGAGCGAATAGCCGTTGCTGTGGATGCCGGAGGAGGCAAGGCCGATGAGAACGTCACCCGCTGCTATGCCGCTTCCGTTAATAATTTTGTTTCTTTTGGCTATTCCGCAGGAAAACCCCGCTATATCGTAGTCGCCGCCCTGATAAAAGCCGGGCATTTCGGCGGTTTCGCCGCCGATTAAGGCGCAACCCGCCATGCGGCAACCCGCCGCCACGCCCTTGACTATTTCGGCCGTCTTTTCGGGAATGAGCTTGCCCGAGGCTATGTAGTCGAGGAAGATGAGGGGGCGCGCGCCCTGACAGACGATGTCGTTGACGCACATTGCGACGCAGTCGATGCCGATGGTATCGTGGCGGTCGAGCGCGAAGGCGTATTTGAGTTTGGTGCCGACGCCGTCGGTGCCTGCCACTAAGACGTCGCCGTCCGCGGTATCGGAGAGTGCATAGAAGCCGCCGAACGAGCCTATATCCCCCACCACGTTTTTATCGTAGGTGGATTTGACGTATTCCTTCATCAGACGGACGGCGCTGTAACCCGCTTCGATGTCGACGCCGGCGTCCTTATAATCAATAGCCATAATTACTCCAAAACCTCTTTACCGGGATTGTATTCGTCGATGTCGAACGAATATTTGTTGTTGAAGCAGCCGGTGCAGTAGCCGCCGCCGCCGCAGGAGGCGACAAGGTCCTCGAGCGGGATATAGTGGAGGCTGTCGGCGCCTATTAGCTCGCAGATTTCCTCGGGCTCGCGGTAGCCCGCGATAAGCTGGTCCTTGGTCGTCATGTCGACGCCGAAGAAGCAGGGGAAGCGGACGGGCGGGCTCGCCACCACCATGTGAACCTCGGCGGCGCCGTTGTTTCTGAGAAGCGTGATGATTTTCTTGCTGGTTGTGCCGCGAACGATGGAATCGTCGATTAAAATCAGCCGCTTGCCCTTGATGTTGGTTCTGAAGGCGTTGAGCTTTATCCTGACGCTGCTTTCGCGTTGGGACTGGACGGGCTGAATGAAGGTGCGGCCGACGTAGCGGTTTTTGCTGAGCGCGTCGACATAGGGAATGCCGCTCGCCTCGGAATATCCGCGCGCGCAGACGACGGCGGAGTCGGGGACGCCCGCCACGATGTCGGCGTCGATTTTATAAAGGTTTGCAAGCCTTTTGCCGCACTCGTAGCGCGCGTTGTAGACACTGACGCCGTCTAAAACGGAGTCGCTTCGGGCGAGGTAGACAAGCTCGAATATACATGGGCTGTGAATGGGCCGGGCAAAGCTGCCGCTCTCAATTCTTCCTTCGGAGTCGATGCGGATAATCTCGCCGGGGAGAACGTCCCTTATAAGCGTGGCGTCGATGGCGTCAAGCGCGGCGCTCTCGCTCGCAAATATGATTTTGCCGTCCTTTTCGCCCATAACCAAAGGTTTGAGGCCGTGGCGGTCGCGGACGGCGATAAGCTCGCTTCCCGTCAAAACGACGAGCGCATAGGCGCCCAAAATGCTCTTGCAGGCGTTGTAGACGCCCTTCATGACGCTCTCGGTGCTGCATTCGTTGATGAGCGCCGCCACCACTTCGGAGTCGGTCGAGGACTGGAAGATGTGGCCGTTCGCTATCATTCTCTGTTTGATGTCGGCGACGTTGATGATATTGCCGTTGTGCGCCACCGCCATCCGCCCGTGCCTGCCGTAGAACACCACGGGCTGGGCGTTGACGACGTTGCTGGTGCCCGTCGTCGAATATCTGACGTGGCCGATGCCGAAGTTGGTCTCGGGCAGAAGGGAAAGCTCCTCGTCGGAGAATACCTCGTGAACCAATCCCATGTTTTTATAGTAGGCAACCTTTTTTTCGTTGTAGGCGACGGCTATTCCCGCGCTCTCCTGCCCGCGGTGCTGGAGGGCGAAAAGTCCGTAGTAAATATCGCGCGCAAGGTCGGTCTTGGTCTTGGACATGATGCCGATTATTCCGCATTCCTCGTGCACGCCCATCTCGCGTTCGGGTAAAATTAGATGACTCATGTTGGCTCCCTGTATTTGGCGGGGAATTCCCCGTTTTTTCTTATGCGATTTTGAAAAGCCGCGCCATTACTTCGCGATAGGCCTCCTCCACTCCGCCGAGGTCGCGGCGGAAGCGGTCCTTGTCGAGCTTTTCGCGGGTGGCCATATCCCAAAAGCGGCAGGTGTCCGGCGATATTTCGTCGGCTAAAATGATGTCGCCCTTATAGCGGCCGAACTCAAGTTTGAAGTCGATGAGGTCGATGCCGGCGCCCTTTAAATATTCCCTCAAAACCTCGTTGATTTTAAAGCTCATCGAGGTGATTTTTTCGATTTCTTCTTTAGTCGCGAACTCCATGGCGAGGGCGTGATACTCGTTTATCATGGGATCGCCGAGCTCGTCGTTTTTATAGCAGAACTCGAGGACGGTCGACTTCATGACGGTGCCCTCGGGCACACCCAGCCTTTTGGCGAGCGAGCCTGCCGCTATGTTTCTCACGATGACCTCGATGGGCACTATCCGGACGCGCCGAACATAGGTATCGGTGGGCGAAACCTCCTCAAGGTAATGCGTCTTTATGCCGCGGCTTTCCAAAAGCTTGAACATCTGGTTGCTTATGCGGTTGTTTATGACACCCTTGCCCGCGATTTGGCCCTTTTTCAAGCCGTTGAAGGCCGTCGCGTCGTCTTTATAGGAGACCAGCACGACGTCGGGATCGTCGGTAGCGAACACTTTCTTTGCTTTGCCCTCGTAAATTTGGTTTAAGGCTTTCATACGTAATCTCCTTTTCGGTAATACCGTTAATTTTTTAACTATAAACGCTTTAGGCCTTTTTTGCCTCGGAATTCAGCTCGGCGGAAACCTCGGCGTCGTCTAAGAGTATTTTTTTCTTCATTTCGGCGCGGTAGGCGATAAGCTTTTCTTTAAGAGCGGGCTCACCGAGCGCGAGAATTCGGACAGCCAAAAGCGCGGCGTTCTCGCCGCCGTTTACGGCAACGGTCGCCACCGGAATGCCGGCAGGCATCTGAACGGTGGAAAGAAGGCTGTCAAGCCCCTCGAAGGAGCCCTTGGCGGGAATGCCGATGACGGGAAGGGGAGTGAGGCTCGCGATGACGCCGGCAAGATGCGCCGCTTTGCCGGCGCAAGCGATGACGACGCCGAAAGAGTCCTCGGCCGATTTGGCGAACTCGGCCGCCTCTTCGGGGGTGCGGTGTGCCGAAAGCACGCGGCCTTCGTAGGGCACGCCGAACTTGTCCAAAACCTCGGCGGCGCGCTTCAGTATCTCGATATCACTCTTGCTTCCCATGACTAAGGCGACTTTTTTCATATTGCCTCCAAAAAACAAAAAAGCGCAGGAGTAGCCCGCGCCTTTCTCAGTAAGCTTTAGTAACCGAATCCGCGCAAAAACCCACAGCAGAGATTAAAAAGATTAGCTTTTCTACCTTATTCTTTTTCATCATCCTCTCCCGGCGCGAATACACCGCTATTCTAACAAAAATATTTATTTTTGGCAATTAAAAACGCCCTTATTTAACCCTTCGAAAAAATATTGACTTGCCCCGAAAAATTAGCCGCGTTTGCCTTGCGTCCCCAAAAAATTAAAATCGAACCGAGAAGTTAAAAAAAATTAAGCGTTAGGGATAATTGAACCACAAAAGAAAAAAGGCCGCGCAAGGCGGCCAAATAATACTAGATTTTTATTTGCTTATCTTAAACCCGCTTTTTTCTCGGCGCTCAACACCGTCTGCGTCATCAGCATGGCTATGGTGCAGGGGCCGACTCCGCCGGGAACGGGCGTATATGCCGAGCTCTTAGCGGCGGCAGCTTTAAGGTCGACGTCGCCGACGTTGCCTTCGTTGTAGCCGGCGTCGACGATGACGGCGCCCTCTTTAATCCAATCCGCTTTGACAAACTCGGGCTTGCCCACGGCAGCCACTACTATATCGGCGCGGCGGACGATTTCGGCAAGGTTTTTAGTTCTGGAATGGCAGATGGTGACGGTGGCGTTTTTGTTTAAAAGGAGCATGGCGACGGGCTTGCCGAGTATGGCGCTTCTTCCGATTACCACCGCTTCCTTGCCTTCTATTTCGATGCCGTAACGCTCCAAAATCTTTATAATTCCGAGCGGCGTCGCCGAGACGTAGGCGTCAAGCCCCATCGCCATCCGCCCGAATCCCGCGGTGTTGACGCCGTCGACGTCCTTTTCGAGCGCGATAACGTTCATGCACCGCTGCTCGTCTATGCCCCGCGGCACGGGATGCTGAAGCAAAATTCCGCACACCTTGGGGTCGGCGTTGAGCTCGTTTATGACGGCGAGAAGCTCATCAGTCGTGGTATCCTCGCCGAGCGCGATTTTTTTAGGCTCCAGACCGATTCTTCGGCAGGCGTTGCATTTCATTTTGACGTAGGTCTCCGACGCAGGATTGTTGCCCACGATGATGGTGGCGAGCACGGGGACTTCGCCCGTTCTCTCCACGATTTGTTTAACTCTTTCCGCAAGCTCGGCTTCAATTTCTCTGGCAAGCTTTTTTCCGTCAAGTATTAAAGGCTCCATTGTTTCTCCTTTATGCGTTTTATCTTAATATGCGGTCGATTAATTCCTGAAACAGCTCGGGGGCGACGAGGCCCAAAATAAGGTTGGCTTTTCCCAGACTTAAATTGTTTTTATCGGCGTAGCGGACGAGCTCCGACGCTTTGTCGTAGCCGATATGGGGCGCCAGCGCCGTCGCCAGCATCAAGCTCTTTTCGACGTTCTCGCGCATTTTTTTTGCGTTCGGGACAAGCCCCGAGAAACAGTTTTTATCAAAGCTTTTTACGCCGTCGGCAAGAAGTTTGATGGATTCCATAACCTTGAATGCTATGACGGGCATGCAGACGTTGAGCTGAAAGTTCCCCTGCGACGCCGCGAACGCCACCGTGGCGTCGTTGCCCAAAATCTCGGCGGCCACCATCATCAGCGCCTCGCTCTGCGTCGGGTTGACCTTGCCCGGCATAATAGAGCTTCCCGCCTCGTTTGCGGGAATGGTTATTTCGCCTATGCCGCCTCGCGGGCCCGAGGCAAGCCAGCGCACGTCGTTTGCTATCTTGAACAAGCTCGCCGCTATCGTCTTTAAGACGCCGTGGAAATTCGAAACCGCGTCCTTCATCGACAGCGCGCGGAATTTGTTCTCATCCTCGACAAAGCCGCCCGAAGTCATCAGGTTGAGCTCGTGAACCGCCGCCTTGCCGAAGCCTTGCGGCGCGTTGATGCCGTTGCCGACCGCCGTTCCGCCGAGCGCAAGTTTCCTTAAATACTTCAAAGCGTCGTTCAGCATTTGAATACCGCTCTCCACCGCGGCGCGCCAGGCCGACACTTCTTCCGAAAACTTAATGGGCGTGGCGTCCTGAAGGTGCGTCCTGCCCAGCTTGACTATGCCCGCGCTCTTTTCCTCTATCGACTTCGCCGTTTCCGCCAAGCCCTTTAATGCGGGAATAAGCGTCCGTTCGCACTCCAAAACGGCCGCAATATGGATGGCGGAGGGAAATACGTCGTTAGTGCTCTGCGACATGTTGACGTCGTCGTTGGGGTGGAGCTTGCACTTGCCTTCGGCAAGCCGCGCTATGACCTCGTTGACGTTCATGTTGGTTTGGGTGCCGCTGCCCGTCTGCCAAACCACCAGCGGGAACTCCGCCTTTAAGTCTGAGGACAAAATCTCGCCCGCCGATGCCACTATGGCGGTGCACTTGTCGGGCGGGAGCTTGCCCGCCTTGCAGTTGACGACCGCCGCGGCCGACTTAATGAGCGCGATGGCGCGGATTATTTCCATCGGAATCCGCTGGCCGCCTATCGAAAAATTGCGGCGGCTGCGCTCCGTCTGAATGCCCCAAAGCCTGCCCTCGGGTATTTCGACCGCTCCGAAAGAATCCTTTTCAATCCTTCTTCCCATTCTTTTTATCTACCTCCGCTAAGCTGGATATATACCCTTAATGTAGCGCCGAAAAAAGCTTTTTTCCTTTTTCAAGCTTTTGCTTAATGCCCCGAAGTAATTTTCCCCAATCCTTCTCTTTTCCGATTAAATAACTAATCTTTTCTCAGCGCGCTTTCCAGTTTTATAAAATCGGAAAGCTTGAGCGCTTCGCCTCTGACGCTTTCGGCAAGTCCCGCCGCCTTGATTGCCGCCGCCGCTTTATCTTTTTGATAGCCCGCCGCGGCAAGGTTGTTTAGAAGCGTCTTTCTCCGCATCGAAAACGCGGCGCGGATAAGTTTTTTAACTTGGGCGGCGTTCTCGATTCCGGTTTGGGATTTGGTTATTCTCACTACCGCCGAATCGACGCCGGGCTCGGGATAAAACACCTTCCTCGGCACTATCCGCATAATCTGGGCGTCGCCGTAGAGGGCGGCAGCCAAAGTCAGAGCGCCGTATTCCGGCGTGCCCGCCTTTGCCGTCAGCCGTTCGGCGACTTCCTTTTGAACCATGACGGTTATGCTCTTTACCTCAAGCCGGCTCTCGATAAAGCGCATCAAAACCTCGGACGTAATGTAGTAAGGCAGGTTGGCGCAAACCTTAAACTCGCCGCCGGCAAGGCCATTAAGTTTTCCGTCCGAGAGCTTTAAGACGTCCTCGAAAACCACTTCGACGTTTTTATACTCGGCAAGCGTTTCCGAAAGAACGGGCTCTAACGAGCGGTCGATTTCAAACGCCACCACGCGCTTGGCCGCTTTTGAAAGCGCGCGCGTCAGCGTCCCCGCTCCCGCGCCGATTTCAAGCACGGTGTCACCGCCCTCAACCCCCGCGTCGTGAGCTATTGCGTCAAGAAGGTTTTTGTCGGCGATAAAATTTTGGCCCAGAGCTTTTTTGAACCTGAATTGATGTCTTCTTAAAATTTCGCTAAGCTCCATGCCTGACCTTTATATATCGGTAGAATATTACCATTTTTTGGATGCGTCCGAACGAATATTTGAGGCTATCGGGCACATTCTATCATTGTGCAGTTCTCCCCGAAATTGGGTAGCGCCGCACAAAGATAAAGAGCCGTCTCTTACATCAGGGCCGGCTCTTTTATCGCGCCCGAGGCAAAAAACGCCAGCGCGTTTTTGTTGGTTTGAGCGGCGAGCGCGTCAATACTTACGTTTAAAATTTCGGCGGCCTTTTCGGCTACGATGTTCAAGTGTTTAGGGTAATTTACTTTACCGCGGTAGGGAACGGGCGTCATATAAGGGCAGTCCGTCTCCAGCATAAAGGCGTCAAGGGGCAGCGATTTCAGCGCCTCCACGTTGTGCTTGGCGTTGGCAAAAGTTATCGCGCCGCCGAAAGAAAACTTGCAACCGAGCTTCAAAAACTCGCGGGCAAGCTCGGCGCCGCCGCCGTAGCAGTGAAGAAGCGCGCCGTATTTTAGGAACTGCTTATTGTTTTTGAGTATGTCGAGCGCTTCGCCGTAGGCGTCGCGGATATGGAGAACGACGGGAAGATGCAGCGCGTCGGCAAGCTCGAGCTGCTCCAAAAACACCTTTTTTTGCGTCTCGCGCGGCGAGTAGTCGTAGAAAAAATCCAGCCCGATTTCGCCAATCGCCACCACTTTCTCGGAGAGCGCCAGCTCGGCGTAGCGGTCATAGGCGGCAAGCGAGGCGGTTATCGCCTCGTGAGGATGTGTCCCCACCGTAGCGAAGACGGCGTCGTTGCCTTCGGCTATCTCCACGCTCTTAATCGACGATTCGAGGTCGTAGCTAGCGTTGATTATCGCCCAAAGGTTGTCCGCCGCAAGCCCGCCGATGATTTTATCAAGCTCGGGCAGCAGCCGCTCGTCGTTTAAATGGCAGTGGGTGTCAATGAGCATTATCGCACTCCCGAGCCCGGCTCGATTTCGCCGTCGGGCGAAACTATGGCAAGGCCAGCCTTGCCCTCGGCGCAGAGAATCATGCCGCGGCTCTCGATTCCCGCAATAGTAGCGGGCTTGAGATTGGCGACGAATACCACACTTTTGCCGACTAGCTCCTCGGGCTTGTAGAATTCGGCGATGCCGCTGACTACCGTTCGTGTCGCGCCGCCCTCGTCAAGCGTAAGCTTCAAAAGCTTCCTTCTGCCCTCCACTCTTTCGGCCGCAATGATTTTGGCGGTCTTAAGCTCGGCCTTCAAAAACTCATCAATGCCGATTTCCTCTTTACCGGCCTGCTTGGGAGCGGGCTCGGCCGAAGGTTTTTCCCCCGCCTTTTTCGCCTGCGCTTTAGCCTCTTCGGCCTCGAGTTCGGCAAGCTCTTTCTTTATATCGACACGATTAAAAATGGGCGGGATTTTTTTGACGAGGCTTCCCGCGGGCAGCGCGCCGAAAGCGGCGAGGCTTTCAAAGCTCTTAAGATTGTCGGGCACGCCCAATCCCTCGAACACCAGCGCGGGCGCATTGGTCAAAAAGGGTTGCAGCGCCACGGCGGCAAAGCGTATTGTTTCGGCGAGGTTATAAAGCACGGTGGCAAGCCTTTTGCGGTCGCCGTTTTTGAACAAAACCCATGGCGCGGTGTCGTCAATATATTTGTTGGCCTTGTTTAAAAGCGCGAAAATGTTCTCGAGCGCGGCGGGCGCGTCAAGCTCGTCTATGCATTGTTTAACTTTGGCAAGAAGCTGTTCCGCAGTTTCTATCAGCGAAGCGTCATTACCGTCTAAATCGCCGAACGCGGGGATTATCCCGTCAAAATATTGGATAATCATGGCGATTGTGCGAGAAACGAGGTTGCCGAAGACGTTGGCGAGGTCGGTGTTTATCCGCTTTAAAAACAGCTCGTTGGTGAACATGCCGTCGCTGCCGAAGGGCACTTCGCGGAGAAGATAGTATCTGACGGCGTCGACGCCGTAGCGCGACGAAAGCAAAAACGGGTCGGCGGCGTTGCCCTTGGACTTGCTCATTTTGTCGCCTCCGAAAAGCAGCCACCCGTGTCCATAAACCTCGGCGGGCAGCGGCAAATCGAGCGCCATTAAGATTGCGGGCCAGATTATAGTGTGGAAGCGGACTATCTCCTTGCCCACCATGTGGAGGTCGGCCGGCCAATATTTTTTGAAGAGGCTGTCGTCCTCGCCTTGGTAGCCGAGAGCCGTTATATAGTTGGAGAGCGCGTCAATCCAAACATAGATGACGTGCTTTTCGTCGAAAGTGACGGGCACGCCCCATTTAAAGGAGGTGCGCGAGACGCACAAATCCTTGAGGCCGGGCTTTATAAAATTGTTTATCATCTCGTTCATGCGGCTTTTGGGCGAGATGAAATTGGGGTTTTTGGTGTAGAGTTCCATCAGCCTGTCCTGATATTTGGAAAGGCGGAAAAAGTAGCTCTCCTCTTTCATGAGCTTGACTTCGCGGCCGCAGTCGGGGCATTTGCCGTCATTAAGCTGGCTTTTCGTCCAGAACGACTCGCAGGGCGTGCAATACATCCCTTCGTATTCCGACTTGTAGAGGTCGCCTTTTTCGTATAAAATCTTGAAAATTTTCTGCACCGCCGCCTCGTGATAGGCGTCCGTCGTTCTGATGAACTTATCAAAGCTGATATCGAGCAGCTTCCACAGCTCGGTTATCTCGGCGTAGAGCCCGTCGACAAATTGCTTGGGCGTGGTGCCGGCGGCTTTTGCTTTCTCTTCCACCTTTTGGCCGTGCTCGTCGGTGCCTGTGAGGTAGAAGACGTCGTAGCCCGCCATACGCTTGAACCGCGCTATAGCGTCGCAGATGACGGTGGTATAGCAGTGGCCGAGGTGAAACTTGCCGCTGGAATAATAAATCGGTGTCGTGATATAGTAAGTTTTCTTTTCCATTAACTCTTTCCTACCAAAAAATCACATATAGTATAACTAATCATAGTTGAAATGTCCATTGAATAACATAATAACGCCCCTCGTGGCGCTTATTTTTAAGGAAAAAAGCGGAATTTAGGTTATTTTGAGCCCAAGCCGCTTTTTAAGGTTTAGCGTGAACGCTGTATTTTTTAGCTTGCTTTTGGTGTCCATGGCAATCATATTGTTTACCGCGCCCGACAAGGCGATGTCGGCGCTGCTTTCGGGCGGAACGGAGGGAATAACGCTCTCCGTCAAGCTTCTCGCCATCTACGCGGTGTGGCTGTCGGTCTTAAAGATGGCGGAAAAACTCGACCTCACCGAAAAGCTCTCGAGACTTTTCCGCCCGCTAATCCGAAAACTGATGAAAGGCGAATCGCCCAAGGCAGAAAAGCTCATTGCCGTCAACCTCGCCGCCAACATGCTGGGCATGGGCGGTGCGGCGACGCCGGCGGGCATCGGCGCAATCCGCGAGATGTGGGACGGCAAAAGCGATACCGCAACCGATAATATGCTTATGCTGGTTGTCTTGAACGCTACCTCCGTTCAGCTCATCCCCGCCACTGTCGTCGCCATGCGGATTGCGGCGGGCAGCGGCTCGGCCGCCGATATAATTCTCCCTTCCCTTCTCGCCACGCTTTTCTCTTCCGTTCTCGCCGTAATTTTGGTCAAGACGCTGTCGCTCAAAATAAGAAAGCCTAAGTCCTTAAAGGGCTTTAAAAAGCGCGGCGAAGGCGTCTTTTTAGACTCAAAATGAGCGTTTACATTCTTCCCGTTTTTATAATCGCGCTGCTCATTTTTTCGGCGATAAAAAAAATCCGCGTCTACGACTGCTTCGTTGAGGGCGGTAAAGAGGCCCTGAAGCTCATCGGCACTGTCTTTCCTTATATTGCTGCCGTGTCCATCGCCATAGCCGTCTTCAAAGAGAGCGGCTTTTCGGCGGTTTTATCCAAGCTTTTGGCTTATCCTCTTTCCTTTCTCGGCATTCCCGGCGAGCTTGCCGAGCTCATGATGTTGATACCGGTCAGCGGCAACGGCGCCGTCGCCATGCTGGAAAACATCCTGATTGAATACGGCGCCGACAGCTACATAGGCCGTTGCGCTTCCGCCATTATGGGCAGCAGCGAAACCGTCTTTTATATCTCGGCAGTTTACTTTTCCGACACCTCGGTAAAAAAGCTCCGATTTGCCATCCCCGCGGCGCTACTCGCAAATTTCGGCGGCTCGATTGTCGCCTGCCTTCTCTGTAGATTTATTTAAGAGTTATTGCTGATTCGCTTATTAAATTTTGCTGTTCCGAACTTTCAAAACAATAACCCCATTGCCTTTTAAATTAAGCTTTGAGCCTGATCTATTGTTTGTTACGGCTGTTTTATTTGTTTACAATTGTATTCGTTTAGTTTAAAATAGGTATAACTATATACGGAGGTTTATATGACTGCTTTACAGATTGTTTTGCTGATAAGCATTATCGTCGCCTTGGCGGCGTTCGGGCTGGCGGCGCTTCTCTACGTCTTCGTCGTCAAGCTGAAATCGGAAAACGAAAAAATCGCCAAGATTGCCGAGTATATCCGAAAGGGCGCCAACACCTTTTTAAAGAAGGAATACGGCGTGCTGGCGTTTTTTGCGCTGGCGGCCGGCATATTAATAGTGCTGTTTTTGCCGCACCCCATTTGGAGCGGCGAGCCGCTTAAAAACGTCTTTATGCTGATTTCCTACTTCGCCGGCACAATCTTCTCGGCGTTCGCGGGCAAAATAGGCATTCAAATAGCGACTATCGCCAACAAAAAGGCCGCCGAAGCCGCCAAGGAAGGCATTAAGCCCTCATTTATGGCGGGATTTAGGGGCGGCGCCGTCATGGGTATGGCGGTAGTGGGCACCAGTCTTTTGGGCGTGGCCGCGCTGTTTTGGATTTTCGGCGACGCCACCATGCTGTTGGGCTTCTCCTTCGGCGCAAGCTCGCTCGCGCTGTTTGCCAAAGCGGGCGGCGGCATATTCACCAAAACCGCCGATGTCTCCGCCGACCTCGTCGGCAAAGTCGAGCTCGGCATACCCGAGGACGACCCGAGAAACCCCGCGGTCATAGCCGATAACGTCGGTGACAATGTCGGCGACGTCGCCGGCATGGGCGCCGACCTCTTCGACTCCAACGTGGCATCTATGACAGCCGCGCTCGTCATGGCCTCGGCCATAGACGCCTCGACGGGCGGCAGATACAGCGCCACCGTCATGGTATTCTGCTATGCCGCCATCGGCTTGTTTGCCTCAATTTTGGGCGTGGCTACGGCGCGCATAGGCAAGAAAGGCAATCCCACCATGGCGCTCAACAGCTCGACTTACGTCACCACGGCAATCTTCGCCGCCGTCACGGCAGGCGCAACCGCCATCTTCTTCAACACTACGGCAGGCTGGTGCATTTGGGGCGCTTCCGCCATCGGTCTCATCGTCGGCACCGTAATAGGACTCACCACCGACTTCTTTACAAACGACACTAAAAAACCCGTTCAAAACGTCGCCAAAGCGTCTAAATCGGGACCAGCCTTCACCATCCTTTCGGGGCTCTCCTACAGCTTCGTAAGCGTGCTGCCCGCCATGATAGGCATAGCGGTCTCGGCGCTCGGCTCTTATCTCGTCTGCTCCGAATTTATCGGAAAGTCGCTGGGTATGTCGTCCGAATTCGGCATGTTCGGCATCGCGATGGCGGCCGTCGGCATGCTGTCAATCGTCGGCATGATAGTCGCCAACGACGCCTACGGGCCGATTGTCGACAACGCGCGCGGCCTCGCCGAAATGGGCGAACTCGGCGAAGAAGTGCTTGAAATCACCGACCAGCTCGACTCGGCGGGCAACACCGTCAAGGCGATAACCAAGGGCTTTGCCATCGGCGCGGCGGGACTGACCGTCATCGCGCTGCTCGGCGCCTTTATGAGCGAGGTCAACTCCGCGGCGGGAAGAACGGTCATATCCGGCTTCGACGTCATGAACCCCATCGTCTTTTTCGGAATTTTGGTCGGCGCCGCGCTGCCCGCGGTGTTCTCTGCCATGCTGATACTGGGCGTCGATAAAAACGCGCAGCGGATGGTCGGCGAAATACACCGCCAGTTCGACACCATTCCCGGCCTTAAAGAGGGCGCGGAGGGCGTCGTTCCCGACTATGACAAATGCATTAACCTCGCCACAAAGGGCGCTCTCCGCGAGCTGGTGCCCGCCGGCGTATTCGCCATACTGCTGACGCTCGCCGTCGGCTTGGTGGGCGGCGTTCAGGCAATCGGCGGCTTCTTGCTCGGCAACATCGTAAGCGGACTTCTTCTCGCGCTCATCATGTCCAACGCGGGCGGGCTTTGGGACAATGCCAAGAAATACGTCGAATCGGGTCACGAGGGCGGCAAAGGCAGCGCCGCGCACAAGTCGGCCGTCGTCGGCGACACCGTGGGCGACCCATTCAAGGATACCGCAGGCCCCTCCATCAACACCCAAATCACCGTCGTCAGCTTGGTCGCATCTTTAACCGGCGTCATCTTTTTGAACTTCTCGGCGGTCGGACTCATCTAAAGCAATCTACGATATTTTAATGAAAAAAGCCGTCCGGTGGACGGCTTTTTCTTTGTGCCTTTTAGCTAAATAAGACCTTGATTTATTCTTTATTCAAGAGTTTCACCAACTCGCATAAGGCCGTGTTACGGCTATGTCGAGAAGTCAATAGGGCGGCTCGGGATTTAGCAATATTGGTTGATTTGCTCGGCGAGCTTGTCGGCGTCGGCGCCGTGGACCTCGCAGGCCTGCTCCAGCGTTTCGCCGTGAGCCATGGCGCAACCTATGCAGTGCATTCCCGCTTTTTGCAGGATTTTGACGACGGCGTTGACGTCGGTCACGTTTCCGATTATGTCGGCAATCAGCATATCTTTAGTTACTTTCATATTTTTCTCCTGGGCGGAATTCCGCAATAATATTATTATTTAATTTTTTCGCTTTTTTATCTTTAGGTATTATTTGCTTTTAATTTTTCAGGGCGTTTCTATTCGGTTTCCCGAGGCAATAGGCCTAGATGACGCCCGAGGATTTTAAGAAGTAGACGATGAGGGCAATGAGCCCTAGCGCGAGAAGCGCCGCAATCGTCACGCGGAGGGCGGATACAGGCGACTTGCCCGTGGATCGGCCGGTGCGGCCGTTAACGAAAAAGTTATAGAGCTTGGTTTTGAAGTAGAACCCGCAAACCCAAAGCGGCATCAGGATGTGGCGGAAACGGACGCTTAAATACCGCGTGTTGACGTTGAGATATCCCACGACATCGTAGGAATAGCGGGAGAGAATGCCGCGCTTTATTTCCTCGGTCATCTTGTCTTCGGCGATTTTGAAGCAGTTCTCCAAACTGTTGTCGTATCTCTCCGCCGAAAAACCCGCCAAAAACTCCTTTTTATATTCCTTGGCGTTCCCGATGTCGAAGGGCCCCAGTTTATCCATCTGTCTTTGGTTGAGCGTCTTGGACGACTCAATCAAAACGTTGGGAAAATATTTGTCGTAATTGCCGCTGACGTTGAACCAGCGCGTCCTCACCTCGGTGTGGCGGTTTTTGCCGCTTCCCACCGTCACGGTGTAGTGCTTGCCGAGCTGGCCGTTGTAAGTGGAGGCAGTGTTGCTCGAGTAGGAAAAACAGGGCGAATAGACGCCGCGGATGTTATCGACACTAAACTGCTTTTTGGCCTTGGACGGCGCGAAAAGCTTGCCTTTAATCCACTTTTTGCCGCATTCCGAAGCTTCTTCCTTGGTAACCTTAAACGGCAGCAGCGAGTCGGGCTTGAGCCCGGGAATTTGGTCGGCGTCGAGAATGCACGCCGCGCCGCAGAAGGGGCAGTTGTGCGCCGTCTCGAACTCCGAAAAATAGGTGTGGGCGTTGCAGTTTTTGCAGAGATAGGATATGCCGGTTTCCTCGACGTCGCCCTTTCCGATATAAGAAAAGTAGTCGCGCTCGGCTATCGCGGCTTCGGCCTCGATCGCCCCCGAACTTGAACAATAGGGACACTTGAGCGCGCCCGAGGCGACATCAAACACCATGTTGGCGCCGCAGTTGTCACATTTAACGACGTCGGCGTTTTTTAAATCGGATTTTTCCATCCCCATTTTTTTTACCGCTAATGCGGCTTGCCGGGCGCTTGTTATCGCGCTTAACAAATATATGCCGCAAACGTGACTTGTGCCCAACTAATTCGGCATAAGGCCAAATCTTCGGTGAATTTAGCTAAAAGAACTAGTTCTTGGCGCCGCAGTGAGGGCAGAACTTGCCCGAGGCCGGCATTTCCTTGCCGCAAGCGGCGCAATTCTTGACCGCCGAAATCGGCGCGCCGCAGTCGGGACAGAACTTGGCGCTTGCTTTGACAGCCGCGCCGCACTTGCCGCATACCGCCGAACCGAGCTTGGCGCCGCAGTCGGGGCAGAATTTGGCGCCTGCCTTGACGGAAGCTCCGCATTTGCCGCAACTTTCGGCGGCGGCTTTGGCGGACTGCTTGGCCATCGCCTCGGTCATGACACCGCCCAGCGTAATACCCGCGCCCAATCCCATGCCGGCGCCCGCCATGCCGCCAGGGTTTTTGGCGGCGTCGCGCATCGCTTGAGCGGCTTGGAAGCGCGCGTAGTTGTCCATGGAATCGGAAAGGACGCCCAAACTGGTGCGCTCGTCCATCGTCTTTTCGACCTCGGCGGGAAGAGAGAGATTTTCAATATAAAACGAAATCAGCTTAAGGCCGAGCTTGTCGAAGTCGGAAGTGAGGAATGTTTGAACGGCCGCCGAAATTTCGTCGTATTTGGCGGCTAGGTCGAGCGCGGCCACCTTGGATTCGGCTATGACGTCGCTTATCCTCGACACCAAAATCTTCTTTATGTATTCCTCAATCTGGTTTACGGTATAGAGTTTATTGGTGCCGAACAGCTCGCGCATGAACACCACGGGATCGCCCACCCTTATCGAGTAAACGCCGTAGCCGCGAAGGCGGATGACGCCAAAATCGCGGTCGCGCATCATAATGGGGTTGGTAGTGCCCCACTTAAGGTTGGTGAACTGCTTGGTGTTGACGAAATAGACATCGCCCTTGTAGGGGTTTTCAAAGGCGTATTTCCAGTTGGCGAGCTTTGTCAGAATGGGCAGGTTGTTGGTGTCGAGCTTATATTTGCCGGGCCCGAAAACGTCGGCCACTACTCCCTCAAACACAAACACGGTCGCCTGCGATTCGTTGACGATCAGCTGCGAGCCTTTCATTATGGCATATCTGTCGGCCACCGTATAACGGTAGACCATGACGTTGTCGGTCGGGTCTTTCCACTCGATAACTTTAAGGAGTTGGTTTTTAAGTCCCATTATTTTTACCTCCGATTCCTAATAACTATAATATTATATCATTTGCTCCCAACAAATGCAATAAATTGTATGAATGAAAAGCGGCTTACGCCGAACGAATAATGAATAATGAATAACGGTGGATGCGGCGCGTTGCGCCGAACAAAAAACGATAAACGAAAAACGAAAAACGGAGGATGGCGGCGCAAGCGGGATTAAAGTAAAAGCAAAAGCAAGGGGACGGTGAGGGCGGAAAGCAGTGTGGACAAAAGAATGGCGTTCGCCGCGGCGCGCTCGCCAGCGCCGTGAATCTCGGCAAGGCCCAAGACGATGTTGGCGGAAGGCATTGCCGAAAAAATGAATACCGAGGCCTTTATAACCGGGTCTATCGGCATAAAATACATAATTAAAAAGCAGAGCATGGGGTGAACGATAAGCTTAAGCGCGGCCGAAATATAGAGGTCTTTGTCAAGAAACAGCGCGCGCGGCTTTATTGTGGCGAAACGCATGCCGAGAATCAGCATGCACATCGGCGCCGTCATTTTTGAGAGAAGCTCGACTCCGGTATTGAGCACGCCGGGGAGCTTGACGCCCAAGAAAAACAGCGGCAGTGCCACGACAAGTGTAAGCGTCGGCTGATTTATGAGCGCCTTTTTGAAACTCATGAATTTTTTGTCGCCCGTTATTAAGAAAAGCCCCAGCGTCCAGCAGAGAAGGTTCATCGCGATAAGATATACCGCCGAAAACAGCACTGCTTTTGGCTGGCCGGGCATCAGAGCCTCGACGAGCGGCACTCCCAAAAAGCCGGCGTTGGCAAATGCGGAGGCGGCGGCGAGCACGCGGTTTTTGGCGGCGTCGGAGCCTTTGAAAGACGAAGTCTGTTCGAAAAGCGCCAGCGCGCCGTCGGTGTCGAAAGAGGGTAAAGTCGCCGCTTCTTTTTTCTTTTTAAATCGCACCAAAACAAGATAGGTGAGCGCCAGCATCAGGATTTGGAAGAGAAGCGACAAGCCCAAAACGATGCCCGCCTCTCTTAAAAGCTCAAGGGAATAGGGCGCCTTTTGGAAAGAATATATGACTAAGGCGGGCGAGTTGACGTAGACCAATACCTTGGCGAACGCCGCAATCGACCGCTCCTCCGCCGCCTTTAATTTTATTAAGAGATAGCCCGGCACCGCGAACGCTATCAGCATCAGCACGTTGGACGCCGTGAGCCAGAATTCCATAAAACCGCCTGTATTCGCCTATGCGCGAAATCTTTTGAATGCCGTAGCCGTTCGGCTGCGGTCTATTAATTATAACGCGGACGGTTAAATTTCACAAGCGAAAACCAAAGCCCCCTATCTATTGAGGGCGCAATATTACACTTATGAAAGCCAAAACATCCACTTGAGGTTCATTGAGTTAAAAATCAAAAAGCCTTGCGGTTGCAAGGCTTTTTTGGATAATCCTTTTTTGAGCGGGTCAGACGAGCTCGATTACCGCCATTTCGGCGCCGTCGCCTCTTCTTCTGCCCAAACGGACTATGCGCGTGTAGCCGCCGCCCTGCCCTTTATCCTTGGCGCGGAGGGCGTATTTGGGCGCATACTCGTTGAAAATCTTCTCGATGAGAGGATGGTTGATGTCCTTTATGCGGGCTTTGAAAGCTTCCTTAGACTCTTTGTTGCGGCGGGTTTCCTGAAGGTCGGCGAGCTTGGCCATCATGCGGCGGCGAGCGGCGAGCTTCTTGGGGCCGTCGGCCTTGAATTCGACGGCAACCGTTTCACCCTTTAAGTTGACCTTGTTTTTGGTCGAGGTGGTCTCGTCCTCATAGGTGCGGATTGCCGAGGTTATGATTTTTTCGGCAAGCGACCTCACCGATTTGGCGCGGTCGACGGTCGTCTCGATTCTGCCGAACCAAAGCAGCTCCGAGGTCTGATTTTTGAGCATAGCCATACGTTGGTCTGTCGGTTTTCCTAGTTTGCTTGGCATATTATCCTCCTTAGTCCTCGCTTCTTCTCAGCGAGAGTCCGAGGTCTTCGAGCTTTTTAATCACTTCTTCCAAAGATTTTCTGCCGAGGTTTCTGACTTTCAGCATATCCTCTTCGGTCTTTTTGGTGAGGTCTTCAACGGTGTTGATTGAGGCGCGCTTTAAGCAGTTGTAGCTTCTCACCGAAAGGTCGAGGTCCTCGACGCTCATCTCCAGCACCTTCTGGTGCTTGTCGTCATCCTGGCTCACCAGAATGTCGACGTTGCCCATGACGTCGACGAGGTCGACGAAGAGCTTGATGTGGTCGTTCAAAATTTTGGCGGCAAGGCTTATTATTTCCTTAGCCGTTATGGTGCCGTTGGTCAAAACTTCGATTGTCAGCTTGTCGAAATCAATCGACTGCTCGACGCGCGTGCTTTCGACGGTATAGTTGGCCTTCTCGACGGGCGTAAAGATGGAGTCGATGGGGATGTAGCCGATGGGCGCCTTGGCGTCCTTGTTCTTTTCCGCCGAAACATAGCCTCTGCCGCTGTCGATAAAAATGCGCATATCGAGGACGGCGCCGGCGTCGAGCGTGCAGATGTAAGCATCGGGATTCATGATTTCGACGTCGGAGTTGGTGGTGATGTCGCCCGCCGTCACCGGACCGGGAGTGCCGCGGTAGAGCGAGATTTCGATTTTATCGTTGAACAGCTCGGGGTTGTGAAGCTTGACGGCAACGCCCTTTAGGTTCAGGATTATCTCGGTCACGTCTTCCTTAACGCCCTTGATGGTCGAGAACTCGTGGTCGACGCCCGCTATCTTGATTCCCACGATGGCGGCGCCGGGCGGCGCCGAGAGCAAAATTCTTCTCAAGCTGTTGCCGAGCGTGGTGCCAAAACCCCGTTCGAGAGGCTCAACAGTGAACCGCGCGAAGTTTTTGGACTCGTTTTCCTCGTAGGAAATCTTGGGGCTCTTCATTTTTATCATTGCGCTATCCTCCTATTCCTCTCTCTATCTCGAATACAACTCGACAATCAGATGCTCTTTTATGTCGATATCGGTGATATCGCTCCTCTCGGGAAGCGCGGTAACCGTGCCCACCAGATTCTCTCCGTCGAAGGTCAGCCACTTGGGAGTGGAGATTTTGGCGCCCTTAAGCTCCTTCCACATCGGAAGCTCTTTTTTGTTCTGCTTGACGGCTATAACGTCGCCCGCCTTGACGAGGTAGGAGGGGATATTGACGTTTTTGCCGTTGACGGTCAGATGACCGTGCGTCACAATCTGGCGCGCCATGTCGCGGGAGGCGCCCAAGCCCAGACGGTAAGCGACGTTGTCAAGCCTGCGCTCGATTAAAACGAGCATATTTTCGCCCGTCACGCCGCGCATTTTGGCCGCTTTTTCGTAATACATTCTGAACTGACGCTCGAGGAGCCCGTAAGCTCTCTTGGTCTTTTGTTTCTCGCGAAGCTGTATTGAATAGCCCGACTGCTTCTTTCTGCCCGCGCCGTGCTGGCCGGGAACTATCGGGCGCTTTTTAATCGTGCACTTGGGCGAATAGCATTTGTCGCCCTTCAAATATAACTGGCAGCCTTCTCTCCTGCACAGACGGCAGTCGGCGTCAACATATCTTGCCATTTTTCTTCCTCCTATAACCTTCTGCGTTTGGGCGGGCGGCAGCCGTTGTGCGGAATGGGCGAGACGTCTTTAATCAGCGTCACTTCCAGATTGCAGTTGCCGAGCGCGCGAATAGCCGATTCTTTGCCCGCGCCGGGGCCCTTGACATAGACTTCAACCGATCTCACGCCCAAATCGCGTGCGACTTTGCCGGCGTCTTCGGCGACGAGCTGCGCCGCGAACGGCGTGCTCTTTCTCGAGCCCTTAAGCCCCAGCTTGCCGCCGCTCGACCACGACACGGTGTTGCCTTCGAGGTCGGTTATCGTGACGATGGTATTGTTGAAGGAGGCGTGAATGTGCGCCTGGCCTTTCTCTATGTGCCTTAGGTCCTTTTTCTTTTTAATCGTTCTTTTTTGAGCAGCCATTACTCATCGTCCTCCTTATTTCGTCGCCTTCTTGACGCGCCCAACGGTGCGTTTCGGCCCCTTGCGGGTGCGGGCGTTTTGCTTGGTGTTCTGGCCGCGCACCGGCAGATTCTTTCTGTGCCGTATGCCACGGTAGCACCCGATTTCGCCCAGGCGCTTGATGTTGAGCATGACCTCGCGCTTAAGGTCGCCCTCTACGCGGAGGTTTTTCTCAATGTATTCTCTGAGTATGCTGTTCTGCTGTTCGGTAAGATCCTTGACGCGGATGTCGGGATTAATGCCCGTTTCCTTAAGGATTTTTTGAGCTGTGGGAAGCCCTATACCGTATATATAGGTCAAACCGATTTCCACGCGCTTCTCGCGGGGTAAATCTACGCCAGCAATTCTTGCCATTTAATTACCTCCAAAAAATTTGAAAACCTCTTTATCTCAAGCGCCGGGAAAGTTTTTTAACAAAAAAACTCAGCCGCTCCTTAGGCGCAATTGCTTTTATCCTTGGCGCTGCTTATGGTTAGGGTATTTGCTGCAAATAACCATAACGCGTCCCTTTCTCTTGACGACTTTGCACTTGTCGCACATAGGCTTTACCGAAGGCCTGACTTTCATAATAAACTCCTTTACTCTTTTGAGCTTCCGATTAGTTTTTGCCTCTCCAGACGATGCGCGCCTTGGTCATGTCGTAGGGTGAAATTTCGATTTTGACGCGGTCGCCTTCCAGAATCCGAATATAGTTCAAGCGAAGTTTGCCCGAAAGATAGGCCGTCACGACATGGCCGTTTTCGAGCTTGACTTTGAATATTGCGTTGGGCAGCACGTCGATGACGTCGCCGTAGGCTTCTATTACGTCTTCCTTGGACATATTCCCTCCTATAAATTTTCGTTGAAAGCGCGCAGCGCGCTCCTTATCTCGGCGTCATAGACGACGGCGGCCGCCGCCAGCTTTTCGCCGATTCGCTCAAGAACGCTGCCCGTATCCTTTAAGTGCTTGACGCGCTTGAGTTTGGGCTTTATCAGCTTTCTTCTCTCGCCGTCGGCAATCTTAACGAATTCCTCCGACACGATTTCGACGACGGCGTAGTAACTGCCGCTGTCGCGTCCCGATTTCGAATATACCACCGAACCTAACTTCATTTCTATCCCGTTCAATTCCGCCAATTTAACTTGAATGCTAAATGCCGCAGAACCAACTGTTTTTCTCAATCTGCCGCTTTATCCGCGAATTTTGTCGGATAAAGGGTCTTTTTTGTTATAAGGTCAAAATCTCCGGCCCGTTTTCGGTGAGGATTACTGTGTTTTCGTAGTGCGCCGAGGGCCTGCCGTCGGCGGTAACCACCGTCCATTCGTCGTCCTCAATCAAAACCTCGAAGGTTCCCGCGTTTATCATCGGCTCAATGGCGAGCGCCATACCGATTTCGATTTTGGCGCCGCGAGCGGCCTTTCCGAAGTTGGGGACGGCGGGGTCCTCGTGCATGCTTCTTCCTATTCCGTGTCCGACCAGCGCCCGAACGACCGAAAACCCGTTTCTCTCGGCGTGGGCCTGAACAGCGGCGCCGATGTCGCCTATCCGGTTGCCCGCCTTGAACGCCTCCAGTCCTTTAAAAAAGCACTCCTCGGTAACTTTCATCAGCTTTTCTTTTTCGGTGCTGATTTTTCCTACCGCGAAGGTTCTTGCGGCATCGCCGTGGAAGCCTTTATAGTAGGCGCCTATATCGACGCTGACAATTTCGCCCTCTTTTATCACCCGTCCGCCGGGTATTCCGTGCACCACTTCGCTGTCAATCGAGGTGCAGATGGCGGCGGGATAGCCGTTGTAGCCTAAAAATGAGGGTTCCGCTCCCGCGCTCTTTATGAATTTTTCGGCCGCCTTGGCAAGCTCTATTGTGGTGACGCCCGCTTTTACCTTGGTTTCGATAAAGAACAGCGCGTCCTTAACTATTTTTCCCGCCTCGCGCATAAGCGCGGTTTCGACGGCGCTTTTGAGATAAATCATTGAAGCGCCTTTTCAACGTCCTTGAAAGTTTCTTCCACCGAATAACTCTCGATTTCGACTAAAAGACCTTTCCTTTGGTAGTATTCGATGAGCGGCGCCGTCTGTTTTTGATAAACGTCCAGCCGCGCCTTGACGGTCTCGGGCTTGTCGTCGTCACGGATAAACATCTTTTTGCCGCACTTGGGGCAGATTTCGGAGCCACCCAGCCAGCTTATGTGCGAGTTCTCGCCGCAGGCGCAGACGCGCCTTCCCGAAAGCCTGGTTATGATGACGTCGAAATCGACGGTGAGGTTTATCGCGATGTCGATATCGGTGATTTTGTCCAGCCCCTCGGCCTGAGGCAACGTCCTCGGAAAGCCGTCCAGAACGTAACCGTTCAAGGCGTCGGCCTCCTTCAGCCGCGATTCCACAATGCCGATGACTATTTCGTCGGGGACCAAGAGGCCGCCGTCAAGATAGGCCTTGGCGCGCTTGCCGAGCTCGGTCTCCTCCTTGATATTCTTTCTGAATATATCGCCCGTCGAAATGTGCGGTATGCCGTAGGCCGCCGCGATTTTAACCGCCTGCGTTCCCTTGCCCGCCCCCGGCGCACCCAAAAGCACTATATTTCTTTTCATATATTCCCCTTTTTTATCTTACTTTCCGGTAACACGAAGTTCAAATAACTTAATGCGTGCTACTGTGTTAACAAAAGCTTGCGTGCGTTCGCCGGCTTTCAAGCGAGGGCACACGGTGCCTATTGTAAGAAGCCTTTGTAGTGGCGCATCATAATCTGGCTTTCGAGCTGCTTGTTGATTTCAAGCGCGACCGAGACGACGATAAGAAGACCGGTGGCCGAAAACGCGTTGCCGAACTGCAGTCCCTGTCCGCCTATCGCCTGGAAGAGGAAGGTGGGGACGAGGGAGATGATGGCGAGGAAGATGGCGCCGAACAGCGTAATGCGGTTGTTTATTTTCTTTAGATATTCCGCCGTCGCCTTGCCCTGTCTTATGCCGGGGATGGTGCCGCCGTATTGCTGAATATTTTTGGCGACGTCCTCGGGATTGAACTGGATTTGGGCATAGAAGTAGGCGAAGAACAGAATGAGGAGCGGCAGCATGACGAAGTAAACCCATGTGCCGCTGCCCATGTTCTTGGCATACCACGCGTAGGCTTTGCTGTCGGGCCAGAACAAGATCATAATCATCTGCGGGAACATCAAAAACGACGACGCGAAGATGATGGGCATGACGCCGGACGCGTTGATTTTAATGGGAATGTGCGTCGACTGCCCGCCGTAGACTTTGTTGCCCTTTATCTGCTTGGCATACTGCACCGACACCCTTCGTTCGGAAAGATCCATAAAGACGATGAAGAGAAAGACCAACACCATCAAGATGATTATTCCGAAGATGCGCCACAGGTTGTTGGGGTTGCTTCCCACGGTGTCGAAGGCGCCCAAAAACGAAGTGCCCGCCGTCGAAATTATGCCGACAAAGATGATGAGCGAAGTGCCGTTGCCTATACCGTATTCGGTGATTCTCTCGCCCAGCCACATGACCATTGTGCTGCCGCCCACTAAAATGAAGATGATGAGAGCGGTCGTCAGCTCGGTGCTGCCGAAGGTGGGGAGAATGACGCTTTTCCATGTGAGCGCGATGCCGATTGCCTGCACTATTCCCAAAAGAATGGCGAAATAGCGAGTAATCTGCGTCAGCTTGCGCTTGCCGTCCTCGCCTTCCTTGGATAGCCGCTCCAGCGCCGGAATGACGAGCGTCAGAAGCTGCATTATGATGAACGCGTTGATGAAGGGCACAATGCCCAGCGCGAACAGCGTGCCGTTGGACATCGAGCCGCCCGTTATCGTGCTGATAATCGACAGAAAGTCGTTGCCCTCGATGAGGCCGGCGACTTCGCTGGCGTTGATGCCGGGCACGGGAATATAGCAGCCGATGCGGTAAACAAGCAGAAACAGCAGCGTCATCCAGATTTTAATCCGGATTTCCTTGGTGGCGAAAGCGTTTTTGATTGTTTCGAACATTTTATAATACCTCGGCTTTGCCGCCCGCGGTTTCGATGGCGCTTGCGGCGGCTTTCGAGAACTTGTTCGCTTGAACGGTAAGCTTTTTGGTGAGGCTGCCGCCGCCCAAAACCTTGAGGCCGTAGGGCTCCAACTTATTGATTAAGCCGGCTTCGAGTAGAAGCGCCGCGTTAACGACCGCTCCGTCGTCGAAATTTTCGAGCGAGCCTACATTTATAATGGAATATTCCTTCTTGAACTCGTTAACGAATCCTCTCTTGGGCACGCGGCGCGTGATGGGCATCTGCCCGCCTTCGAAGCCGGGGCGGACTCCGCCGCCGCTTCTGGCGCGCTGGCCTTTATGGCCCTTGCCCGACGTCTTGCCCAGTCCCGAGCCGATTCCGCGCCCCAATCTTTTTTGCGACTGCTTGGCGCCCGCAGCGGGTTCTAACGTGTGAATTTTCATACCGACCTCCTAGACTTCCTCGACCTTGACGAGATGGGCTATTTTTTTGAGCTGGCCGCGGAGCGCGGGGCTGTCCTCGCGTATCACCGAGGTTCCCACCTTGCCGAGCCCAAGCGCGGCGATGTTCGCCTTGTGGCTTTTGAGGCTTCCGATGGTGCTTTTGACTTGCGTAATTTTGAGGTTCATATCGGCCTCCTACAAAATTTCTTCGACGGCTTTGCCGCGGAGCGCGGCGATTTCCGCCGCCGAGCGCAGCTGCTTTAAGCCGTCCCACGTCGCTTTGGAGCTGTTTATGGGATTGGACGAGCCCAGCGACTTGGTGCGTATATCCTTGATTCCGGCGGCTTCCAGCACGGCGCGGACGGGTCCGCCCGCAATGACGCCGGTGCCG
The DNA here is from genome assembly GCA_035449045.1 of Eubacteriales bacterium. GTDB lineage: Bacteria > Bacillota > Clostridia > Christensenellales > CAG-917 > DAOTKC01. The sequence goes on from DAOTKC010000001.1 coordinate 108,762, forward strand.
GGGACGGCCGGCATAAGCAGCACGACGCCGCGGCCGAACTTGCCGATTACCTGATGGGGGATGGTGTTGTTGTCAAGGGAGATTTTGACGAGGTTTCTCTTGCCCGCCGCCACCGCTTTTTCGATGGCTTCGGGAATCTCCTGAGCCTTGCCCATGCCGAGCCCTACCGAGCCCTTCTCGTCGCCGACGACGACAAGCGCCGAAAAGCGCATGTTTCTGCCGCCCTTAACGACTTTGGTAACTCTGTTGACGGCGATTAATTTTCTTACGAATTCGTCCTGCGGCTCCCGCATAGGCCTGTCTTCACGCTTTGCCATATATGTCCTCCCTAAAACTTTAAGCCGGCTTCTCTGGCGCCGTCGGCGACCGCGGCAACGCGGCCGGTGTAAAGATAACCCGCCCTGTCGAAGACGACTTCGGTGACGCCCGCCTCAATAGCGCGCTTGGCCGCCGTCATTCCGACGATCTTCGCCGCTTCGGTCTTGGTCTTGCCCGCTACCGCCGCCGCTACTTCCTTGTCGAGCGTCGACGCCTGAGCGAGCGTGGCGCCTCTCACGTCGTCGATTATCTGGACGTAGATGTGGTTGAGGCTTCTGTATACGTTGAAGCGCGGCTTTTCGGCGGTGCCGCTGATTTTTAAGCGGACGCGCTCCTGGCGCTTCTTTCTTTCTTCGTTTTTGTCTAGCTTTTTAATCATATCGACGCTCCTTATTTACCCGCTTTCTTGCCGACCTTGAGGACGACGGCTTCGTCTTTATAGCGGATTCCGTAGCCGTGATAGGGTTCGATGGGCTTCAGCGCCTTGATATTGGCGGCGGCCTGCCCCACGGCGTGTTTGTCGGCACCCGACACCGCTATTTCGAGGGGCTGGGTAAGCTCAAGCTTGATGCCCGCCGGCGCGACATACTCGATAGGATGCGAAAACCCGATGTTGAGCGTCAGCTTGTTGCCCGAAAGCGCGCATTTATAACCGACGCCTGCCACAACGAGCGACTTCTTAAAGCCCTTGGTGACGCCCGTCACCATATTGTTGACGAGGGCGCGCATGAGCCCGTGCAACGCTTTGACTTTCTTTTCTTCGGAATTTCTCGTAACATGGATTATTCCCTGATCGACAGCAATCGAAACAGCGGGATTTATGGTTTCGGAGAGCGTGCCCAAGGGGCCCGTCACCGTCACTTTTCCGTCTTTTACCGCCGCAGTTACTCCTTGGGGGAGTTTTATCGGCATTCTTCCTATTCGCGACATACTTCCTCCTACCAGACGTAGGCGAGCACTTCGCCGCCGGTGCGGCCGGCTCTCGCCTCTTTATCCGTCATAATGCCCTTGGACGTCGAAAGAATGGCGATTCCCATGCCGTTTAAGACCTTGGGAACGCTGTCGGCGTCGGCGTATACGCGGAGGCCGGGCTTGGAGATTCTCTTCAATCCCGTAATAACCTTTTGATTTTTTCCAGCGTATTTGAGCGTGATTTCGATATCGTTCTGGACTTCCTTCTCGATAACGGTGAAGCCCTTTATATATCCCTCTCTCACCAAAATCTCGGCGATTGCGAGCTTAATTTTGGAGGCGGGGATTATCACTTTTTCGTGCCTTGCGGTCAGCGCGTTTCTGATGCGCGTCAGCATATCGGCGATGGGGTCTACGATAGACATAAACTTATCCTCCTATTACCAGCTTGCCTTGCGCACGCCGGGGATTTGCCCTTTATAAGCAAGGTTTCTGAAACAAATCCTGCATATCCCGTATTTCTTTAAAACGGCGTGGGGGCGTCCGCAAATCTTGCAACGCGTATATTCGCGCGTCGAATATTTTTGGGGCCTGGATTGTTTGACCTTAAGAGAGGTCTTTGCCATATCAGTTTCCTCCTTTCTGGAAGGGCATGCCCAAAAGCTTGAGCAGTTCGCGCGCCTCTTCGTCGGTTTTGGCGCTGGTCACAAAGCAGATGTCGAATCCTCTGACTTTCTCGATTTTGTCGTAGGAAATCTCGGGGAAAATAAGCTGCTCTTTGACGCCCATGGCGTAATTTCCTCTGCCGTCGAAGGACTTTAAGGAAGTGCCCTTGAAGTCACGGACGCGCGGCAGCGCTATCGAAATGAATTTCTCGAAGAAGTCGAACATGCGGTTGCCGCGAAGGGTAACCTTGGCGCCCACGTTCATGCCGGTCCTCACCTTGAAGTTGGCGACGCTCTTTTTCGCCTTGGTAACTACCGGCTTTTGTCCCGAGATAATCTTGAGCTCGTCGACGGCGAGGTTTAGGCTCTTAGAGTTGTCCTTGCAGTCGCCAAGCCCCATGTTGAGCACGATTTTTTCGAGTTTGGGAACTTGGTTGATGTTGGCGTAGCCGAAACGCTTGATAAGCGCGGGCACGGTGACCTCGCGGTAGAGGTCCTTCATCTTGTAGCGCGGCAAGCCGCTATCGGTTGCAACTGCTTTAGCAACCTGAGTAGTCTTTTTTTCTGCCACTTTATATTCCTCCGGGGCTTGAGCCCCCTGCGGCCTTACGGCCGTTTAGTCCTTAAGTTCTTATTCTTCGGTTTCGGCTTCGCTCTCGCTTGCTTCGAGCGCTTCCTTGGCTTCTTCGGCGGACACTATGTCGAGCGCCTCCTCGGGAGCGGGCGAGTTCGCCTTGATTTCGGCTTTATCGGTAGCCTTTACGTCGTCCTTCTTCTTGCCGGCTTTTTTGGCGACCTTCTTGGCGGTCTTTTTGGCGGAGGGCTTCTTTTCGTCCATCGATGCGCCGCATTTCTTGCAGACTCTGATTTTCTTGAGCTTGCCGCCTTCCGTTATCTCTTGATGGCCTATTCTGACCACCTCGTTGCAGGCGGGGCAGATATGCATGACGTTGGAGCTGTCGAGGGTGCCTTCTTGCTTTAAGATGCCGCCCTTCTGCTGCGCCGTCTTGGGCTTGACGTGCTTTTTAATAATGTTGACGCCTTCGACGTAAATTCTTCCCGAATCGGTGTCGACGCCGAGCACCTTGCCCGCTTTGCCTTTATCTTTTCCAGCGATGACCATGACGCTGTCGCCTTTTTTTACATTCAACTTCATATTTGACTCCTTTTGCCGAACCTGCGTTTTAGCGTGTCGTTTTTAACCTATAAACCTTATATTCGGCGAAAAACCTTACAGCACTTCGGGGGCGAGAGAGATAATCTTCATATAGCCCTTCTCGCGGAGTTCGCGCGCTATGGGCCCAAAGATGCGGGTGCCTCTCGGCTCTTTCTGGTTGTCGATGATGACGGCAGCGTTGTCGTCGAAAACGATGGTGGAACCGTCGGCGCGCCTTATGCCTTTATGCGTCCTGACGATGACGGCCTTGACGACCTCGCCCTTTTTGACGACGCCGCCCGGCGTCGCAGTCTTGACCGACGCCACTATGACGTCGCCGATGTTGCCGCTTTTCCTAAACGAGCCGCCAAGCACTCTGATGCACATTATTTCCTTGGCGCCGGTGTTGTCCGCCGCCTTGAGAATGGTTTGTTGTTGTATCATGGCTGCCTCCTTATTTCGCCTTATCGAGAATCTCTACAAGGCGCCAGCACTTGTCCTTGGACAGGCGGCGGGTTTCCTCGACGAGCACTTTGTCGCCGATGCCGGCGGCGTTGCTCTCGTCGTGCGCCTTCAAGCGCTTCGTTCTCTTGACTATCTTCTTATAGAGAGGATGCTTGACGCGCTCCTCGATGACGAGGACTATCGTCTTATCCATTTTGTCGGACACCACGATGCCGGTCTTGGTCTTTCTCAAATTTCTTTCCATCTTGCTGCTCCTCTCTATTTAGTCTTCTTCTTTGAAGCCGGACGGTTGAGTTCGGGGTAGATGTTGAGCTCGCGCTGGCGCAATATTGTTTTGACGCGCGCGATGTCTCTCTTGCATTCCACAAGCACGTTGGCGTTGGTGAGCTGGTTGGTGGCGTGCTTGAAGCGGAGGAAGAAGAGCTGATTTTTGAGCTCGTTCAGCTTGGCGGAAAGTTCTTCCGTCGTCAGTTCGTAAAGCTGCTTATTCTTCATTGCTGGCCTCCTCCTTTACCGCCGCCGCAGTATCCCTTTTGATAAACTTGCACTTGATGGGGAGTTTCGTCCCTGCCAGGCGGAGAGCTTCTTTGGCGAGCTCTTCGGGCACGCCCGCGATTTCAAACAGCACTCTGCCGGGCTTTACGACGGCAACCCAGTATTCGGGCGAGCCTTTGCCGCTGCCCATGCGGGTTTCGGCGGGTTTCTTGGTGACGGGCTTGTGGGGGAAGATGTTGACCCAAACCTGACCGCCCCTCTTTATATATCTCGTCAGCGCGACGCGCGCCGCTTCTATCTGGTTGGAAGTTATCCACGCCGGCTCGGTCGCCTGTAGCGCGTATTCACCGTAGGCTATCATGTTGCCTTTGTGCGCCTCGCCCTTCATTCTGCCGCGGAAAACTCTTCTTCTTTTGACTCTCTTGGGCTGTAACATCAGTCGTTACCTCCTTCTTTAGCCTTGCCGAGGATTTCGCCCTTGTATATCCAGCACTTGACGCCGATGACGCCGAAGGTGGTGTGCGCCTCGGCAAAGCCGAAGTCGATGTCGGCTCTGAGCGTCTGAAGGGGAATGGAGCCCTCGTGGTATTGTTCGCAACGCGCTATTTCGGCGCCGTCCAGCCTGCCCGCGACCATCGTCTTGATGCCCTTGGCGCCCGATTTCATGGCGCGCGCCATAGCTTGCTTCATGGTGCGGCGGAAGGATGAGCGCTTTTCGAGCTGAGCGGCGATGGATTCGGCGACCAGCTGAGCGTCGGCGTCGGGACGGCGGACTTCGATGATGTTGATGAGCACGGCGTTGCCGGCGGGGAGGAATGCCTGAACCTCGTTCTTGATTTCGGTCACGCCCGCGCCTTCTTTGCCGATAAGCATGGAGGGCCGGCCGGTGTGGATGCCCACTATGACCTTGCTGGCCGCGCGCTCGATGGTGATTTTGGAGATGGCGCGGTCATAATACTTCTTCTTTATGAACTTGCGGATTTTGTCGTCGGCGACGAGCGTCGCTGCGAAATCCTTTTTACCGGCATACCATTGGGCGTCCCACTGCTTATTGATTCCTATTCTGAGGCCGTGCGGATTGACTTTCTGTCCCATATATCCTCCTACTTCTTGGCGTCGAGAACGACGGTGATGTGGCTGGTGCGCTTGAGTATTCGGGCGGCTCTTCCCTTGGCGCGCGGCATAATCCGCTTCAAAACCGGCCCGCCGTCGCAGAAGCACTCGGCGATATAGAGGTCGTTCCTCGATTTATTTTGGAATTCGGCGTTGGCCGCCGCCGAATTAACCACCTTCAAGGCCACTTCGGCGCCCGATTTTCTGGTGTTTTCCAGCATCGCGACAGCCTCGTTCAAATCGCGGCCGCGGATGGTGTCGAGCACGACGCGGACTTTGTCGGGAGAAATTCTCACGAAACGGGCGACCGCCCGCGGACGCATATCTTTTGTTTGCGCCCTGTTCAACGCTTTAATCTTATTTCTGGTCGCCATAACTCCTCCTACTTCTTCGCCGCCGCTTTCTTTTCGCCGGCGTGAATGGGATACTTGCGGGTAGCCACGAACTCGCCCAGCTTGTGACCGACCATATCCTCGCTGACGTAGACGGGAATATGCTTTCTGCCGTCGTGGACGGCTATGGTGTGACCGACCATCTCGGGGAATATCGTGGAAGCTCTCGACCAAGTCTTGATCGGGCGCTTCTCGCCGGTGGCGTTCATAATGTCGATCTTTTTAATCAGGGCTTCTTGGACATAAGGCCCTTTCTTTACGCTCCTGCTCATTTCGTGCCTCCGTCAGTTGATGCGCTTGATTATAAATCTATCGGTTGTGTTCTTCTTCTTTCTCGTCTTGTATCCCATGGCGGGCTTGCCCCAAGGAGTGACGGGCGAGGGCATACCGATGGGCGATTTGCCTTCGCCGCCGCCGTGCGGGTGGTCGCAGGGGTTCATGACAACGCCGCGGACGGTGGGACGGATGCCTTTATGGCGCGTCTTGCCCGCTTTGCCCACTCTGACTATCTCGTGGTCGACGTTGCCTACTTGGCCGATTGTCGCCTTGCAGCGCGCTAAAATATAGCGCATCTCGCCGCTCGGCAACCTCAGCGTGGCATATTTGCCTTCCTTGGCCATGAGCTGGGCGGCGCTTCCCGCCGTTCTCGCGATTTGGCCGCCGCGGCCGGGCTGCATCTCGATATTGTGGACCATGGTGCCTACGGGAATATTTTCAAGAGGCAGCGCGTTGCCCGCCTTGATGTCGGCACTCGGGCCGCTCATCACCGTGGCGCCCTTGGTCAGCCCCAGCGGCGCGATGATATAGCGCTTCTCGCCGTCGGCATAGACCAAAAGAGCGATGTTGGCGCTTCTGTTGGGATCGTATTCGATTTCGGCGACTTTGGCGGGGATGCCGTCTTTATCGCGCTTGAAGTCGATAATTCTGTATTTAATGCGGGCGCCGCCACCGATGTGGCGGACGGTTATCCTGCCCGTGGAGTTCCTGCCGCCCGTCTTGTTTAACGATTGCGTCAGGCTCTTTTCGGGGGTTTGAGTCGTTATCTCGTCAAACGCCGGAACCGTCATAAAACGGCGGGCGGGCGATGTCGGTTTATACTTCTTGATTGCCATGGTATTCCCTCCTAAGCCAAGCTCTCGAAGAACTCGATAGCCTTGCTGTCCGCGGTCAGCGTCACAATGGCCTTTTTGTAGGAAGATGTCCTGCCTTGCGTCCGGCCCATGCGCTTCATTTTGCCGCCGACGTTCACGGTGTTGACCTTCGCCACCTTAACGTTGAAGATTTCCTCGACGGCGAGCTTGATTTGAGTCTTGGTCGCATCGCGGAGCACTTTGAAAGTATAGCGCTTGGACGCTATGCCGTCATAGCTCTTTTCGGAAAGGATGGGCTTTATTATAATGTCGTAAGCCGTCATTATCCGTTGACCTCCTCGAGTTTTCTGACCGCCTCGGCGGTGATGATGACGATGTTCTTGCTGACGAGGTCGTAGACGTTCAAAAGCTCGGCCGAGCAAACCTCGACGTTTTCGAGATTGGAGCATGAGCGGAGCGTCAACTCGTCGTCGCGATCGCGCACGATGAGGGCGGTGCCGGACGCGTTGAGCGCCTTGAGCGCCGAAGCCGCTTCTTTGGTCTTGCCTGCCGCTTTGAAGTCGTCGACTATGACGATTTCATTTCTCCTCAGCTTTTCGGAGAGCGCCGAGCAAAGCGCGCCCGACTTCATCGACTTGTTGATTTTTTGGGAAAAATCGCGGGGCTTAGGCGCGAATACCACGCCGCCCTTGACGAACTGGGGCGCGCGGATGGAGCCCTGACGGGCGCGGCCCGTTCCCTTCTGGCGATAGGGCTTTTTGCCGCCGCCTCTGACCTCGGCCATGGTGAGCGTGCTCTTGGTGCCCTGCCGTTTGTTGGCGAGCTGCGCCGTCACCACTTGGTGGATTAAAGGCTCGTTGTATTCCCTGCCGAACACGGCGTCGGAAAGATTCATCTTTCCCACAACGGCGCCGGTCGTATTAAATACGCTGACTTCTATCATATAGCTCTCCTTTAGGCCTTAATCGACTCTTTGACGACGACCATGCCGCCCTTGGGACCGGGAACGGCGCCCTTGATAAAGAGCAAGTTCCTAGCCGCGTCGATTTTGGCTATTTCGAGGTTCTGTATCGTAACTTGTTCGTTGCCGTATTGACCCGCCATGTGCTTGTTCTTGAAGACGCGTGAAGGATCGGAGTTGGCGGAAAGCGAGCCTACGCCTCTGTGGTAGCCCGAACCGTGTCCCATCGGTCCTCTCGCGCTGTTCCATCTCTGGATGACGCCCGAAAAGCCGCGGCCTTTGGTTTTGGCGGTGACGTCGACGTGATCGCCGACCGTAAACACCGAGCACAGAATCAGCGAGCCGACCGTAATTTGCGCGGCGCCTTCGAGCTTGAGCTCTTTAAGATAACGCTTGGCGGAGACGCCGGCCTTCTTGAAGTGGCCCTTCAGCGGCTCGTTAACGTTCTTTTCTTTGATTTCGCCGAATGCAACCTGCACGGCTTCGTATCCATCCCGTTCTTTCGTCTTAACTTGGACGACGGGACAGGGACCGGCCTCTACCACGGTGACGGGTATAAATTTTCCGTCTTCCGTGAACAGTTGGCTCATTCCCAATTTTTTCCCAATGATTGCTTTATTCATTGATAAAGTTCACCTCCGAGTGGTTTAAAGCTTAATCGAAATGTCGACGCCGGCGGGGAGCTCCAGCTTCATGAGGCTGTCCACCGTCTTGGCGGTGGGGTTGAAGATGTCAATCAGCCTCTTGTGAGTGCGAAGCTCGAACTGCTCGCGGCTGTCTTTGTATTTGTGGGGCGAGCGCAAAATGGTGATGATTTCCTTTTCTGTAGGCAACGGCATAGGGCCGGTAACTTTGGTGCCGGTGCGCTTAACCGTTTCCACAATCTTCTCGGCGGACAAGTCGATTAAGTTGTGGTCGTATGCTTTGAGCTTAATCCTAATTTTTTGACCTGCCATTTTTGGCGTCCTCCTTAAGTCCTTTCCACTCGGCCTCGTGTGTCGCGAATCCCTTTTAAAAATGCGCCTGTTTTGGCGCCGGACCCTCCGCGGACGTTATCCTTTCGGAACCTCCCGCAAGAAAAGAAACACACCGTCCAGGGGCGGACAGCTTCCCTATAATAGCAACTAAAGTTTTTTCTGTCAAACGCTTTTTAAAAAATTCTCAACTTTTTCCTCGATTTTGTGTAATAAAAGCTGATTTTCGGCGTTTTTTCGCCCTTGATACAAATTTTTGGGGCTAAATGCAAAGTTTTGAATTTTTTCGATAAATCGGTAAAAAATAATAGCAACAACCAAAAAAGGAGTTTTTATTTTTTATGATAACAATAATCGCTTTAATCATCGTCATTATCGGCGCGCTCAACTGGCTTGCAGTCGGCGCCTTCAATTTCAACGTCATCAACTGGATTTTCGGCGCCAACCTCTATATCATTCCGCGCATCCTCTACTCGCTGGTCGGCATAGCCGGACTTTGGCTCATTTACTACCTCATCCGCAACTGGACGGCAATCTGCCACAACCGCGCCGAGCACATGCGCGACGACCACCGCCACGACGACGTCCACTAAAGATACTCCCCGTTGGATGCCTGCATCCAATGGGGACACCGAATAATTTGCCCCATTAAATGAGGTCATTTAACGGGAACCCCGATATAAATGGGCTACAACAAGTCCTATATTCAATAGCCTTGAATGCTTAGGCGCCCCGATTGAAGCGAAACCGCTTTAACCGTTAAGCAGAGATGGAAAAATCCGCGGAGCTCCGCGGATTTTTTTATTGCTTTAGAACAAATCGGGCAAAAAACTATTTGAAAAAGAAGCAGAGCCAGATGCAGGGGTTGGATGTTTTTAAGACTTTATGGGGGCGGTGGGCGGGAATAAAGCAGCTGTCGCCCTTTTTAAGCTCGACTACTTCATCGTTAATCATCAGCGTCGATTCCCCTTCGATGACGCTCACCCACTCGTTTTCGGCTTGGTCGTAAATATCGGTGCCCTCGCCGTAGGACACTATTTTCTCAATTCTGACCGATTCGTTTCTGAACAGCACGGTGGCGACTTCTCCCGCCGCGTTCCAGAAAAATCGCTTGGTTTCGGTAGTGTCGCACGCCTTATTATATTGAAATAAGTTTTCTTTTACTATCATACTTAAAATTATATATGCGTGCGCAAAGAAGGTCAATCTTTTTACGAAAGACGAAAGCGATTTTTCGCTAAATTTCGCAAACCAAAAAATAAACAAAACGCAGGTGGGAAAGCCCGCGTTTTTTAGCGTTTTTTAGTCTGAAACTACTGTTAAAGAAAAGTTATAGTCGAGATATCCGATTCTTAAATTTTAATCGGCTCGCGTTATCAGGATTTAAACATCTGCTTCATGCGCTGCTCACGGCTCAGCGTGCGCTTGCGGATTCGGAGTGATTTCGGCGTGACCTCCAAAAGCTCGTCGTCGTTCAAAAATTCCAAACATTCCTCGAGTGAAAACTTACGTGTCGCGTTCAGGCGCAGCGCCTCGTCGCTGCCGGCGGCGCGGATATTGGTGACGTGCTTTTTCTTGCAGACATTGACGACGATATCGCCCGCCTTGGGGGAGACGCCCACCACCATACCCTCGTAGACGGGCGTGACGGGATCGATGAAGAGCAGGCCGCGCTCCTGCGCGTTGAAGAGGCCGTAGGTGGTGGCCTCGCCCGTCTCGAAGGCGACAAGCGAGCCCTCCGTCCTTCTCGGAATTTCGCCTTTCATCGGCTCGTAGCCGTTAAAAACGGCCGACATCACGGCTTCGCCGCGCGTCTCCGTCAAAAGCTCGTTTTTATAGCCGAACAGCCCGCGTGAGGGGATATTGAACTCGAGGCGGACGCGGTTTGCTATATTCTGCATATAAGCAAGCTCGCCGCGGCGCGCGCCCGCCGACGACATGACGGCGCCTACGTATTCGGAGGGGACGTCGACGACAAGCTTGTCAACGGGCTCGCATACCACGCCGTTTATCGTTTTCAGCATGACTTTGGGCGTAGAAACCTGAAATTCGTAGCCGTCGCGGCGCATTGTTTCGATTAAAATCGAAAGGTGCATTTCGCCCCTGCCCAGCACGCGGAAGGCATCAGTGCTCGAGGTGTTTTCCACCCTGAGCGCGACGTCTTTCAGCAGTTCGCGGTTGAGGCGGTCGCGGATTTGGCGGGTGGTGACGTATTTGCCTTCCCTGCCCGCGAAGGGGCTGTCGTTGACGGAAAAAATCATCTCTACCGTGGGCTCGGTGATTTTGACGAAGGAAAGCGGCTCGACGGCGTCGGGAGAACAGACGGTGTCGCCGATGGTGATATCCTCTATTCCCGAAAAGCACACAATGTCGCCGGCGTTCGCCCTTGCCACGGGCACGCGTTTTAATCCTTCAATCAAATATAGATTAACCAATTTTCCGCGCGCCGGCTGTTTTAGGTTGTTGTAGTCGCAGACGACGATGTCGGCGCCCGACACTGCGGTGCCCCGCTCGATTCTGCCTATTCCGATTCTTCCGACGTAGTCGTTGTAGTCGATTGAAGAGGTCAAAAGCTGAAGCCCGCCTTCCTCCGATACCTCGGGCGGCTCAACATAGTCTATGATGGTATCGAACAAGGGCTTTAAGCTGTCATTCGCCGTTTCGGGCGTAAATCCCGCCCGCCCCTGCCGCGCCGAGCAGTAGACAACGGGACTGTTTAACTGCTCGTCGGTGGCGTTCATGTCCATTAAAAGCTCTAAAATCTCGTCCACGACTTCCTTTATTCTGGCGTCGGGACGGTCGATTTTATTGACGACGAGAATTATTTTGAGCTTGAGCTCCAGCGCCTTGCCCAAAACGAAGCGCGTCTGGGGCATCGGCCCCTCGAGGGCGTCGACGAGAAGAAGCACGCCCGAAACCATCTTGAGCACGCGCTCCACCTCGCCGCCGAAGTCGGCGTGGCCGGGAGTGTCTATTATGTTGATTTTTATGCCGCCGTAGTTTACCGCGGTGTTTTTGGCTAGTATGGTGATGCCGCGCTCGCGCTCCAGCTCGCCCGAATCCATAACGCGCTCGGCGACCTGCTGGTTGGCGCGGAAAGTTCCGCTTTGTTTTAGTAGTTCGTCGACCAAGGTCGTCTTGCCGTGGTCTACGTGGGCTATTATTGCTACATTCCTTAAATCATCTCTTTTCATATATTAATTATTCCAGAAGTATCAGAAACCCCAAAGGCGGGATTTCCGCCGCTCCTTCCATAAAGGAGCCTGTAAACAGGTCGGTGCCGCCGCGGGTGTGAAGAACCTTGGCGGAGGATGTGCTGTTGACGGCGACGGTCAACCGTTTGCGGCCGGACTTTCGATAAAAAATCAGCATGTCGGCGCGGCGGTCGAAGACGGTGTCGCCAAGTAGCAGCTCTCGGTGGCGCGTCCTTATATATCCCAACTTTTTATAAAAGTCAAGTATGTCGCGGTTTTCTCTGCCCCAAGGGTAGGTTTTGCGGTTGGTGGGGTCCTCAAAACCCTCCACTCCGGCCTCGTCGCCGTAGTAGACGGAGGGAACGCCCGGCAGCGTATATTCCAGCACGGCGGCAAGCTTCAGCCGCGCCACGGCTAGCTCTTTGGCTCTGCCCGAAAGCGCGTAGGCCGCTTTCTGCGCCTTGGTCATGCCGCCGCCGCCCTGCCCCGAAAGGTAGGTTAAGGCGCGGACGGTGTCGTGGGAGCCGATGAGCGTCATCGATGCGTCGAGCGCTTCTTTAGGATAGTTTTCGATTATCGGCGTCACTTCATTCTTGAACGCCTGCGCGTCCGACGTCATTAAATAGTTTAAGATGGCGTGCTTGAAGGGATAGTTCATGACGCCGTCGAGCTGGCCGCCCAAAAGATAGGGGCGCATCGTGCCGTAGCTCACCTTGGTGGAGGCGTCTTCCCAGACCTCGCCCAGAATATAGCCGTCGGGGTTGATTTCCTTGACTTTCTTTCGGATTAAATCGACGAAATCGGAGGGGAGCTCGTCGACGACGTCGAGCCGCCAGCCCGCCACGCCCTTTTTCATCCACTTTTCAATGACGCCGCCCTCGCCGAAAATCAGCTTGCGGTAGCCTTCGCTCGACTTGTTGACGGTGGGAACCACCGTTACTCCCCACCAGCAGTGGTATTTGTTGGGGAATTTTTCAAAGAAGAACCAGTCCTTATAGGGCGAATCCTCCGACTGATAGGCGCCCACGCCGTCATAGTTGCCCCACTTGTTGAAATAGATGCTGTCGGCGCCGGTGTGGTTAAAAACGCCGTCGAAAATAATTTTAATGCCCAGTTTGGCCGCCTCCGAAACCAGCGTTTCCAGCTCCTCTTCGGTGCCTATAAGCTCGTCGAGCTTTAAATAGTCGCCGGTGTCGTAGCGGTGGTTGGACATCGAGGAAAAAACGGGCGAAAGATAGACGAGCGTCGTCCCGAGAGATTTAATGTAGCCGAGTTTCTCGGTAATGCCCGAAAGGTTGCCGCCGAAAAAGTCGTCGGCGCGGTAGTCGCGGTTGCTTTCGGCGGTTTCGGGAAGCTCGAACCAATCCTTATGGAAAGAGCCGCGCCGCTTGGTGAAGGGTATCTCGCGTCCCCGCTTGAAGCGGTCTACGAAAATATGATAAATTATGCCGCCTTTCACCCAATCCGGTGTTTTATACCCCGCTTTCGTAACGGTTAACTGCCACATAGGCAAACAATCGCCTGTGGCCGCTGTGCCGTCGGCGCCTCTGCCGTAGAAAGTTATGCCGGCCTTGGAATGTGTTTCGAAGCGGTATTGCCATATTCCCGCCTCGGGAATAATGAAGCTTCCCTCAAACATCGAAAGCCCGCGGGTTTCGGGCTTTTTTTCAAGCTCGCGGTAAAAACCTTGGGAGTGTGACGCGCCGTGGGGGCAGAAAAAAACAGTCACCCTCTCGATGTCGAGGGTGGCGGGACAGGGAAACCTGAGTTTAAAGCTTTCGCCCGCCGCAACTGCGCCTACGGGCGTCTTGTGCACTAATGGATTAAAATACATCTATCGGCCTAGTTAAGCCACAAGGGCTGTTTTATCATATGTAAATCGCCCGGTCGCCGCCATGCTCGGGCTCAATTCGTAAGCCTCAAAGCGGGTATAAGCGAAAATATCCGTTTTCTTAGTTTTCTGCCGTTTTGTCGCCGCTCTCTGCCGTTAAGGCGTCCATAATCTTTTTGGCGCGGTTTGCCCGGCCTCGCCTCGCGCCCTCGGACGCTACAACGGCCGCGCCGGCAATAAGCACGGCGGTGGCGAGCAGCAGACCGTAGTTGGTAAAGTCGAAATACTCTTTAACCGTGCCGTTCACGACGTCCCATGCAAGGTCGGGTCGGTCGGTGATTATGGCGTCGGCGCCGTAGAATGCCAGCTCGGAAATATCCTTTTCGTCGTTGACCGTCCAGAACTGCACCAAAAGGCCGTATTTGTGGGCGTAGTCGATGAACTTTTTGGAGCCGAAGACGGGCACCTCAATCCCCAAGCGCTTGGGAAGCTGGAAGGCGACGTAGGGGATGTCTTCATTCGACAAATCCTTCCCCGTCAAAAACCAGCCTAAAAACTCTGCGCATTCGCGCTGTCCCGCCGAGCGCATAAGACCGGGCTTGGTGTCGTAGTAGTCGGATATCTCCTGATGGAATGTGCCGACTATGGCGTTATCCAAAAAGCCAAATTTGAGGAGGGCGTCATGCATAAGGTCGGTGGCAAGCTTGCCGCGCTCGCCTTCGTCCTTAATCTCTATTATAAACGAAAAATCCAATTTTTCGGCTTGTTTTACCGAAAAAAGATAGTTGAGCACGTCGGAAAATCTCGGAATTTTTATATCTTGGGGTATATCCTCCCCTTTGAGTTTGAAGTAGGGGCTGCATCCGCAGTCAAAGTAGTCCACCGCCGCGTTCAGCATCGAAAGCTCGGCGTAGGTGTAGTCCTTGGGATAATACTTTTTCTTGGCGTCACCGTAAACTTCTTCGATGTCGGTCGTTCTGTTCAAGGTGTCGTCGTGAAGGAGAATGAGCTCGTTATCCTTGGTGAGCCTTAAATCGAACTCGAAAATATCGACTTTATATTCGCGGTTAAGCGTCGCCTCGACGCAGGTCTTAAAGGCTAGCAGCGTGTTTTCGGGCGCGACCGAGGCGCCCGAGCGGTGCGCCGCAATCAGCGGACGGGGGCCCGGCATACCGTCCCACGCCGCCGCGATTCCGGCGGGAAAGAACGAAAACCCGAACGCCGCCAAAAACACCGCTATGTATATTAATATTTTAACGTTCTTTGCCATTATCCTTCCGTTTTTTGTCGAGCTTTTGCCGTTTTTACCAGAAAAATATTAATTTTTATTTTTCAAAACCATGTTTTTTGCCGCGTGCTTTTTATGACTCCGAGATATATTTTTAGCCTTAATTATACAATTCTTTGAATGTTCCAAATCCTGTCGGCGTATTCGGTGACGGCGCGGTCGGCGGCGAAGATGCCCGCCCTGGCGATATTGACAATCGACATTCTGTTGAAGCGGTCGCGGTCGGTGTAGACGGCGCCCGCTTTTTTGTGGACGTCGCTGTAACTTCTGAAGTCGGCCAGCACCATATAGCTGTCGGGCGGGCAGTGGTTGCCGATTAAAAGGCTGTCGGCGATTTCGGAGAAGGACGCTCCGCCTATACCCGTGCGCAGCGAGTCGATGACGGTCTTTAGGCACCTGTCGTTAGCGTAGTAAATCGAGGGGTTGTAGCCCTTACGATAAAGCTCGGCAACCTCCTCGGCGCGAAGGCCGAACAAGAACATATTCTCGTCGCCCACCGCCTCGTGTATTTCGATGTTGGCGCCGTCCAAGGTGCCCACGGTGACCGCGCCGTTTATCATGAATTTCATGTTGCCGGTGCCGCTCGCTTCCTTGCCCGCGATGGATATCTGCTCGGATAGCTCGGCGGCGGGCATGATTATCTCGGCGAGGCTGACGCGGTAGTTTTCCAAAAACACCACTTTGAGCTTGCCCTTTATGTCGGGGTCGTTGTTGACCAGTCTTCCTATAAAATAGATGAGTCTTATGACCTGCTTCGTCATATAGTAGGTGGATGCCGCCTTGCCGCCGAAGATGAAGGTGCGCGGCGGGATGTCGAGGTCGGGATCCTCCTTGAGCTTGTAATACATGTCGAGGATGTTCAAGGCGTTCAAAAGCTGGCGCTTGTATTCGTGGATGCGCTTGACCTGAATGTCGAAAATGCTCTCGGGGGAAACGTCGACGCAGTTGCTGTGTCGGATGTATTCGGCGAGGCGGTATTTGTTGGCGAGCTTGATTGACGCCAGCGTGTCCAGCACCTCTTTATTGTTTTGGAATTTTAAAAGTTCCTCGAGAGCGCAGGGGTCTTTGAGCCACTTGTCGCCGATGAGATCATGCAGCAGTCCGGCGAGCAAGGGGTTGGCCTGCGCCACCCAGCGGCGGTGCGTTATGCCGTTGGTGACGTTGGTGAACTTCTCGGGGTGCATATTGTAGAAATCTGAGAAAATGTCGTTTTTCAAAATCTCGCTGTGCAGCGCGCTGACGCCGTTGACGGTGTGGGCGGTGGCGAGGCAGAGATTGGCCATCTTAATTTGGTTGTGCTCCAAAATGGCGTTCTTGGACACCTTGCCCCAGTCGCCCTTGAAGTGCGCCCAAAGCTCGCCGCAAAGCCGCTGGTTTATCTCGGCGATAATCTGGAAAATGCGCGGCAGCAACGACTGGAACAGCCCCTGCGGCCACTGCTCGAGCGCTTCCCACATCACGGTGTGGTTGGTGTAGCTTATCACGTTTGTGGTGATTTCCCACGCCTTGTCCCAGTCGTAGCGGTATTCGTCCAAAAGAATGCGCATGAGCTCGGGTATGCAGAGCGTGGGGTGGGTGTCGTTGATGTGGATGGCGACTTTTTCGGCGAGGTTGTCGAGCGTCTCGTTGGTCATGAAATGCCGCCGAACTATCGACTGCATCGACGCCGACACAAAGAAATACTGCTGCTTCAGCCTGAGCGACTTGCCCTCGAAATGGTCGTCGGCGGGATAGAGCACTTTGGAAATGGACTCCGCCATCGCCTTGGCCTCCATCGCCTTGACGTATTGGCCGCGCGAGAACATCGCCATATCGAAATCGGCACCCGCGCGCGCCGACCACAGCCTGAGGCGGTTGACCGCCTTGCTGTCGAAGCCCGATATGCTCATATCGTAGGGCACGGCGAGCACGGTGGTATAGTCGCGGTGGTTGATTTTGAGATATCCGTTGTCCCAAGTTTGGTCGACGATGCCGCCGAAATGCACCTCGTAGACCTCCTCCATGCGGGGTGAAAGCCAGACCGAGCCCATTTTGAGCCAGTCGTCGGGCTGCTCCATCTGAAGGCCGTCAACCAACACCTGCTTGAATATGCCGTAGTCATACATGATGGAAAATCCCGAAGCGGCGTAACCCAAGCTCGTCAGCGAGTCGAGATAGGCGGCGGCAAGCCTGCCAAGACCGCCGTTGCCTAAGCCGGGGTCGGGCTCGAGCGGATAGAGCTCGCCAAGGTCAAAGCCGAGCGCGCGCACCGCTTCTTCGGCGGAATCGGTTATTCCCATATTGAAAAGGTGGTTTTTAAGGGAGCGGCCGAGCAGAAACTCCATTGACATATAGTAGACTTGCTTGTCGTTCTCGGCGCGGACTTGTCTTTTGAATTCCAATCTTTTTTCGGTCAGTATATCTCTGATTACCATGCACACAGCTTGGTATACTTGCGCTTTGCTGGCCTCTTCGGGCTTTACGCCGAAGTTTTTGGCAATCTTATCGGTAAACAACTCCTGCAGCTCGCGCGCGTTTAAACTCTCCATACAGTCTTTTTCTCCTAAATCGTATATTATATGTTATTCACAAATTTTGGTATATTTTTACGTATTCTTCCGCCGATTTGTTCCATGAAAAGTCTTTTTTCATGGCGTTCTTCTGAATTGTCTCCCAAACGGCGCGGTCGGAATAGGCCTTTGCCGCTCTCGCCACGGCGTCAAGCATATCTTTACCTTCGTAATTTTTAAAGGTGAATCCCGTGCCCGTGCCGCTTGCCTCGTCGAAGGGCTCCACGGTGTCTTTCAGCCCGCCCGTCTCGCGCACCACGGGTATGGTGCCGTAGCGCATCGCTATCATCTGCGAAAGTCCGCAGGGCTCGAACTTGGACGGCATCAAAAAGATGTCGGAACCGGCGTAAATTTGGGAAGCCAAATCGCCGTTGAAGTTTATAATCGCCTTAAACCGTCCGGGATAGCGCTTTTCGACGTCTCGGAACAGAGTTTCGTATTTCCAGTCGCCCTTGCCGAGCGCCACCATCTCAATGTCGAGCGCAAGCAGCTCGTCGATGACGGCGGCAATCAGCTCCAGCCCCTTCTGCTCGGTTAGCTTTGATACGAGCGACACAATCGGCCGCTCCTTAGAGTAAGGCAAATTGACGAGCTCGGCCAGCCCCTTTTTGTTTTCGGCTTTTTTAGCGAGCGAGCGCGGGCCGTAGTTTTGGAAGAGCGCCTTGTCGGTTTGAGGGTTGTAAAGCTCGGTGTCGATGCCGTTGACAACGCCGAAAATTTTATATTTCCTTGCCGCGAGAATGCTCCCCAAGCCGTAGGAATAAAAGGGGAACTGAATTTCCCGGGCGTAGGTGCGCGAAACCGTAGTCACCGCCGCCGCAGATTCTATGCCGCCCTTCATATAGTTGGCGCCGCCATCGAAACGCACCAAATCGGCCGCCTCGCCCGAAAGCCCCAGTATATCGCCGATAAGAAACTCGCTGTATCTTCCCTGAAACTCGATGTTGTGAATGGTGTAGACCGTCTTAATCGCCTGAAAGTCCTCTGAAAAGCGGTAGAACACGTCCAAAAAGACGGGCACAAGCGCCGTCTGCCAGTCGTTGCAATGCAAAACATCGGGAATAAACTCGACGAGCCTCAAGACCTCGCACACCGCCTTGGAGAAAAAGGCGTAGCGCTCGCCGTCGTCGAAGTGGCCGTAGAGGGTGTCGCGCTTGAAGTAATATTCATTGTCGATAAAGTAGTAGGTTATGCCGTCGTAGGCCGCCTCGAAGACGCCGCAATACTGCCGACGCCAAGCTAAATCGACGAAAGTCGAGCCTTTGAAGCTCAGAAGCTGGCGGTAGACGGCGGGGATATCCTTATAGAGCGGCAGAATAACCCTGGCGTCGTGCCCCAGCTTTTTTAAGGCCTTGGGGAGCGAGCCCAGAACGTCGCCCAGCCCGCCCGTCCTTATGAAGGGCATGGCCTCGGACGCCGCAAACAATATTTTCATTTTTAACCTCCCGAAGCTTAAGCTTCAAGTGAAGTAATTCGTTTATTTTTTCCTAAACCGTCTTATCCTTGGCGATGACCATGGGATAAGTTTCGTAGCCGGCGAGCTTGCGTCCCTCGCGGATTACCACGTTTTTGTCGGTTATGGTGTAGTCGATGTAGGCGCCGCGCATAATCAAGCCCTTTTCCATGACGATGGAATTCTTGACGACGGCGCCCGCTTCCACGGTGACGCCGCGGAAGAGTATGCTGTTTTCGACGGTGCCGTCTATGACGCAGCCGTCGGCGACCAGCGAGTTTTTAAGGCCGGCGTTATTTAAATATCTCGTCGGCACGCTGTCCTTGATCTTTGTCAGTATGCTTCCCTTTTTATAGAACAGGTCATAGCGGATATCGGCATCGAGCAGCTCCATGCTGTGCTTGAAGTAGGCGGGGATTCTGTCGATTACGGCGACATAGTCCTTAATTTCGTAGGACATAATCTTAAACTCTCCCAAGCTTTTTTGGATTATATCCTTCTCGAAGTCAATAAAACCGCGGGCGTAAGCGTTGTCGACAAGGGTAATCAAAAGGTCTTTTTTAATGAAGTAAATGCCGAGATTGATTAATTCCTCGGGCCCGCCGCTCTCACTCGTCACCGCGAAGCGCGAATCAATGACCCTGCCCGCCGAGTCGGTTTCTATTATGTTTTTTTTGGGGTTGAGCTCGTCCGTCTTGTAAGTCAGCATCGATATGTCGGCGCCAGTCTCGAAATGGAAGTTTTCGAGCTCGTTAAAATCCAAACTCGTCACGATGTTGGCGGGCGTCAGCAGCACATAGGGCTCCTTGGAGGAAATCAAAAAGCTTCTAAGGGAATACAGCGCGTCGATTTTGCCTTTATAGACCTCGTGCAATGTATTCAAAACGAAGGGCGGAAACACCGTTATGCCGCCGTTTTTGCGGTTTAAATCCCAGTCGCGGCCCATTCGGATGTGGTCCATCAGCGAGTTGTAGTTGTTTTTGGTGACGATGCCGACCTTGGTTATGCCCGCCGCCACTAAGTTGGAAAGCGTGAAGTCGATGAGGCGGTAGCGGCCGCCGAAGGGCATCGACGCCGTGGTGCGGTGTATGGAAAGGTCGTTTAACTGGCTGTCGTTGTCGCTCGCGAAAATGACGCTCATAGCGCGGTTGCTCATCTCAGTTCCCTCCTATCATCTGGTTGGCGGCGATTACTTCGCCCTCTTTGACGGTGTATCCGGGCGCGACGACGGCTATCTCCCACTCGCCCGAAACCGGCGCGGCCAGCGTCTCGCCGACCTTGGCTCCCTTCTCTATGACGGCGTCCCAGCCGATTATGGCGTGGCGCACCTCGGCGCCTTCGGCAATCTCCGCCGAAGGCATGATGATGGAATCGTAAATCTTGGCGCCCTTGCCTACCACCGAGCCGTGGAAAATAACCGAGTTCTCCACCGTGCCGTCGACGACGCAGCCTTCGCTTATTATCGAGTTCTTGACGGTGGCGTTGAATCCCACGAAATGGGGCGGTTCGGCGATGTTCCTGGCGTAAATCCTCCAGTTGCGGTCGTTGAGGTTAAGCCCCGCCGTCGCCGAAAGAATGTCCATGTGCGCTTCCCACAGGCTGGAGATGGTGCCGACGTCTTTCCAATAGCCCTCGAAAGGATAGGCAAACATCCTCTCGCCGTTTTTGAGCATGGCGGGAATTATGTTTTTGCCGAAGTCGTTCTGAGAAGATTTTTCGGACTCGTCCTCGATCAAATATTGCTTTAATTTCTGCCAGTTGAAAATGTAGATGCCCATCGACGCCTTAGTGCTCTTGGGCTTCTTCGGCTTTTCTTCAAATTCGTAAATGGCGCCGTCGTCTTTGGTGTTCATGATTCCGAAGCGCGGCGCCTCCTCGATGGGAACTTCCAACACCGCTATCGTGCAGTCGGCGTTGTTTCCCTTGTGGAACTTGAGCATCTTGGAGTAGTCCATCTTGTAGATGTGGTCGCCCGACAGAATCAATACATATTCGGGGTCGTAACGGTCGATAAAGTCGATGTTCTGGTAAATGGCGTTAGCCGTGCCCTTATACCACTCGCCCGATTTGGCGCGCATGAAGGGCGGCAGAACGTAGATGCCGCCGCTCAGTCGGTCGAGGTCCCACGGCTGGCCGTTGCCTATGTATTGATGGAGCTCGAAGGGGCGGTATTGCGTCAGCACGCCTATCGTGTCAATGCCCGAGTTAACGCAGTTGGAGAGGGTAAAGTCGATAATGCGGTATTTGGCGCCGAAAGGGACGGCGGGCTTGGCGACGTCGTTTGTCAAGACGCCCAGACGGGTGCCCTGCCCTCCCGCGAGCAGCATCGCCACGCATTCCTTTTGGTTGATTTTCATTGCTCTTCCTCCTTATCGCTATCCTTGAACGGTTTCAAAAACATTACCGAATTTGCGGGAATCGTCATCTTGATGCTGTTGGGCTGGCCGTGCATCGGCTTGGGAGAGGCGTTGAAAACAAGCCTCCTCGTGCAGTTGCCGCCGTATTTCTGCATTCCCGAAAGAAGCTCGACCTTATAGGGGACGTTCTCGGGCACGCCCATTAAATATTTGTTTCTCTCGACGCCCGAAAAGTTGACGACGACAATGACATAGCTTCCGTCCTTGGCATAGCGCAAAAACGAAATGATGTTTTGAGTGTCGTCGTCGACGACAATCCATTTAAAGCCGCCGGGCTTGGTGTCGAGTTCGTAAAGCGCCTTATTGTTTAAATAGAATTCGTTCAAATCCTTGACGAATTTCTGCATGGTGCGGTGACGCGGGAAATCGAGCAAAAACCAGTCGAGCTCCTGCATATAGTTCCACTCGATGAACTGGGCGAACTCGTTGCCCATAAAATTGAGCTTTTTGCCGGGATGCGCCATCATGTAGCCGTAAAACGCCTTTAGCTCCTCAAACTTGTCGTCGTAGCTTCCCGGGCATTTGCCTATCATCGACGCCTTGCCGTGCACCACCTCGTCGTGGGAGAGCGGTAGCACGTAGTTTTCGGAAAAAGCATATGTAATGCCGAAAGTTAGGCAGCTGTGGCAGCCCTTTCTGAAGAAAGGGTCGCTCTTTAAATATTTGAGGCTGTCGTTCATCCAGCCCATATTCCACTTAAAATTGAAGCCCAGTCCGCCGTCGTATGCCGGACTCGTCACCATGGGATAGGCCGTCGATTCCTCGGCAATCGTTATTGCGCCGCGGTGCTTGGAGAGCACCGCCGTGTTCATCTGCCTAAGGAAGTTTCTCGCTTCCAAATTATAGTTGCCGCCGTATTCGTTTTTGACCCACTCGCCGTCCTGGCGGTTGTAGTCGAGGTAGAGCATGGACGCTATGGCGTCGCAACGGATGCCATCGATGTGGTAGCAGTCGAACCAGAACATCGTCGCCGAAATAAGAAAACTTCTTACCTCGTTTCTTTTATAGTCGTAGACCAGCGTGCCCCACTCCTTGTGCTCGCCTTTTCTCGGGTCCTCGTATTCGTAGAGCGGCGCGCCGTCATATTCGAAAAGACCGTGCTCGTCGCGCGGGAAATGCGAAATAACCCAGTCCAAAATGACGCCTATGCCGTTTCTGTGGCAGCGGTCGACAAAGGCCATAAAATCCTTGGGCGTGCCGAAGCGCGACGTCGGCGCAAAGAGGCCGGTCGCCTGATAACCCCACGAGCCTTCAAAGGGGAACTCGGTGACGGGCAGAAGCTCGATGTGGGTGTAATTCATTTTTTTGAGGTAGGGGATTATCTCGTCGCCGAACTTTTCGTAGCTGAAGAAATTGTTGTCGGGATAGCGCTTCCACGAGCCGATTTGCACCTCGTAGATGTTCATCGCGCTTTCGTAGGGATTATAATTCTGCCGCGCCTCCATCCACTTTTTGTCGCCCCAGCGGTAGCCCTTGAGGTCGTAGAGCTTGGATGCGTTGCCCGGCGCCGTCTCGAAGTGGAAAGCGTAGGGGTCGGATTTGAAAACGACCTTGCCCGGCGATTTTATCGCGAATTTATATTTGTCGTATTGTTTGAGACCGGGCACGAATGCCGTCCAAACGCCGTTGTCGTCGCGTTCCATGGGATTTGCGCCCGGCGTCCAGCCGTTGAAATCCCCCACCACCGAAACGGCTTCGGCGCGAGGCGCGAAAGTGCGGAAACGCCAGCCCTCTACTCCGCCCTGAACCATTCTGGCCGGCGACATCAGTTTGTATGCTTCGTAATTTGTGCCCTCGTGAAAGAGATAGAGGGGATAGCTGTCCTGATTATTCAAAAATCGGGGATCCTCCATAAAAATCGCAGGCCGCACCCAAAAGGCGGAGGCCAAAATTTATTATAGCAAATATCCCGAAATTGCACAATAGCAAAACGCCTATAAATGGAAAATTTGCAAATTAGTTTGATAAAAAACGCGCGCGCGAACCGATTTTGTCAAAAATCAGGCCATATTCAAAACTTTGACGCCAAAGTCGACGCTTTTTAAGACACGAAAATAGATATTTTCGACATTTTCGGCCATAGCCTCTTTCAAAAAATGCGGATTTTGACTAAAAATCAAAATTCCGCTGCCGCTGCCCGTCAGGCGGACGTCGGCATCCACTCCCAAATCCTTTATCTTTTGATTTATTTTGTCGAAATAAGCCCTGAGTCTATCGTCGGCGAGCGCGGCGCGCTCGAGCGCGTTTTTGCCGAGCTTTACCGCCGCGGCGGCGCCTTCCGAGCGCCAGTTCTCAATAAATGCGTCGGTGTCGGCGTTTTCGCCGCCCAGCTCGTCGTATTTGGAATATACGCCGCCGGCCAGCGCCATGACGGGCGGCACTGCCAAAAGGCACTCGAATTTTTTATAGGGAAGCGGCGAGATAACCTCGCCCGTTCCGCCGACGCGCGCAACTCCGCCGCGATACATGAAAGGCACGTCGCTGCCTATGGCGGCCTGCATGGCGGGCTCAGTCTTCACTCTGAAAAGCGATTCCATGGCGCGAAACACTGCGGCGGCATCGGCCGAGGAGCCGCCCAACCCCGCGCCTACCGGTATCGACTTCTTAATGATAATATCGACACCGCCGGTTCCGAATCTGCTTTTAACCGCCTCCGCCGCGCGCTTTGCCGTGTTTTCGCCCGAAAGCTCGACACTGCAAGAAACCGTCACCTTGTCGTCGCCGCGAAGAATGACGCGGACGGTGTCGTAGAGGTCGACCGAGCTCATCACGCCGTCGATTTTATGAAGGTTGCCGCACTTTTCAAAGACGCTCAGCGTCAGGTTGATTTTTGCGAATGTCTTGAGCGTTATCTCGTTCATATTGAACACATTCTACACCGTTTGTCCAAAAATATCAATCTTTTTTGTCTTTGACGCTTTATACCCCGCACCGGCTTTCGTCCTTACATATGGCCCGCACTTACTCTTAATTCTTTCCTTTTTTGACAACCGCGCTTCCCTCGGGGTTTTCGTCCGAATATTTTCCTTTCCTTAAGGCAAAATGGCGGGAAGACAGAAAAGCTTTGACCGCCCCAAACTTATGGGATATAATTTATCACATGGATTTTTACCTAAGAAACGTCGAGGCAATCGCCGGGCATTTGAGAGCGGGAATAAAAAAAGAGGGCGGCGGACTAATCGGCGTCGAGCTCGAGCGTTTTTTAATCGATAAAAACACCTCTCTTTCCGCTCATTATCACGGCGAACGCGGCGTAGGAGCCGTTCTCACCCGTCTTCTGCCCGACTTCGATCAAAACAGATATTCCAAGGGGCGGCTTATCGCTCTCGGACGGCCGGGCTGCGTGCTTTCGCTGGAGCCTGCCGCTCAGTTCGAGTGCAGTCTCGGCGCGGCGGCCTCGGTAGCCGAAATCGAAAGAGAATACCAAAAGCTCGACGCCGAGCTAAAGCCGATTTTAGAGGAATTTAATTTAGTGCCCGCCGCCGTGGGCTATCAGCCCAAAAGCCGCGCCTGCGAACTGCCGCTGATTCCCAAAGAGCGCTACCGCCTAATGGACGCCCACTTTAAGACGACGGGAAAAAGAGGGATAAACATGATGCGCGGCACGGCGGCGACGCAGGTCTCCGTCGACTATTTTTCGGAGGAGGACGCCTCGCGAAAATTCAGGCTCGCCAATATATTAGCGCCCGTTCTTTCGCTCATGACCGACAACGCCCCCGTCTTCGAGGGCGCGCCGTATCACGGCCGCATGCTCCGCTCAAAAATTTGGGAGGACGTCGACGCCGACCGACAAGGCATCGTTCCAAACGGGTTTGCCGCCGACTACTCATTTTCCGACTACTCCCGATATATCTTAAACTCGCCCGCGATTTTGGTGGTCGACAACTTCGGCAACGTAATCCCGACCGGCAACAAAAAAATCGGCGAAATCTATCGAAGCAAAGTCATGGAGCCCTTTGAAATCGAGCACGCGCTGTCGATGTTTTTCCCTCATGTCCGATTTAAAAATTATATCGAAATAAGGATGGCGGACAGCCTTCCTAAAGAGTTGATGCTTGCCTACCTTGCTCTCGTAAAAGGGGTTTTTTATAATCAAAACGCGGTGATAAACCTATTGAATCTGCTAAATCACGCCGATTCCGATATATCAAGGGCAGCGTATTCCGACATCTATGAAAACGGGTTTTCGGCCAAAGTTTACGGCGTCAAGGTGATGGATTTAATCGCTCGTTTATACGACGCCGCAAAGAGTGGAAACTACGCCGAGCCCGGCTATTTAAAACCGCTCGAGGACATCAACATGCACGGCCTCGCTCCCAAGGATTTAGTTTAATTATGATTAGAAAAACGAGTGATAATTTGACTATGGACGGGCTGAACGAAGAATATTTAGACTTCGTTTTAAGCAATTTTTCCGCCGAAGCCGCAGGCTGGGAGGATATGAAGCGGTATCTGAAAAACTGCACCGCCATCTCCAACGAGGGGCTCCACTTAGACGCCTGCTACATTCCCAAGATGTTCACCAAGCTCGCCATGGATGCGCTCAAAAAGGCCTCGTCGACGCTCTACGGCATTTTGGAAAAGGTCACCGCCCGCTATATGGCCACGGCGGAATACCGCGCGCTTTTTCCCTTTTCAACCGAGCTCGAGTCGCTGATTTTAAAGGATGCCGGCTACGGCGTCACCATACCGGTAATGCGCGCCGATATTTTTTTCAACGAGGACGATTTTTCCTTTAAATTCTGCGAAATCAACACCGACGGCGCCAGCGCCATGAACGAAAACCGCGAGCTCGTCAACGCAATCCGCCACACGCCCGCCTACCACGAATTCAAAAAAAGATATAATCTTCAACCATTCGAGCTTTTTTCGAGCTTTGTCGAGATGTTTCTTTCCGTCTACCGTGACTACTCGGGAAGTGAAAAGCTCCCCCATGTCGCCATCGTCGACTTCACGGAGAGCGGCATAAAGCGCGAGTTTCAAATATTTAAGCGCGCCTTTATTGACCACGGCGTTGACGCTACCATTGCCGAAATCAGGAAGCTTCAATATAAAAACGGTGAACTGAAAACGCCCGACGGCTTTAAAATCGACGCCGTTTACCGTCGCGCCGTCACCTCGGAATGTATGGAGAAATGCGCCGAAATCAAGCCTTTTATTGAGGCCGTCAAGGACGGCGCCGTCTGCTTAATCGGTGCTTTCAAGACGCAAGTTGCCCACAATAAAGAGCTATTTATCGTCCTTCGCGATGAAGCCACTAAAAGTTTTTTAAGCGAGGAAGAGAACGCCTTTGTCGAGGCGCACGTTCCGCTGACCTACCGCCTCAACGAAAGAACGCTTGAGGAAACCGACATTTTGAAAAACAAGGATAAATGGCTGATAAAGCCCGCCGACCGCTACGGCTCCAAGGGTGTGCTGGCCGGCGCCTCAACCGACATTAAGACTTGGCAGACCGAGGTGTTGTCCGCCAAGGGCTTTGTCGCGCAGGAGTATTGCCCGCCCCACAAAACCAAAAATATTTTTTTTGAAAAGGGCGAGGCGATAGTCGAAAGCTACAACAACATGACCGGCCTCTATATGTATGCGGGAAAACTTACCGGCCTCTATTCCCGCCTCTACCGCCCTTTGGTCACTTCCGACGCCGACGACGGCAGAGTGGCGCCCAGCTTTACGGTGGCGGACCCATCCAAGCCCGAAAAAAAATAAAGCGGGGCGCAACGCAATTCTCAGTAAATAACTAGCAATTTTTAATTTTGAAAGCGATTTTGGGATTATTCTCGCAAAAAAAAATCTCAGCCGTCTTGCGGCTGAGATTATGTGGTCGGAATGGCGAGATTCGAACTCGCGACCTTATGGTCCCGAACCATACGCGCTACCAACTGCGCTACATCCCGAAGCAGAAATATTATATACTATTTCGCGTGAGTTTGCACCTTTTTTAAGGGCATTTTTGATTTTTGCGCGCCGAAAAAGTAAGCGCAATAAATAATTTACCAACCCTTTTAAAAATTCAAGCGGAATAAAAGCGCGAATATAAAAAGAAAAAAGTGGAAAACCAAACTATTTTCGGCGCGCAGATGCAATATAAAAAAGTCCGAACCGTGCGCCAAATTTTTGACGGCTGTTTTTTTGACCCAATGTGGTATAATTATCAAAAAGAAACGGAGTAAAAATCATGCGTGAAATATATCTTGCGGGCGGCTGCTTTTGGGGAACGGAAAAATACCTCTCCCAAATTTTCGGCACAGTGTCCACCGAGGTCGGCTACGCCAACGGCAAAACCGAAAACCCAACCTACCAAGAAGTATGCTATAACGACACCGGCCACGCCGAAACGGTGCGAGTCGTCTATGACCCATCTCGGATTTCGCTTAACTTTCTGCTCGAGCTCTTTTTTGAATCCATCGACCCTATATCGGTCAACAGACAGGGCAACGACGTCGGCACGCAATACCGAACGGGCATTTACTATGCCGACGAAAACGACGCGCCAATAATCGAGGAGGCTTTAAACAAGCTTCGGCAAAAATTCACAAAGCCGATAGCGGTTGAGGCCATGCCGCTGAAAAACTTCTTTCGCGCCGAGGAATACCACCAAAAATACCTCGATAAAAACCCCTACGGCTATTGCCATATTCCTAAGTCGAAGTTCGAGCAAGCGGCAAGCAAATCGAGAGCCCGCGCCAAAATTAATGATTGAAAAAGCGGTCAAGGCGACCGCTTCTTAAATATATTGCCAGTATTGCCTATCGCTAAGCTTCATGTTTCTTAGCGATGATTTGAATAAATAGTATCCTTTTTGAATTAAATGAGGTTGTTTTTGTTCGGGCGCGGTTTGACAAGGGCATTATTTGGCCTTAGAATGGTATGAATATGATAAAACTGATTAAAAAATGGTTTATTAAGGATTACGAGGATACCGGCCGCGCCGAGATCAGATTCAGATACGGCATTACGGCAGGCGTGTTCGGGCTGGTTATCAACGCGATTTTAACCGCTTTAAAACTTACCGCCGGCCTTATCGCCTCCAGCATTACCATTATCGCCGACGCCGTCAACAGCCTGTCGGACGCCGGCTCATCGACTATTACGCTAGTCGGGTTCAAAATCGCGGCGCGCCCCGCCGATAAGGAGCACCCCTACGGCCACGCGCGGTTCGAATACGTCGCCGGTCTTATGGTCGCCTTCATCGTTCTTACTATCGGCGTGCTTTTGGGTAAATCCTCCGTCGAAAAAATCATAGCGCCCGTTCCCCTTTTTATTTCGCCCTTGACCTACGCCGCACTGGGCGTTTCGCTGGCGTTGAAAATTTTCCAGCTTGTTATATATAGGAACTTCGGAAAAAGCATATCCAGCGAGACGCTGCTTGCGAGCGGCACCGACAGCTTCAACGACATCTTAACGACCTCGGCCGTGCTGATTGCCACCGCCGTTTCGGCGGCGTCGGGCGTCAATATCGACGGTTACGCCGGTCTTGCCGTTTCTCTCTTTATCGTGATTTCCTCGCTTAGGCTCATAAAGCGCTCGGTCGACCCGCTGCTAGGCATGCGCCCCGACCGCGTTTTTGTCGACAAGGTGAAGAAAAAGCTCCTTTCCTACGACGGAATTTTGGGCTTTCACGACTTGATTATCCACGACTACGGCGAGGCGAACAGCTATATCACCGTCCACGCCGAGGTGGCCGCCGAAGAGGATATTTTAAAGAGCCACGACCTTATCGATAATATCGAGCGCGATTTTATGTCGGAGCTCGGCGTCCTTCTCTGCATTCACATCGACCCGGTCGAAAAGCAGTCGCCCTACGTCCGCGAGCTCAACGAAAAAATAGTGGCGGCAATGACGACGCTGATTCCGGCGGCGGCTGTCCACGACTTCCGCGTCGTCGTGGGTGCGACGCACACCAACGTGCTGTTCGACGTCGTGGTGCCGTATGAAAGCAAATTCGGCAAGGCGAAGGTTGAAGCGGCGGCGCGCGCCGCAATCGACGACGGCAAAACGCAGTTCTATTTCATTATCGACATCGACAGATGTTATTTATGAAAAAAAGCCGCGGGCTCCGCGGCTTTTTAATTTTTTAGGCTCATTTACTTTCGTTGGTTTCGTTATCTTTATTGTTTTCGATTTTCTCTTTGTTTTCGTTGCTTTCACCGGTTTCGTTGCTTTCGCCGGTTTTGTTGCTTTCGTTGTTCTCGCTACTTTCTTCTTTTTTTCTTATAAGCGCGGCAAGCCGCTCGTGGCGGGCGCGGTAGTCGCCGACTCCGTTTCTTTCGGGCTCGCTTTGACAACTCGAAAGGGAGCGCGGCGACT
>DAOTKC010000002.1:0-95139 GCA_035449045.1 Eubacteriales bacterium
ATGCGGCTGTTAACCGCAGTGTCGTTGGTTCGAGTCCAACAGGGGGAGCCAAAAAGAGTGCGAACGCACTCTTTTTTTATTAACCGAATAAATTAATTTGATAAAAATCAAATGTATTTGTCAAGCTTTTTAATGTAGTGTTTCACATTATTATAAAATAACCTTAATAATTTCTCTAATATCATGATTATGGCTTGCCGATAGTGTTCCGAAAATTTTAATCAATTCAAGGAATATAGAAATATTATTTTCTGAAATTGTAAAAGATGCAAATTCGTTTTTATTTGCATTTCTACCTATTAACTCAATTCCATTATCCAGTTCGGCAATCGGGAAGCATAAATACAACATCGGCTGCGTTCCGCGTGCATATTGTCTTTCTTTAATTATTATTTCTACTACTATTTCAGACTGTTTGAATTGATAAATTAGTATAGGATATTCAACTTTAGTAAAAAGGAATTCTGTTCCATTAATTATTTTTAGTTCAGTATCTTGACGTAATATTTTTAAATTTGGATTCTGGTCCAGATAATCTGTATTTTTTAGATTAGATAAAAACTTAAAAATGTCGTCAAGTTGAATACTAGTAATAATATCCCAGTCATAGAATAATTTTATGTATTCACTTAATTCATACAAAGCTTTTGTTTTGCCGTTTGCTCCAACAAAAATTAAGTCTTTCATTGTTGAAAGCTTAGACTTTTCAAAATCATTGATCATTACGTCATATCCAATTTGCCATTCAACGTAACAATTTGCGTTAAAGTTTTCACTTCGTGTGGAAAATGGTAAACCATAATCATTAAGGATCGGACGCGTCTTAATTCTTGTTTTTCCTGAACCATTAACAAGAGGAATACTTACACTTATTGTCTTATCTTTAATCTCTTTAATAAACATAGATATCTCGCAATAATTTTTTAAAATATAGATCTATTTTTGACCGATCTGCCGCTCTGAAATTAATATTAATTTTGTTTTGTAAAAAGGGATATTTCATTAAACAAGCGTGGACAAATTCTTCTTTTATCATATTGAATTCATCAAAATCAATAAACACTTCATAATTACCCCAAAAATAAGGTATTTGATCCGCATATTCTTTAAATATATCAACATAACAATAAAAATGGAATTTTTCAACATCGACGATTATAGCATTGCTAGAATATTCTTCTATAAAAGTTTTATTTCTCTTTAAAGCGTTAATGTCGCGCATTGTGTAAAAGAGAATACTCTTATCATTAAGTTTTGCATTTTTTTGAGGGTATTTCGAAATATAATTCGAAATCACATCTCTTTTTAAGATAAATTTTTTATCATCAACTGTCTTCCAGATTCTATTTTTTATGTCTTGATATATTATGCCGCTTGCTCGTTTATATAGGATTATAACAATCGGAAATCCCATGGATTTGCTTGTCATCGTAAAGTCTTGACTATTAACAATTACGCTATCAACAATTGAGTAATTTGAATAGAAGGCATTTAGTAATTTGTAATTTGCGTATTTAATCAAATAAGATAACGGATGTAAAATAGCAATATAATCAGCGCATAGTTTATTGTATGAAAGTAAAAAAGAGATACCTAAATCTCTTGTTTTGATATCTTCGTCAATTTCACATGGTTCCGGTTTTTTTAAAGTGTTTTTGACAAATGATGTTGTGTCATTATAAGGCGGATTGCCAATGATAATTAATTTTTCGTTTTCATCAATATCAAACATTGCTCTACTAACTTTATATAGAGCATTTTTATTATAATATTTAATATTAATATTATTTTTTGATTTTGCAATTTGGACTGCTTCTAAGTCAATATCATTACATTTAAGACTTCTAAATTTATTGTTACATTTGTTTAAAAATGTTCCGTAACCACACGCTGTGTCTATTAAAACATATTCTTCGGTGTTCTTAATATTTCTATAAATCATATCATGAACGATATTAACAAATCTTTGAGGAGTATAAAAGCAACCAAAATCAGTCATTTCTTTATATGTTAAATGTTGTTGAATCATTTTTTACCTCCTCTTTGTTATTTTTAAATATCTATATTTAAATATATCATAAAATTTTACTTCCGCATATTGCTAATTGAAATTTTTCGACTTATTTATATTAATTAAGAATGCAATTATGTTTGCGCTTAATGAAAGACCGCAATAAGAATATAATAGACAATTTTAAAACACCAAAATACTAAAAGTCATTTGTTAGATAGTATAATTTGGCAAATTGAAAAATGATAGTAGACTCCAACTGCAAAAATCCACTAAAAGAATAGTTTTGCGATGTCGTAGATCCGCCTGCGCCTTTAACTTGCCAGACTTTGCCATGCGAAGTAACAGTTGATATTTTCCCATATTTTCACCTCTTTGCTGCCGATTATCGTAATAATCCGTAAAGTGTTATGTCAATTATAAACAACAAGATATTGTAGTTTTATAGTTATTCTAGAAAATTTCTTTTTTTATGCAAGAGCCGAACGGGGTGTTCGATTTTTCTGTATTTTAGAATGAGGAGAGTGCCGATAAGTTGAGGGCGGGCGGAGGTTAGCGGGGGAAATAAAAATTTAAGGCCGTTTTTGGAAGATTTTGCTGGATTATGGGAGAGTTACAGTTTATACTATATCCAAACACTTAAGGCGAGGTTTTTATGTTTACGGCGGCAGTGATTACCGTCAGCGATAAAGGATATGCGGGCGAGCGCGAGGATTTGAGCGGGCCGGCTATCCGCGCTATTTTAGAAAAGGCGGGATATAAGGTTTTGCCTGCGGTCATAGTGCCCGACGAAGCAGAGAAGATCACCGACGCGCTGCATAAGGCCGCGGCGGCGGGAGCAAATTTGATTTTGACTTCGGGAGGCACCGGCTTTTCGCCGCGCGACGTAACGCCCGAGGCGACGGCGAGCGTCATCGAGCGTCCGGCACCCGGAATTGCCGAGGCAATCAGGGCGAACAGCATGAAATACACCGACAGGGCAATGCTTTCGCGGGGCATTGCGGGGATTGTAGGAAAAAGCCTCGTCGTCAACCTTCCCGGCTCGCCCAAGGCGGTTAAAGAGAGCCTGGAGTTTATTCTGCCGGCCATCCATCACGGCCTTGAAATTCTTTTGGGCGCCTCTTCCGAATGCGCCCGCAAAGATTAGCAAAATTGGCGAGTTAGATTAGCTTCAAGAAAATACTTTGAGCTAAAGAGATTTAGCAAGAAAACTTTAAGAAAAAAATGTAGCGGATAGGTTTTGCAAACATAGCTTTGAAGACAAAAAGGATGTAAACTTTAGTAGGTCTGACGAACTAAAGATTTCTAAAAAGAATGGAGTTTTTCAACGTAATTTCGCTCGGCGAAGCAAAGGAAAAAGTAATAAGTAGGCTCGGCTACATCGGTAGCACCGGCATGGTCGCGGCTGAAAAAAGCTTGGGCAGGGTTACGGCCGACGATTTGCTTTCGCCCGAAAGTCTGCCCGCCTATCACAAATCCACTGTCGACGGCTACGCATTGCGTGCGCAGGATACCTACGCCGCGACCGACAGCGTCCCCGCCGTTTTGAAGCTTGTAGGGAAAGTTGAGATGGGCAGGGCGCCTCAGCTTGTTTTAGCTGAGGGTGAAGCGGCCTACGTGCCGACGGGCGGGCTTCTTCCCGACGGCGCCGACAGTGTGGCGGCTATTGAGGACACGCAAAACTACGGCGGCGAAATAGCGGTGTTCAAGCGTCTGCGTTTGCGCGAAAACGCGCTTTACACGGGCGAGGATATTCAAAAAAACGCCGTCATAGCCCCAAAAGGCTCCGTTATCACGCCCATGACCTTGGGACTGGCGTCGGGCGCGGGCGTCGGGGAAATAGCGGTTTTCAAGGAAACAAGCTTTTTCATAATTTCGACGGGCGACGAACTTTCGGGTTTGGGAGAGCCGGTTGAGAAGGGCAAAATCCGCGATATAAATACCTACGTTCTGTCGGCGCTGGCAGTCTGCTCGGGGCACAAAGTCGCGGGCATGGTGCGCGTTAAGGACGACTTGAACGAGCTGATGGCCGCGATGGCCGAGGGCGCGCGCCGCGCCGACATCGTGCTGGTCTCGGGAGGCAGCAGCATAGGCGAGCGCGACTACACCTGCGCCGCGATAAAGGCACTCGGCGGCGAGGTTTTCGTCAAGGGCATTGCAATGAAACCGGGCAAACCCACCGTCTGCGGCACAGTTTTAAATAAAGTGGTTTTCGGACTGCCCGGCCATCCCATGGCGGCGGCAATCGTCTATAAAATGCTGGTTTCCGCCTCGATTAAGAGCATCCGCGGCCAAACCGACAAGCCCCTCTGCTTTGCCGAGGCGGAATGCAATTTCCCCTCCTCGCCGGGGCGGCTGACCTGTCAAGCGGTGAAATGCACCGCGGCGGACGGCAAAATCACGGCGCGGCCGCTGTTCGGTAAATCGGGCACGCTGAGCCCGCTCGCCGAGGCCGACGGGTTTATAATAATTCCCGAAAACGCCGAGGGCGTTTACCAAGGAAACACCGCCGCCGTTTTCGGCTTCACCGATTGAGTCAGTCGTAAAACGCAACTTGCTAATGTGGTATAATTATATTTGTTATGGATGACAGAAAAACATACATCGAAAATAACGACGACAAAGAGGCGCTTTCGGGCTATTTGAAGGAGCTGGGCGCGCTTTCGCCGGGCGTGGAGGAGATATCGCCGGTTTCGGCGCTATTTAGAGTTTCCGCCGAGGCGGTCTACGCCAAGATGTGCGACCCCACCTACAACGCCGCCGCCATGGACGGCATCGCCGTCGCCGCCGAAAAGACAGCCGACGCCTGCGAGAGCAGGCCGCTAAGGCTTGTCGAAGGCAGGGATTTCGAGTATATCAACACGGGCGGCGCGCTTACGGAGAGCTGCAACGCCGTCATAATGATTGAGGACGTCATCAAGGTTTCCGACAGCGAGGTTGAAATAATAGCACCTGCTTATCCTTGGCAACACGTCCGTGTAATCGGCGAAAGTATTGTGGCGGGCGAGATGGTCATACCATCCAACCACGTCATAGGCGCCGCCGACATCGGCGCGATTATAGCATCGGGCAACACGCGCGTCAAAGTTTACCGTAAGCCGCGCGTCGGCATAATCCCCACCGGCGCCGAGATGACCGAAAACCCCGACGAGCTTTGCTCGGGACGGTTGATGGAATCCAACAGCAAGGTGTTCGCCGCGCTCGTTACGCAATACGGCGGCGAGACGACGAGGTATACGACTTCGCCCGACGAGCCGTTTGAGCTTAAGAAGAGGATAGAAAGAGCCGTCTCGGAAAACGACATCGTCATCGTCAACGCGGGAAGCTCGGCGGGCACAAAGGACCACACCGTCAAGGTCATCGGCGAGCTCGGAAAGGTGGTAGTCCACGGCGTGGCTATTAAGCCGGGCAAGCCGACAATACTCGGCATAATAGCAGGCAAGCCCGTGCTGGGAATTCCCGGCTATCCCGTATCGGCGTATTTAGTGTTTGAAATGTTCGCGCGGCCGCTGATTTTGGCCTTGGCAGGACGGAGAACCGAGGAAGGCGAATTCGTTCAAGCGGTGCTGACACGGCGGATAACCAGCAGCTTCAAAAACGCCGAATTAATTCGCATGGCGTTGGGCGAGGTGGGAGGCAGGCTGGTGGCTACGCCGAGAGAACGCGGCGCGGCGGCGATTATGAGTCTTGTTCGCGCCGACGGCCTGCTTAGGGTGGACAGGCTGACGGAAGGCATAGAAGCGGGCGAGAGCGTTCCGGTAAAGCTCATGAAGCCTCTTTCGGAGATAAAAAAATCGCTCGTCATTATCGGAAGCCACGATATGATTATTGATGTCATCGCCGACAAAATCCCCATCTCCTCCGCACACGTCGGCAGCATGGGGGGCATATTCGCCATGGAGCGCGGCGAATGCCACATAGCGCCGATACACCTTCTCGACGAGGAAAGCGGCGAATATAACGTTCCCTACGTCAAGAAATATTTCAAAGGCAGAAAAATGGCGCTGATTAAAGGCGTGGGGCGCGTCCAAGGTTTTTTAACTTTGGCGGGAAATCCTAAGAATATTTACTCACTTAACGATATTGAAGCGCGAAATCTTACTTACGCCAACCGCCAGAGAGGGGCGGGAACGCGCATTCTTTTCGACTATATGCTTAAAAAGAGCGGCATTCGGCCCTCCGACATTTTGGGATATGAAAAGGAATTCGGCACCCATCTCGCCGTCGCGGCGGCTGTAAAAAACGGCGTCGCCGACACCGGCCTTGCCGTGCTTTCGGCGGCGAAAGCGCTCGAGCTTGACTTTAGCGAGGTGGCGAACGAGCAATACGATTTCCTCTTGCCCTTTGAATATCTTGCCGACGAGCGAGTTGGGGCGTTCATCGAGGTTTTGAAGTCGGAATATTTCAAGACCAAGCTCGCCGAGCTGGGCGGCTACACCATGGATGGCATCGGCGACATCGTAGAGGTTGACGGATGAAGGACGGCTTGGGACGCGAAATAAACTACGCGAGGATTTCCGTCACCGACCTTTGTAATTTGAGGTGCCGCTACTGCATGCCCGAGGAAGGCATATTAAAAAAAGAGCACCGCGAGATTTTGTCGATCGAAAAGCTTTCCCAAATCGCGGCTAGCCTTGCCGAGCTTGGCTTTGAAAAAATCAGAGTTACGGGCGGCGAGCCTTTAGTGCGGCGCGGCATAGACGCCTTTTTAAACTATCTCGGCGGCCTCAACTTCGCCACGCTCGCCCTTACCACCAACGGCATGCTTCTTAGCGAAAACGTCGGCGTTTTAAAGAGCGCGGGAGTCGATTTGATTAATGTGAGCTTGGACACGCTGAACGCCGAAAAATACCGTTATATCACCTGCCGCGGCGACCTTGCGGCGGCGCTTGCGGGGATTGAAAGCGCGATAGAGGCGGGCGTTTTTCAGGTTAAAATCAACGCCGTGCTCTTAAAAGGCATAAACGACAACGAGGTGTCCGATTTTATCCGCTTTTCCGAAAGCCGAGGCGTCGAGGTTCGATTTATCGAACTCATGCCTTTTTCATCGCAGAGAAAATTCGCCGAGGAGCATTTTATTGGGGCGGGCGAAATAATAAAAAATCATCCCGAACTTGAGTATTTCGGCTCGGCGGGAAATTCGACCGCCGAATATTATAAGACGAAAAATGGCGGGCTAATCGGGTTTATCCGCCCGATGTCCAAAAAATTCTGCGCGCAGTGCAATCGTATAAGAATAACGGCCGACGGCATGCTGCTCACCTGCCTTCACAACAACGGCGCCTTCGACTTAAAGCCTTATATCGGCGGCGGGCTGACGGAATTCATCAAAGGCTGCATTCAAAAAAAACAATCGGCGCACCGCCTTGAAGACGGCGAGCTTCAATGCCGCGACATGAAGGATATAGGAGGCTAAGTTTATGGAACTCAGTCACATAGCGCCCGACGGAAGCGTCAAGATGGTGGGCGTCGGTGAAAAAGCGGTCACCAAGCGGACGGCAACCGCTGAGGGGCGGATAACGATGCGGCCGGAAACCCTTATAAAAATCAAGGAAGGCGCGATAAAGAAGGGCGATGTGCTTGCCGCGGCAAAGATAGCCGGCATTATGGCGGCAAAAAAGACGGCCGACCTCATCCCCCTTTGCCATAATATCCCCCTCGATAACTGCGAAATAAATTTTGAGTTTTTGTTATCGGGCGTTAAGGTTACGGCGAGGGCGGAGGCGACGGCAAAAACCGGAGTCGAGATGGAAGCGCTTATCGCCGCCGCAACGGCGTTGGTTACAATCTACGACATGGCTAAAGCTATTGACAAAGCTATGACGATAGAGGGCGTTCGGCTTATCGAAAAGACGGGCGGGAAAAGCGGAACTTACAGGCGCGAAGAATAATAAAGCGGATTATCGGGTTTGGGAGGATATATGGACGCAAGAGTGGTCG
Source organism: Eubacteriales bacterium (assembly GCA_035449045.1). GTDB lineage: Bacteria > Bacillota > Clostridia > Christensenellales > CAG-917 > DAOTKC01. Next base: position 7,952 of record DAOTKC010000002.1, read on the forward strand.
CGGTCAACATCAGCGAAAATAAGGGAACGGTCAAGCACTCGATTGAGGCGGGCAACTTCATAGCCGACTTCGGGCTTGAGGGCGACGCACACGCCGGCAAGGGCATAAGGCAGGTCAGCCTTCTCGGCCGCGAAAGCTACTTGAAGTATAAAGACAGAGAGATTAAGGGGTTTTGCGACGGCAAATTCGCCGAAAACATCACGACGGAGGGCATAATTCTCTACGAACTTCCCATCGGAACCAAGCTTAAGATAGGGGAAACAATTCAGGAAGTGACAAAAATCGGCAAGGAGTGCCACCAAGGCTGCGAAATTCAAAGGCTGGTGGGCAGCTGCATAATGCCCAAAGAGGGCATTTTTACGCGCGTTCTTAAGGGCGGCATAATTCAACTCGGCGACTTGATTACCGTGCTGACGGATTAATATATCAACTCTACAATCGGTGTAAATTCTTCGCTGCGGGTGCCTTGAGATAGTAATTGACTTGACGAAAAGTATCGAAAAATGTATAATATCGATTACTAACTCAAGGAGAACATTCTATGAAAAAAACATTGCTCACCATTATTGCCGCCGCCGCTTGCCTCGTAATCGCGCTTACTTTTTTAGGCTGCAATAAGACCGATCCCTCCGAAATCGACGCTTTTTACAAAAAGATGATCGAAGCCAACAGCGTCACCGCCGAGACGAAGATGACCATGTCGCACGACGGCCTAAGCATGACAAGCATCAATATCACCGAGTATGACGGCGATAAAATTCACACCCGGGCCTGGATGGAAGGCGAAGAGGACGACGTCGACGAACAATACGCTCAAATTTTCGAAGCCGAAGAGCTGATTCGCACTTATGAAAAAGAGGACGGTGTTTGGACGATGACCGAAGAGCCGTTTGATGATATTTATAGAAGTTTCACGCTCGGCCAATACGATTTGGTTTTCAAATCCGAAAACTACGAATATAACAGTGCGACCAAGAAGTTTGAGTATAAGAAAACCGACGGCAAGGTAATAATCGAAAACGCCGAATATACTTATCTCACAATCGAGTTCAAGGGCACTACCTGCATTATAAGCATGGCCGGCGAGACCGAATTTGCCTCCTTTGAGGCGACCGCGACCTTGAAGAATGTCGGAAAAACCACAGTTTCGCTTCCCACAGTCGGTTAAACAGTTAAATATATAAAAAAAGCCAAGGCTGCTACCTTGGCTTTTTTTTATGCATTTTACCATTTATAGTAGGATAGGGATTCAGCGAGGGCGAACTTACCAACGTAGTCCTGAAGTTTTCGGGCGGCGACTGTGTTTAACCGCCGACGGCATGTTTGATGGAGTGGATTGCCATTTTGCCATTACTATTAAGGTCTAAACGATGCCACTCTCACCCTTCCTGCCGTAGGCGAGTGCGACTGACGAACTTGCCGCACTAAACTAAACGGAACCGCGGTAACCGCGGTTCTTTTTTACTCTTTAATTAATATCGCCGATAAATTTTAAGCGCGAAGGGTCGATTATTCCCGAAGGGTCGAAAAAAAATTTTTTAATGCGCTCGGGGTAAGTGAGCAGCGTCATGCCGTCGATGTTGAGTCGGCAATTAATGACGTAGTTTTTCCCGAACTCGGTCGTCATCTCCTTGTAGACGGGGCAGTAAATATAAAATCCCTTTTCCAAAAGATACTTAAACCGCGCGTCGGATGGCGGAAAGGTGCAGCCGAAGGGCGAAATAAAGACGGGCGTTCTTCCCACAATCGGCGCGATTTTATTTATCCAATTCTCGGTGTCGGCTTTAAGCTCGGCAAGAGTAATGCTTTTGTCGCGGAATTTTTTCATGTGGGAATAGCTGTGGCTCGCTATCGTCCATCCCGAAGCCTTCAAGCGCTCGGCGACCAACTCGGCCTGCGACTCGGCAATGAATTTTTCAAAACCGGTGAGCGTAGTGGTGCGGTAGCCGAAGACGCCCTGATAGCCGGTGACGGCGATGGTGCCTTTGGCGCCGTTTATCGAAAAATCGGGATGTTTGGCGACGAAATCGTCCAAAATGGGAATGACGTCGCCTTCGTAGTCGTATTTTGCGCCGTTCTTGCTCATAACAACCACCGTCACCCGTCCATCCCCGTCGACGGTAAGCCGCTCGGCAAAGCCGCTGTTCTTCATATAGTCGTAATAATTGACGTCGTCCACCGAAATGACCAGCGGTTTTTTGCCCTTGGGAAGATAGATGGGCTTTTTCACCACGTTGCCGTTTTCGTCTAGCCTTGCTATATCGCCAAGATTAATAAGCACAAAGCCGCCCTGATAGAGCTTGGGCAAAATTGCCTTGAACTCCGACTTCGTCACCATCCAGTCGTGGTAGCCTTGGCGGTTGGGCGAGGCGAACGCTTTCTCGGGCTCCAATATCAGGCTGTGAAAAAAGATGTGATGAATTTTCCCCTCGTAGCGCTCAAACCCGTTAACTTGCGAGGCTTGGGGTTGAGCGGCTTGGGCCGCAACAGCTTCGGCTTGTCCCAAAAGCGGCATAAAAAGCGCCGCTAGTGCCAGCATAACAATAAAGATAAGAGTTATTTTTTTCATTTTTCGACTTATAGTCCCTTTTATTGTTATTATTCGCCGTAGCGCCGCATTTATTATCAAATAAACGCGAGCGTGCGCGGGGTATTGCGCTTAAGCTTATTCAAACGCTCAAGTTTAATTAAGAATAATTGCAATCTTTTCAAGCGTGATAAAAAATCTTCACTAAGGTTGTGCCCGCGAAAACGTAGTGATATAATGGCTTTATCAACTAAATGAGGGAACAGATATGAAAAAGTTTTTTATGGTCTCGGCTGCCTTATTGTCGCTGGTCGTTCTCGCGGCGGGGCTGCTCGCCTGCGATGCGCTCATGGGATCGGAGACATATACTGCGGAAGAGGGCTTTTCGATAACGATGTCCAAGGGATTCTATAAAAAGGATATGATAGCTTTCACCGCCTATTGGGAGAGCTCCTACGCCATAGTTACCACGTTAAAGGAGAACTTCTCCGATTTAGGCGCGCTCGGCATAGGCGCAAGCGCCACGCTCGGCGAATATATGCAGGTCATCATTACGGTTAACAACTATACTGGAAAGGAAATACAAAACAGCGCCGACGGCAAGTTTGTCTATTTTACATACGAGGCAACCGTCAGCGGCCGCGATTATTTCTATCTCGCCACTGCCGCAAAGGGCAGCGATTCGTTTTGGCTCACCAATTTTGCCTGCGAGACCAAAAACAAGGACAAATATCAAGAGAAGTTCTTGAGCTGGGCGGCGACTATCGAGGTAAATTAGGTTATTTAGACCAATAAAAGCTTTCGCATATTACGGGCGCAGGCGGCAATAATACTTTGAGCGGTAAGGCCGCAGGCTTAATTATGAGGTATTTCGGTTTTCCCCCTTATTTTAACGAGAGTTCAAAGGTGTTGATTCTCGGCAGTTTTCCGAGCGTTAAGTCGCGGGAGTCGGGCTTTTTTTACGGCAACAACCAAAACCGGTTTTGGCGCGTGCTCGCCTGCGCGCTTCATGATAGCCTTCCCAAAAGCGTCGAGGAAAAGAAAGAGATGCTTTTTCGGCACGGCATCGCCGTCTGGGACATCGTGGCAAGCTGCGAAATCGAAGGCTCCATGGACGGCTCGATTAAAAATATCGAGGTCGCAGACCTCTACGAGGTGTTGAAGCGCGCAAAAATCCAAAAAATCCTTCTAAACGGCTCTTTTGCGGCAAAAATATTCAAAAAACACTATTCCGAGCTTACCCAAATCTCCCTTTTTCTGCCCTCGACAAGCCCCGCCAACGCGCGGTTTAACGCCGATGTTTGGCTGGGCGCGTTTAATGATGTTTCCGTAAAAGAGTCAAAAAACATAGAATAAATAGTTTATAAAAGCAGTTTTTGCCGAAATCGGCGCGAAAAGTGTGCGGTTTTTCGGGAATTAGGGGCTTTTAAGGTTTTTTGAAGTAGGTTTTTATATTTCATTCTAAAAGCGGCGATTCAACTTATTTATTGAACACTGTTGACAGCCGTTAAGCGTATGTTATAATGAAAGCAAGCCTATCGGCTTAAATAGGAGGAATAAAATGAAAAAGCTGAGGATTGTCGCGCTTATAGCGGTGCTGGCTATCGCGGCGGGCGCGCTTGCCGCCTGCAATTTCGACTTCGACAAATACCTTCACGACGAGGAAACGCCCGACTACAATTTTTCGGAGGGCGCGGCGAGCGAAATCGAGCTTTTCTTCACCGCCATAAACAATGAAAAGCCTAACGGCACTTTTGTATTCAAAATCAAGTCCACCACGTATACCGATACCGGCGAAGTGGAAGGGGGCGAAGAGGGCGAGGTCACCTCTCAGATGTTGTCGGAAGGCGGCAAGGATTACCGCAAGCATACCGTCGTCAAAGGCGGCAAAAACTTAAGCATGGTTATCACGGATGACGGAACTGCCTATCTCGACAACGACTTAAAAACCTACGCTTCCGAAAGCTACTCCGCCTTCTCCAACTTTGGACACGCAGTCGAAGCCGCATGGAATTGGGCAAAGGTTCAACTTGAGAACGCCGGCGGGACTGCGCTTTGGACATTCGTCGAGAAGACCAAGCTTAAAATAAACGACAAAACCGGCCGCGAAATCGACGCTTTCGAGTTTTTATATAATTCGGCGCCGGACGGCACGAAGATGCGCGTCTATTTCTTGCGCACCTTCATTTCGATGGAAAAACTTGTCTACGAGTATTATTCGGATGGAATCATGACCAGTAAAGTCGAGATGTTCATTTCTTTCGGCGCAACGCCCGCAGCTTCCGACTTTTCACTCACGCCCGAAGGCTATACGGCACATTAAACCAACGACTTTTTAATTTTTAACGACTTATGAAAAAGCCTTGCACACGCAAGGCCTCTTGTTTTTGGCTTTGATTTTTCCGAGTTTTTGGATAAAACCTTAGTTTTTTTTACATGCGCCGGGGTCAAGATAAAAGATTAGCGCATGACGGGCTGGAGCTGGCGGCCGAGCAGCGCCTGCTTTAAGGCCTCGGGAATAAGGCTTGTGTCGGCAATAAGCGAGTTTACTTTCTTTTCGGGGTTGTCCTGCCGGAAGGGAACGAAAAAGATGTTTTTGGTGTTTAAAAGCTGGCCTAGGTTCCTCGCGTTGGCGCCGAGGGCGTCGTTGCTCGAGATAGAGATGAGCACGGGCTTATTATTCCTTAGCTCGGCTTTGACCGCCATAGTGACGGGCGTATCGGTGATGCCGTTGGCTATCTTGGCCAAAGTGTTGCCGGTGCAGGGCGCGACCAAAATTATATCGAGTCCAAGGACGGTGCCAACCGGCTCGGCGTCCGCTATCGTTGTAATGACGGTGCGGCCGCACTTTTGTTCGCAAAGCTTTAAAAAATCCGCCGCTTTTCCGAACTTGGTGTCCATTTGGGCGGCGTTGAAGCTCATGATGGGGTAGATGTCGTAGCCTTCCGAGACGAGCGTGTCCATCACCGAAAAAATCTCCTTGAAGGTGCAGAACGAGCCCGTCAGCGCGAATCCGATTTTTGCCATAATTCCTCCTACAACTTTACAAAAGTGAAATAATGCTTGAACGTCTCAATCATCAGCCGTCCCGCCTCTTTATACATGAAGCGCGCAGGAATAGCCGGCTCGATGTGGACGGTGCGGTTGAGCTTTTCGGCGGCGGCGAGGTCGATGCCGTAGGGCGGCGAAGCCAGCTCGAAATAAACGGCGTCCTCCTTCATTTCGTTAAGCTCGCGCTCGTCGAGAACGAGGGCGGGCGCGGTGTTCACTATGGTGTCGAACTTGTCGAGCTCCCATGCGCCGGTTGTCACCGAGGGCACGCCGTTTTGAACCTTGGAGGTGTCCCGCGACGCCACCGCGAATTTGGCGCCGGTATCCCAAAGAAGCTTGGTCAGCGCCTTGCCTATCCGTCCGTAGCCGATAATAAGAATTTTCTGCTTAAAGAGGCTGAAGCCCGACTTTTCGATGATAAGCGCCAGCGCGCCCTCCGCCGTGAGTTTTGCGTTGGCCTCGACAAACTCGAAGTCGGAAAGAAAGGGAACGAACATCGACGACTTAAGCGCCTTTATAGTCTCGTTCGACGCCCTGCCGGCGAACACCATACTACCCACCTCGATATTTAGGGCCTCCTCAGGGCTTAAAGTTTTGTTCGGCGCGTAAATCAAGGCTTGCCGAATCCCTTCCTCGGCAAACACAAGATATTTTTTCAGTTCGCGCTCGCAAAATTTAAGCCTGTTGTCCTCTCCTATAAAAGTAAATTCCAAAGCTTGCATTTCATCACCATAGTGTATGTTATGCTTATAATTTTGAGCGCGTTCATAGCCTAGGGACAATGAAAATAAGGGCGCGAGCAATCCGATTTCGCTCATTTTGCTAATTGATTTTGGATAAAAAGCAGAATATCTTCAGCTTAGAGAAAAGCTAACTTAATTTGCGGTTTTTATAAAAAGTATGGTAAAATAAAAATATGGCATTCCTTCCCGTCGAGCGAAAAGATGGCGAAATATTCGATTTTATTTTGGTGTCGACCGACGCCTACGTCGACCACCCCTCCTTCGGCCACGCAATAATCTCGCGGCTTGTCGAGAGCGAGGGTTTTTTGGTAGGAATAATTCCCCAGCCCAAAACCGACGCCGAGTATACCGCGCTCGGCGCGCCCAAAGAGGGCTTTTTAGTATCGGGCGGCGTCGTCGACAGCATGGTCAACAACTACACGGTGGCGAGGCGGCGGCGGGATAGCGACAGCTACAGCGAGGGCGGAAGAGTGGGGCGGACACCCGACCGCGCCGTCACCGTCCACACCAAAAATTTAAAGCGGCTTTTTCCTAATGTTCCCGTTTTAATCGGCGGCATCGAAGCGAGCTTGAGGCGGTTTGCCCACTACGACTATTGGGCCGACAAAGTGATGCCGTCCATTCTTTTCGACTGCCGCGCCGACCTTCTCGTCTACGGCATGGGCGAAGTCCCGCTCCTTGAAATTCTCGCCCTGATAAAGCGGGGCGCGAGGTTGGAAAAAATAAAAGACGTCCGCGGCACCGCCTATATTTCGGACTTTGAGAAGCTATCCAAAAAAGTAAAATCGGAGATGGAAAACGGCGAAGCGGTAATGCTTCCCAGCTTTGAGAGGACAGCATCCGACAAACTTGCTTTTATCGAGGCGTTTAACGTTGAATACCGTAACAGCACTTTTAACGGTTCAAAACGACTCGTTCAACCCCATAATATTGAATTTGTCGTTATAAACCCGCCGGCGCGGCCGCCTTCAACCGCCGAGCTGGACAGAGTCTACGCATTGCCCTTTGAGCGGAATTTCCATCCCCGCTACCGTGACGGCGTGCCCGCGCTTTCCGAGGTCAAGTTTTCCTTGACCTCTCACCGCGGCTGTTTCGGAGCGTGCAATTACTGCGCCGTCACGCTTCACCAAGGCGCGGCGATAATAAAGCGCAGTAAAGAGAGCTTAATTGCCGAAGCCGAAAAGCTGAAAGCTTTGCCCGATTTCAAGGGCTATATTCACGACGTGGGCGGGCCGACCGCCAACTTCCGCGATGCGAGATGCAGTGTGCGCGGCGAGGCGGGCAGCTGCTCGGGCAAAAGCTGCATAGGAAGCAGCGTCTGCCCCAATCTTGTCGCCGACCACTCCGAATATCTGGATATTCTGCGTGCGCTCCGAAAGCTAGAAGGCGTCAAAAAAGTGTTTATCCGAAGCGGAATCAGGTTTGACTATCTTTTAATGGACTCCGATTTCAAAAGCGTGCTTGCCGAGCTCGTCGAGCACCACATCAGCGGCCAGCTCAAGGTGGCGCCCGAACACTCCTCGGCGCGCGTCTTAAAGCTTATGAACAAACCGCCTTTCGAGGTCTACCTCAAGTTTGCCGAGCAATACAAAAAAACGAACAAGGCGCGGGGGATAGAGCAGTATCTCGTGCCCTATCTAATAAGCTCCCATCCCGGCTGCACGGTAAATGACGCCATAGACCTAGCGCGGTATTTAAAATCAATCGGATATATGCCGCTTCAGGTGCAGGATTTCTATCCTACGCCGGGCACCAAATCGACGGCGATGTATTGGACTGGTATAGACCCCGATACCATGGAGGAGATTTACGTCGCGAGGAGCGGCGCCGAAAAGAGCACCCAGCGCGCCCTTTTGCAATACCGCTTAGATAAAAACCGCGGCATAATCAAAGACGCGCTGATTGAAGCCGGCCGTCTTAACTTAATGGGCGAAGGGCCGAATTGCCTCATAAAAAGCGACAAAGTCCTCCGTGAAAAATCCAAAAAGCGGCAAAACCCGCCCAAAGCGAAAAAATAAGCCGTCTCTATCGGCCTAATATTTCTGCAATTTTTACCCAAAAACTCATAAATTCTGACAACGCAATAATTTAAGGCATTTAATACAGTCCCGATTAATTGCTTAATTTCCTAATAAAATCAAACAAAAAACCCGCGAAACTAATCCCGCAAGAAAAGCAAATAAATTTAAAATATCAGCGTTTAGCTAAAAAATTTGGCTATAAGCTCGTTTGTCACGCTGTCGAGCTTTTTAAAGTCCGCCGCTGCTATGAAGTAGGTTTCCATTTCGGCGTGAAACGCTTTTGCCGCCGCCATCTCGGAAACGGCGCGGTTTTCGGCGGCGGCGATTCTGTTTTTAATTTCATTCTCGGCGGCTATTTCGGGAATTTCACAAAGAGCGCGGTTGAGGTTTATTACCTCGCCCGCCGCGCGCTTTTTGGAAAAGGCGACGTTGCCGACGGCGACGGCGTCAAGCTCTTTAGGCTCTAGCGGGCAGTAGTAGCCGTCGTAGCCCTTTTCGCCCGCCGTCAGCGCCGCGAGAAAGAGCTTTATCAAAAGGGGATTTGCCGCGTGGAGCGTGACAAGCTCCTTTTCGGCGAGGGAGTTGTCGAAGCAAACCCGTCCCTCGGGTGTCAGCGAGCGCATAAATTGTTTGGTGGTTTTGCCGCGCCATATCAGACCGGCCTTTCGCTCGCGGGCAAGCTCTTCGATTTTTTCTAGGTCGATATATGGGAGATAGTAGCTTTCAAGAAGCTTAGTATCGCACAACGCGCACTTTAAGTGTAGATAAGCGCGCGAAAAACACTGCTTTTTGGCAATAGCGAGTTTTTTCAGCTTTTGCGAAAAGGGGGAAAGCTTGCCGTCGTCCAAACAATCGCCCAGATTAACGATGAACTCCTTTGTGAGCGGAAGGGATGCGTCGAGGACGTGGGGCGAGGTGCCGTCGACCACGGCGGCGTCGACCGCTCTAATATAGACGCCGTCGAGACTGCCGCTGTCGGCGGAGCAGTGCCAGTATTCGGCGCGCATCCCCAAGGCCTCGGCGGCGGCGCCAACTTTTTTAATGAGCGTCGATTTGCCGCTGCCCGGCGTTCCCTTTAAAATATAAACCCGCCTTATATCGGCAAGTCTCGTTTCGTAATAGCTGAAAAAGCCCTCGGCTCCGTTTGCGCCTAAAAAAATATCGATATTCATTGTTTTCTCCGTTAATTGCATTATATGTCCAAAGCGATTTTTGCGACGCTCGGGCGCTCCGATAAAAAAGGTGACAAAGGCGGCATAATTTGCTATAATTTTAAAAAACTCAATGCGGAATCTACAAAATGGATAATAAATCTAATAAAAAGCAAAAGCTCCCCTACGCCAAGGTTAGTTCCTGTTTATCGCTTGGGATTACCAATATAGCGGCCCGCCTCGCCTACGGCGCCAGAACCGACAAAGCCAGCAAAAAGGCGATGAAAAAGAGAAAGGGCGAGACGTTTTTAATTCTTTGCACCCACTCCTGCCCGATAGATTTCATGTTTTTGAGCAAGCCGATTTGGCCCCGCAAGCTCTCTTTCGTTGTTGCCGAAAATATGATGTATACCCGCGTTCTTTCCAAATTCATCAAAAAAGCGGGCGCCATCACCAAAAAACAATATTACGCCGACTTTGCCTGCGTCAAGCGTATGAAGCAATACCTTGACAACGGCATAAACATCATTCTTTGCCCCGAGGGCAAGGTCACGCCCGACGGCGTCACCGGCTATATTGCGCCCTCCGTCGCCAAGCTCGTCAAGTGGCTGGGCTATCCCGTTGCCGTTGCCGTTTCGGCGGGCGCCTCAGTCGCCTATCCCAAATGGGCCGTCAACAAGATGCGCCGTAACCGCATAGTCGTCAAAATGGAGGTCGCCATCGAAAAGGACGACCTCATGGATATGTCTCTTGAGGACATCTACAACGTCATAGCCAAAAAACTTGCCCACAACGACTATCAGTTCCAAGAGGACAACAAGCTAGTCTACAAGGGCAAGCGCTTTGCCGAAGGGCTGGAGCTAATCTTCTACCGCTGCCCCAAATGCGGCGCCGAAGGCAGTTATGCTTCCAAAGATTCCCACGCATGGTGCAATGCCTGCGGCAATAAAATCGAATATAGAAACGACGGCAAAATCGTGCCGGCGACGGAGGATTCCGTCTGCTTCCCGCGGCTTGACCTGTGGACGAAGTGGGAGAGGGAAGTGCTGGCCGAAGAAGTCAAAGCCCCCGATTTCAAGCTTTCCGAGCGCGTCGACTTTTATCAGAGCAATGACGAAATAATGCAGATCGTCAAGGTCGGCGAAGGCGTTCTCACGCTCGACCGCGAAAACCTGTGTTTTACCGGCGACAGGCACGGCGAGCCCTTCACACTGAACTTCCCGCTCGAGCACCTCGCCACCACGGTTTGCAAGTGCGGTTACAGCATCGATTTGTATGATGAAAAATACACCTACCGCTTCCAGTTTAAAGACAGGCTGCTGTCGCAAAAATATTCCTTCGCCGTCGAAGCCATTTACAAGATGAACCACCCCGACGAGCTCAACAATATCTAGACTCGAAATTTCGCGAAAGTTGTATAAATCCAAAAATAATCTCAGCTAAAAAATCCGCCTAAACAGAGCGGATTTTTTGCGTTTTTTATCTCGGCGTAGCCAGCGCTTGCTAAATTTTTCCGCATTTAATACGAGGCTTTTTGCGATACCTCTTTTGTTTGACATTATTAATCAAAATTAGGGAAAACATCTTATTTTTCGGCGCTGCGGCCAGGTTATTATTTTTCAGAGGTTTTTTATGTCGAAGTTAATTTTAAAAAGGGGTGCGCTTTCCGAGCTGGGGCATGAGCTGCAGTGCCATTTCCCCGCCGGCAACGTCGCGGTGTTCGGCGACGCCCGGGTTTCGGACATCGTGTCGGAAGCGGCGGGAATTTTGGCGGATTCGGGATTTTTAGTGCGCGAGCTTATTATTCGCGGCCGAACGCGCGCCGACCAATATAGCGAGGTTTTGGGCCTGCCCGAGTTTATTAAATGCGCCGTCGCGGTGGGTTGCGGCCGCGCTTTTGAGCTTGCGCGCGAGCTTTCCGCGGCAAGGGAAATACCCTACGTCCTTATTGCCTCCGCGCCTGCCACCGATTCCTTTTTTATTTCGGGCGAAACGCCGCCGCTATTTATTTTGTCCGACAGCGACTTGAACGACGCCGCGCCCCATGCCTTGATAGCGTCGGGCACAGGCGCCGTTTTTTCCAAATATATCGCTTATTTCGACTTAAAATTCAACGAATACATAACAGGCCGCCCTTCGCCGCTTGCTGACAAAATCCTTAGTTTATTAGACACTTTCGAGTCGATAAAGACCGAATCGGGTTATCCCGACATTTTAATGAGGACGCTTTTCGAGCTGTCCAAGTTAAGCTTCGAATACGACCGCGAAAGAAGCTCGGCCGAGATATTCGGCTCCCTCGTTTCCGACTATTTCAGAATTATGAGAGGGGAGGCCGACTTCATCGCGGCATATTCCCTTTCCTCGCTCTACAACAGTTTTTTATCTGTCAAGGCCTTCGACACCTTGATTCCCGCCGATAAAATTAAATCAAGAAAGCTCCTCCAAAAGAAGTGCGGCGTTAATTTTTCGGAGAGTGTCAAAACAATTGACATTTCACCGCTTAAAAGCTATCTTAAACATACTTATATAGTAAACGAATACCGCGAGGACTTGCGGGCTCTTGCCGCCTCCTTCGATATGGCGGCAAAGCAGCGGTTTTTCCGGCGGCTCTACGACGACGCCGGCTTTGCCTTAAAGGACAAGCTCACCATAAAGGAACTCTTAAGGCTGATGTCGCTTTCCGGCGAAATAGCGGCGGGAAGTTTTTTAGGATATTTGAAGTCGATAGGCTTTTTGGAAGCGTATATTTAAAATAAGGAAACGAGAGAAATTTTTGTCCGAAGGAGCTGATACAAATGAAGGATTTAACGGGGATAGAGCTGTTTTTGTTGGATTTGGACGGCACGATTTACATCGGCGAGAGTGAAATCGAAGGCTCGTTCGACACCATAAGAAAAATCCGCGAGGCGGGCAAAAAGGTCTGTTTTTTCACCAATAACTCTTCGCGCGCCCACACCGATTATATCGATAAGCTCGGCAGGATGGGGCTTTCAATCGACGAAACCGAAATTTACACCAGCGGACAGGTGACTGCGGAGTTTTTAAGCCGCAATTTCCAAGGCAAACGAGTTTTTCTGCTCGGCAACAAAAAGCTGAAGCAGGAATTTTCCTATTACGACATCGAGGTTGTCGAAACAAAGCCCGACGTGCTGGTTTTGGGCTTCGACACCACGTTGACTTATAATAAGCTCAACCGTTTTTGCAAGTTTTTGGCGTCGGGCGCGCCCTATATCGCGACGCATCCCGACCTCAACTGCCCCGATAAAATCGCGCCCATGCCCGACGTCGGCGCCATGACCGAGCTTATTCGGCTGACGGTGGGAAGAAGCCCCGACTACATTATGGGCAAGCCCTACACCTACGCAGGCGACGCCATTATGCAGCGCTATAACCTGCCCGCCGAAAAGATAGCCATGGTCGGCGACCGCCTCTATACCGACATTCAATTTGCCATCAACAACAAATTCGCATCCGTCCTCGTGCTTTCGGGCGAGACGACGCCGGGAATGGCGGCGCTGTCGCCCACCAAAGCCGATTTCACGCTCAACTCTTTTAAAGAGATTTTTAGCTTGACAAAGGCAAAATAAGCGGGACTTATATTGCAAAGCGATTTATACTCAACCTATCGCAAGGCAAAAAGCGAAAATATTATTTGTAAAGTAGATTTTTGAGCGTATCTTGTAAAAGCTGTTTTTGAGTTTAGCAAAGCCAAAAGAGCGGATTTATATTGAAAAGCCGCCGGAGGCGTGCTACAATATAATAAATTAGAGTAAGTATCTCAAATTAGGGTTTAGGAGGCGGTATCTTTGATTTTTACCACGCTGTTCACCCAGATGGGCATTGCCACCATAGTTTTGCTCGCCGTGGGCTTGGCGCTTCTCGTTATCGAGCTTATGACGCCGGGCTTCGGCGTCTTCGGCACGCTCGGCATAATCTGTTTGCTCGCCGCGCTTATTCTGCGCGTCACACTGGACACTACCGAGCATCCCGCCGCGCACTTCTTTTTAATGCTTCTCTTCATTTTGATTGTCATCGGGATTTTCTTCGCCTTTTTCGTGCTGGCGTCCAAGAAGGGCTGGCTCGATAAGACCTTTATCGTCGAAAAAGGCGTGGCGGTGTCGACGGGTATCTCGGAAGGCACGCGCGATTTCACCGCTCTCGTCGGGCTTTTGGGCATTGCCGCCACTGCGCTTCGTCCCGGCGGAATAGCCGTCATCGACGGCAAACGCTACGACGTCATCACCGAGGGCGAGTTTATCGAAAAGGGCGGCGCGCTGACCGTTATCGGCGTCGAGGGCGTCCGAATCGTCGTCAAAGCGCATTCCGAAAGCGCGGAAAATATTGAAGAAGCGTAGAAAAGTATTTAAGGTTCGGATTTATAAATAATAAAAAGGCAAAAAGATAATAAAGCAAGGAGGCTTTTATGTCGTCATTGATTTTAGCGGCCAATATCGGGCTCATCGTAGGGCTCGCCGTCGCCGCGGTAGTGGTTGTCTTAGTGTTTTTCGTCCTCGTGCCCGTCAACCTTTGGTTTCGGGCGCTGGTTTCGGGCGCGCCCATTTCAATGGGGCGGCTCGTCGGCATGCGGCTTAGAAAAATAAGAATGCAGATGTTGGTCGAGGCCTATATCAACGCCAAAAAGGCGGGACTTGACATCGACATCGTCGAGCTTGAAACGCATTATATGGCGGGCGGCGACGTTTTGAAGGTCGTCAATGCCCTCATTTCGGCGCACAGCGCCAACATCGACCTTACGCTGAGGACTGCCAAGGCCATCGACCTTGCCGGCCGCGACGTTCTAAACGCCGTCAAGGTGTCGGTCAATCCCAAAGTCATCGATACGCCGGTTGTTGCCGCCATAGCCAAGGACGGCATCGAGCTCAGGGCGCGGGCGCGCGTCACAGTGCGCGCCAATATCACGCGGCTCGTCGGCGGCGCAGGCGAGGAGACCATCATCGCGCGCGTCGGCGAGGGCATAGTGACGACAATCGGCTCTTCCTCCACCCATAAAGAAGTTCTCGAAAACCCCGACCGCATTTCCAAGACGGTGCTCAGCAAGGGACTTGACGCCGGCACGGCGTTCGAGATTCTCTCCATCGACATCGCCGACGTCGACGTCGGCAGAAACATCGGCGCCCAGCTCCAGATGGACCAAGCCGAGGCCGACAAGCATATCGCGCAAGCTAAGGCGGAGGAACGCCGCGCCATGGCGGTTGCCGCCGAGCAGGAAATGCGCGCCAAGACGCAGGAAATGCAGGCTGAAGTCGTCCGCGCCGAGGCTGAGGTGCCCCTCGCCATCGCCGAAGCGCTCCGCGAGGGCAATATCGGCGTCATGGACTATTACAACATGCAGAACGTGATGTCCGACACCAGTATGAGAAACGCGATAAGCGGCGCCAAGAAGACCGAAAAGCCCAAGAAAGAGTAAGCCGCAATAGATAGAAAATTCGCGGATTAATTCAAAAGGGCGGATAATCCGCGCGGCGCAGTAAGCAAAAAAACGCAAAAAATGTATTTCGAGCGGAGTATGAACGAAGATTTTTTCGACGTAGCTCTTAAAGAGTTCAATAAAAAAAATAAGGCTAAGCCGTCGGGGGCAAAGCCTAAGGCGGAGGCGGGAAGGGCGGTTTCGGCTAAATTAAAGCCCCCCGCCATAGCCTCAAGCCTTCAAAAGCGCCTAGAAAGCAGCTTGTCCAACAAGCTTTCCAAGAAATGCTCGGCACCCCTCGAAGCCGATCACGAGGACAAAACCGCCGACTTTTCCGAGATAGCCGAGGCGCTGGGGCTCACCGATTTGCAAACGGCGCTGGTGTTGGGAGAGGTGCTGGCGAAGCCGAGATTTAAAAAATGAAATAAGCCACGCCGCAAAAGGCGTGGTTTTTCTTTTAGGCTAAACAGGCTTTAATGCTTGGTGTGAGCTAAAAAAGATTTTTGATTAAGGCGAAACACAATTAAAACAGCGAATTACAGCGAAAACAAAAATATCGGCCGATAATTATCTTAAGTTTTAGGGCCAAGCAAATATTCTAATAAATTAATTCGAGAGGTGTCAATATGAAAAGGGCGGCGGGAGTTTTAGTCAACATCTCCTCTTTTCCGGGAGAATTCGGCATCGGCGGGTTTTCAAAAGACGGCGAATATCTTGTTTCGATGATTTCCAAGATGGGCTTTTCCTGGCTTCAGGTGCTGCCGATTACCGCGATCGGCGAGGGCAATTCGCCCTATTCGGGCGTGTCGTCTTTCGCGGGAAACAGCCTCTACATAAACCCGCACAGGCTGCTGGCGGCCGGACTACTTACGGCGGACGAAGTGCGCGCGGCAAGATATTCGGGCTCCCACTTTCTTGCCGATTACGATTTCGCGCGCGCCAACACCCGTCAACTTTTAAAGACGGCGTCCGGCAGGATAACCGAGGAGATAAGGGAGGAAATGAGCGCGTTTTTGGCGGAAAACGACGATTGGCTGCCCGATTACGCGCTGTTTATGTCGATTGCCGAAAGCCGAGGCGCCGACTGGCGGACTTGGGAGCCGCCGCTCAAAAACCGCGAGAGCGCGGCGCTGAAAAAAGCCGCCGCCGAGCTCAAAGAGAGCATAGACTACTACGTTTTCGAGCAGTATCTATTTTATAAACAATGGCAAAGCTTTAAGGGCTACGCCGCCGAGAACGGCGTCAAGATTTTAGGCGACATCCCCTTTTACTGCGCCGCGGCAAGCGTCGACGTTTGGGCAAACCGCAAGCAATTTAAACTAAACGCCGATGGCTATTCCGATGAGGTCGCCGCCGTTCCGCCCGATTATTTTTCGGAGACGGGCCAGCTTTGGGGCAACCCGCTCTACGATTTCGCCGCTATGGAGAAGGACGGCTATAAATGGTGGCGGCGGCGCGTTTCGCACGCGCTTAAGCTTTACGACGGGCTACGCCTCGACCATTTCCGCGCTTTTTCTGAGTTTTTCTCGGCGCCCAAAATCGGCGGGGAATTTGTCATAAAAGAGGGAAAATGGATAAAAGGGCCCGGTCTGGCGTTAATCGAGCTCTTTAAAACCGACAACCCGAACGGCGTCTTGATTGCCGAAGATCTCGGAATAATCGACGAAAAAGTCAAAAAACTGATAAAAGACAGCGAGCTTCCCTCCATGAAAGTGCTGCAATTCGCCTTCGAAACCTTCGACAGCGAACATCTTCCCCACAAATACGACAAAAACTGCGTCGTCTACACCGCGACGCACGACAACAACCCCACGCTGGGCTGGTTTTTCGAGGCGCGGGAGGACGTTCGAAACTACGCGCTCAGCTACACCGGCGCGCCGCTCTTCGGTTGGGGCGCGGGCGGTCCGTCGTGCCCTTCCTCGCGCGCCTTCATAAGGACGGCGCTCTCCTCCGTCGCCGACCTCGCAGTCATCCCCGTTCAGGACCTTGCAGGCTACGGCTCCGACACCAGAATGAACGTGCCGGGCGTCGCCCGAGGCAACTGGCGGTTCCGCGTCCATTACGAGATGCTCAATTCGATTGACCAGAACTACTTTTTGGAACTCAACAACCTTTTCGGCAGGAATATGCGGGAATGAGGATATGCTGATATTCCTATGCTTGGGAAAACCCATAGACAGCGATAGGTTCATTGATATGTGCGCGGGGGAATATCAAAAGATGTCCGCCGATATGAACACGCTTGCATTCGACGGATTTGACACCGTAATAGATATATCGGCTATTGCACATACATCGCTTCACAAAAAAACCTCAAATGAAAGCAAGGATATATGCGCATATCAAAATGAGTTAATAGTCGACAGGGCAGGGAAGCCTAAGTTTTTTGGGAGCGCGCTCAAATTCAACCTGACGCACACCGAGGGATTGACCGCAGCCGCGATGTCAAGGAGAGAAGTCGGCATCGACGCCGAAAAAATAAGAAAGATTGATTTTTCAAAATTTAAGTTTTTGGGCGACTTTAAGAGCGAAAGGGACTTTTTCGACGCATGGACGGCCAAAGAAGCGGCGATAAAGCTTTCGGGCGGCGGCATATCCGAAATAAGGAAGGACTTGGATCTAACGAGTATAACCGTCCGCAAAATTCCGGTCGGCGCCGAATTTTCCCTCTCGGTGGCAGAGTATAAGGTTTAAACCCATTGGAATTTACCGCAAGCTGAATATAGATTATCTAACCGAACATAAAACCTACTTGATAGAATTGCAAAAAAACAGCCCGATTTCGGGCTGTTTTTTCTTTGTTTTTTGATTAATCGGGCAGGGTATTATTTGCTTATCGCTTTGACCATGCCGGTGAAGATGACGCCGAGGCCGTAGGCGCCTGCGTCGGGGTGGCCTATGCTTCTGTCGCCGACGGTGCCGGCGCGTCCCAATTTTGCCGCGAATTTTCTGGTGGCTTCGGCGCCAGCAACGGCGGCGGCGGCGCCTTTCTTAAGGCCGGCAATCAGTTTATCGCCCTGTTCGGCCGCCTTCAAAACGGCTTCGGCGGCGGGGATAAGGGCGTCGATGAGCGTCTTATCGCCGACTTCGGCGGCGTGGCCGAAGCTGTCGCGACCGGTCTTTTGAACGCCCTTAACGGCGGCGTCCAAAAGAAGCCCGATATCCTTAAGCCCGACCTCGGTCTTGCCCTTGGCGGCAAGTCCGGCGCTTCTGAAGCCCGAGCCCCAAATGGGGCCGGAGGCTCCGCCACAGTATTCCATGATGATTTCGCTTGCCGAAAGCAAAAACTCGCCGATGTCTTTTTTGTTGAGTTTTTTCCAATCGGCCTTGAGCTGTTTGAAGCCCTTGGCTATGCTCATGCCGAAATCGCCGTCGCCGCAGCTGTCCATGTCGCAGAAATGCACCTCGTTTTTGATGATGATGTCCGCCATGGTATCAATCCACTGGACGAAGGCCGCGGTGTTGATGGTTTCGGTGATTAGTGGTTTGCCCTCTACTTCGTAGACGGCGTCGGATTTTTCTTCGCTCTTTTCCGCTTCTTGAACTTTGAGGGAAGCTTGCTCGGCGGGACGGTAGCCGATGGCGCGGCTTATCGCGCGCATCGCCTCGACGGCCGCGGCCGCCTCGTCGCTGAGCCCGCCGCCCACGGTGAGGGCCGGCGTGCTGGCGGGGTAGTCAAGCAGCGATTTGAGCTCGGCGTCCAGCCTCATGACGGTGATGGATGCGCCCGCCATATCGATGGATGTCATATAATTTCCCACCATCGTCTTATGGATAAGGAGGCCTGCCGCCTCGAGCTCGGAGGACACGTCATTGTTGAAGAGGTAAAGCTCCTGAAGCGGCGTGGCGCCGAATCCGTTAATGATGAGGGCGATTTCGTCGCCCGACTTGGCGCCGAGGTCGGCCAAAATATCGGGGACAATGCGGCGCGCCAGCTCTTTGGATGTCTGGAGCTTTTCGCGTTTTCTGCCGGGTTCGCCGTGGATACCCACGCCGAATTCCATCTCGTCGGGGCCGATGTCGAAGATGGGCGTTCCCTTGGAAGGCGTGATGCAGGAGGTGAAAGCGAAGCCGAAGGAGCGGACGTTTGCAATCGCTTTTTCGGCGGCGGCTTTGACCTCGGCCAGCGATTTGCCCTGTTCGGCGGCGGCGCCCGCTATCTTGTGGACGAGCACGGTGCCGGCAACGCCGCGGCGGCCGACGGTGTATAGGCTGTCTTTCACCGCTATGTCGTCGTTGACGAAGACGGCCTCAACCTTGACTCCTTCTTCTTTGGCGCGGGCGGCGGCATTGTTGAAGTTCATGCAGTCGCCCGAATAATTTTTGACAATCATGAGAACGCCCTTTTTGGTCGAAACCAGCTTGAGCGCGTTGTAGACCTGAATTTGGGTGGGCGAGGCGAAGACGTCGCCGCAGACAGCGGCGTCGAGCATACCCTTGCCGACGAAACCGGCGTGGGCGGGCTCGTGACCCGAGCCGCCGCCCGAAATCAGGCTGACCTTTTGGGCGTTTATCGCCTTCTTTTTAACTATCTTATATTTTTCGACAAATTCCAGTTCGGGATGGGCTTTGGCGATGCCGTGACACATATCGTAAACGAAGGTCTCGGCGGTATTGATTATCTTTTTCATCGCTCAACCTCTCAAAACTTATTCGCAGCAGCAGCACTTGGCGGCAGCACCGATTCTGTCGGCCGTAATGATGGCGGCGGCGACGTCGGCGGGCTTTACGGCAAAGGGCATGTTGTGGACGCTCTCTTCGGGTATGCAGGCTTTTTCGGCGACGAGCTGCAATCTGTCGCCGATATCCTTGACGCCGAGGTCGGCGAGGCAGACGGGCAGGCCTATGGTCAGGCAGAAGTCGATGACCTCGTTAATTTCCTCTTCGGGGGCGTTCTCGAGCACGAGCTGGCAAATGGTGCCGAAGGCGACCTTTTCGCCGTGATACATCTTGTGAGTCTCTTCGAGGACGGTGAGGCCGTCGTGGATGGCGTGCGCTGCGGCAAGGCCGCCGCTCTCAAATCCCAGACCGGAGAGAAGAATGTTGGCTTCGACGATGTTTTCAAAAGCTTGCGTGACCACTTTGTTTTCGCAGGCTACCTTGGCCTTGTAGCCGTCGGCGAGCAGCGTTTCATAGCAGAGCGTGGCGAGCGAGAAGGCGGCGTTGGTGCCCAGCGCGGGCGCCGTCTTTTTCTCGCGGACGCCGCAGGGCAGTCCGGCGTTTACGGGACGGTGCGACTGGACGTTGGCGCGGGCCTCGAAGTAGGTGGACAGCGCGTCGCCCATGCCCGATACCAAAAAGCGGACGGGCGCTTTGGCGATGATGGCGGTGTCGACTAAAACGACGTCGGGGCTGGTGAAGTAGGCATAGTCATCAAAGGCGCCCTCGGGGGTGTAGAGCACGGCGGAGTGGGAGGTGGGGGCGTCGGTGGCCGCTATTGTCGGCACTATGATGAGGCGGGACTTGGCGGCGTTGACGCACTTGGCGGTGTCGATTGCCTTGCCGCCGCCCAAGCCTATGATGCAAGCGCATTTATTTTCTTTGGCGATGGTCTGAAGCCTCGCCACTTCCTGACGGGAGCATTCGCCTTTGAAATCGCAGGTAACGAAGTTGACGCCGTATTTTTCGGCGGTGGCGTCGAGCTGAGCTTTGACGCGCTTGACGTCGTCGGGATGGGCGATTAAAAGCGCCGACTTTCCGAACAGCTTAACAAAGTAACCCAAATTCAAGAGCTCGTTTTCGCCTTGAACGAATTTACTGGGGCAAATGAATGCTTTTCTCATAATTAATTCTCCTTTATGGGGTGATTTTGGAAATATTATAAACCATAGGCCGTAAAAAAACAACATATTAAACATCTAATCGAGTAGCGTTTCTTTTAAAAGAAGGCTTAATTTTTACATTTTTTGTTAAAAAATAAGCTAAAATCCGGTTATTTCCTTGATAAATATAAGTTTTTAGTATAGAATATCACCTGTTACGGCAAACCCTTGCCGACTATTTAAAGGGGCTTTTTATAATGAAGAATTTTGACTCGGACAGCATCAGAAACATAGCGCTCATAGGGCACAGCGGCGAAGGCAAGACCTCGCTCGCCGAAGCGGTGCTCTTTAACGCCAAATCGATTGACCGCATGGGCTCGGTAGACAACGGCACATCGACGATGGACTTTGACCAAGAGGAAATAAGCCGCAAAATATCCATCTCGCTCGCCGTCGCCTACGCCGTCTGGAAAGATAAAAAAATAAACATCATCGACGTGCCCGGCTTTTTCGATTTTGAGGGCGAAATGATTTCGGCGCTCGCCGTCACCGACGCCGCCGTCATAGTGACGAGTGCGGCCGGTCAGCTCTCCGTCGGCACCGAGCGCGCCATCGATATGGCCGCCGAGCGCGCCGTTCCCTCGCTTTTGTTCGTCAACGGCGTCAACAAGGAAAACAGCTCCTTCACGGCAACCATCGCCGCGATACGCGAAAAATATAAGTCGGTTGTCGTCGCCGAATATCCCATTATGGACGGCCTCAAAATGGTGGGCGCCGCCTCCGTCATCGAGAACAAGGCCTACGACCTTTCGGGCAAGGAAATCGCCGTCCCCGAAGCTATTAAGCCGCTTATTGGCGAGTCGCGCATGGAAATGATGGAGCTTGCGGCCGAAACCGACGACGAGCTTTTGATGAAATACCTCGAAGAGGGCGAGCTCAGCGATGATGAGTTCGCGGCCGGCCTCGGTAACGCCGTTCGCTCTGGCAAGGCCATTCTCGCCTTCGGCGGCTCGGCGACCGCCAACATGGGAATCACCCGCTTTATGGACGCCGTCATAGCCTATCTGCCTTCGCCCGCCAAGCGCGTGATTAAAGCCAAGACCGATTCCGGCGAAGTAACCGTCCTTTGCAGCCCCGACGCTCCGGTATTGTTACAAGTTTTCAAGACGATTGTCGACCCCTTCTTCGGCAAGCTCAACATCTTCAAGGTGTTTTCGGGCACGCTTAAGAGCGGCACTCCTCTTCTCAATATTAGCAAGGACGAAACCGAAAAGACGGGCACAATTTACTTCCTCAAGGGCAAGAGCCAAGAGAGTGGCGAGCAGGTTGCCGCCGGCGATATCGGCGCGCTTGCCAAGCTTCAGAGTGTTACCACCGGCGATACGCTGACGGCGCCCGAAGCCAAGATGGAGCTTCCGCCCATCGTCGTTCCCGATGCCGTCATATCGATGGCGGTATACGCCAAGAAACAGGGCGAGGAAGATAAGATTTTCGCCGGCCTCAACCGCTTAAAGGACGAGGACATCTCCTTCAGCGTCACCAAAAATCAGGAAACCAACGAAATGCTGCTCTCGGGCGCGGGCGAACCCCACCTCGAGGTTCTCAATAAAAAGCTCAAGAACAAGTTTGGCTGCGAGGCCGAGCTCCGCGAGCCCAAGATAGCCTACAAGGAAACCATCCGCTCGACGGTGGAAGCCGAAGGCAAGCATAAGAAGCAATCGGGCGGCGCCGGCCAGTTCGGCCAGTGCATGATCCGCTTCGAGCCGGGCGCGGCCGACGGCGTGTTCGAGTTCGTCGACGCCGTAGTCGGCGGCGCGGTGCCCAAGCAGTTCATTCCCGCCGTCGAAAAGGGACTTCGCGAAGCAATAAAGCGCGGCGTGCTCGCCGGCTATCCCATGGTCAACCTCAAGGCGACGCTGTTCGACGGCAAATATCATCCCGTCGACTCCAAGGAAATCGCCTTCATCAAGGCGGCCGAGCTTTCCTACGCCGAGGGCTGCGCCAAGGCCAACCCCTACTTCCTCGAGCCCATCATGGAAGTTTCCGTCACCGTTCCCGACTCCTTCCAAGGCGCCATCATGGGCGATATGAACAAGCGCCGCGGCAGAATACTCGGCACCGACAACGTAAACGGCAAGAGCATAGTGACCGCCGAAGTGCCCAAGGCCGAGCTCGCCAAATACGCCACCGATTTAAGAAGCATGACGCAGGGCAGGGGCAAGTTCACGCTCAAGTTCTTGCGCTATGAGGAAGTTCCCTTCCAAATCGCCCAAAAGATTATCGAGGACGCCAAGAAGAACGCTAAGCAGGAATAACCTAAAGAAAGAGTTTGATTTTGAAAAGCGGATTTAGTTAATCCGCTTTTTTATTTACTGATAAAATTGCAGCTAAAAATGATAGCTAAAAAATGATAGCTAAAAAATTTCAGATAAAAAATACAGCAAAAAAACAGCTAATAAATACAGCTAAAAAATGCCCTTGCCGACACGGCGTTTTTTTGGTATAATTTTTTTATGAAAATCTAATCGGCTCCCACAAAAGAGCCGATATAAAAAGGGTGGCTTTTATGAGGAAACAAAAAAGAGCGGCAATCCGCGAGATGGGCTACGACGAATACGAACATTACCTTAAGACAAGACGCCGCCGCCGCTGGATTAAGTTCGCCGCCGTAGTCGGCGCCCTCGTTTTTATTTTCGGCACCTTCGCCGTCGTCAACGTCTTCGGCAACCGCGCCAACACCAAGATGGCGGAGTCTATCGCCGCCGTGACGAAACAGGACGCGCTTGAACCCGTTTGGGACGCCGAAGCATCCCACTGGGTGTTCACGACCGACCGCGAATTCAAGGTTTTACAGCTGACCGATATACATATCGGCGGCGGGTTCATGAGCTTTAAAAAGGACTATATGGCGCTCAACGCCGTCGCGCTCATGATTACCGCAGAGCGGCCCGACCTCGTCATTGTGACGGGCGACATCGCCTATCCCGTGCCCTTCCAGTCGGGCTCCTTCAACAATCTCGCCGCAACCAAGGTCTTTGCCTCGCTGATGCAAAGCCTCGGCGTCTATTGGACGGTGGCGCTCGGCAACCACGACGCCGAAGCTTACAGCTACTATACGCGCGACAAAATCGCCGAATATTACGCAAGCGGGCTGGACTACTGCCTGTTTACGCGCGGACCTGCCGATATCGCGGGCGAGGGCAACCAAGTCATCGAGGTCAGGAACTCTCAAGGGCTCATCACTCGCTCCTTCTTCGTGTTTGACTCGCATTCCTACACCGACGGCGATATTCTCGGCGTTCAATGGAAATACGACAACATAAAGCAGAGCCAAGTCGATTGGTATAGCGCCGAAGTCGGCAAGATGAACGCCAAAAACGCCGCCGTCCTCGGCACACTCAACGACGCCGACTTAACCGCGAAATTCTCGACGGTAAAAAGTCTTGCCTTTTTCCATATTCCCCTTGTCGAAATGCTTGATGCGTGGCAGGAATATAAAAACAACGGCTCGCAAGATACCGCCGATGTCAAGTTCATTTACGGCGTGGCGGGCGAGTCCAAAAAGACGGTGTTCTGCGGCATCGGCGAAGACGAGCTGTTCGAAACCATTCTGGAGCTTGAGAGCACTCAAGGACTCTTCTTCGGCCACGACCACCTAAACAATTTCTCGCTTGAGTATAAGGGAATCCGCATGACTTACAGCCCCAGCATCGACTATCTTGCCTATTTCGGCATCCAAAAACTCGGCTCCCAGCGCGGTTGCACCGTCATCACATCATCCCCGAACGGTTCGTGGAGCTGCAAGGCCGAAAACTACTATCAGGACAAATACTGGTCGCCCGACTATGAGAAAGAAAAAGTCGAAATGCAATGGGCAAACTAAACGATATACCTAAATCATAATAAACAAAAAAACAGCCGCCGAAAACCTCGGCGGCTTTATTTTAATTTTTGCGCGGATTTTTGGAGTAATCGGCGGGTGTAAGCTAAACACCGAAGCTGGAGAGGTCGACGGTGCCGTCGTCGCGGACGGTGACGCCTTCGGCTTCCAAAAGCTTGCGCTGGATACCCGCTCCGCCGAAAGCGAACTTGGGAGCGAGGCCGCCGAAGCGGTTGACTATGCGGTGGCAGGGAATGACGCCCGGCTCGGGGTTTAAGTGGAGGGCGTAGCCGACGGCGCGCGACGCCTTGGGGCTTCCGCACATCGCCGCTATTTGGCCGTAGGTAGCCACTCTCCCTTTGGGAACTTTTTTTACCGCATTATATACCAAATCGTAAAATGACATTTTTTACCGCTTAAATTATTGTGTCGACAACCGCAGTTTTAATGCGAAGAACCAACAAACAGGGAGACTAGTTATTGTTGGTTTTGCGCCAGTTGATGGTGCCGTCGGGATAGATATAGCCCCATCGGCCGTCCAGTTTAACGCGCGCCTTGCCGTCCTCAAACGCCGTCGCGGCCTCAAATTGGCAGGGAATGACGAGCTCGTTGTTTTTATTGATATAGCCGCACTTATTGTTCTCGACGATCATGGCAAGCCCTTCCGAAAAGCTCATCGCGGTGTCGTAGGTGCAGGGGATGACCAAATGATTGTCTCGGTCGATGAATCCGCATTTTTCCTCGCGCTCGACGCACGCCAGCCCCTCTTTGAAAAGCCAGACCTCGTCGTATTCGGGCGGGACGACGACTTTGAGGCCGTCGAAAAAGCCCCATTTGCCGCCGCGGCAGTATTTTTGCCATTCCTCGAGGGGAAGCGGCTCCTTCAATGGCGCGGGCGCGGGGCGTTTTAAGTCCTTTGCGGGCGCGCTTTTGACGCCGCCCTTATTGGGCATATCGTCCTGCCGCCTTTGCGGCTCTGTGTCGGCCAAATCGAGACCGATGCGGTTGAGCGCCGCCTTTATCTCGAGAAGATTGCGCTTGCCGAGGTTTTGGACGCGATACATGTCCTTTTCGGTGCGGCGGAGAAGGTCTCCGATAATTTTAATATTATTGGATAGGAGTAACCTTTCGGTAGATTCCGAAAGTTTGAGTTCGGCAATCGGCGTGGTGTTTTCCGCTCTTCTTTCGGGCGCCCTTTGGCTTTGTGGCGCGGGACGCTGTGGCGGCTGTCCGCGATTGGGCTGATAAGGGGGCTTTGCGCTCTGCGGCCGCCCGCCTTGCGTGGCTTTGGCGCCGTTTTGCGAATCGTTGTTTTGGCGCTCCGCAGTTTGGCCTTTGGCGGGGGCGTTTCCGGGTCGATGCGGCCTCGGCCGCTTGTTTCTTCTGTCGTCGTTATTTCCCATATGCACTATATTTTAACACATCAAGGTCGACTTTACAACCTTCGGCGGGATTTTTCAAGTTCCGAAAAAATGATTTTTTACCTAAATCCGATTTACTCAAACTATTTGCTTTTATTTCTAGCCGGAAAGGCGCAGGGTAAAAAACGATAATCCCCTTCTTGCCTCAATGCAAAAAAATAACGATGAAATTAAAAAATTTGCCAATCCCAAAAAACGAGGGTATTTTTGTTGCATATTTTCTTTGTATTCGCTATAATATGCCATTGTAAAACGGCTGGGTGTGGCGCAGCTTGGTAGCGCGCTTGAATGGGGTTCAAGAGGCCGGAAGTTCAAATCTTCTCACCCAGACCAATAACCACTATTTTTAGGGAGAAACGAGGGATTTTACGCCTCGTTTTTTCCGTTTTCAGTGATAGTTTTTAGGGATTTATGCATTTTGGGCTATTTTTAGGCTGCACTTTTAGGTTGCACTTTTAGGCTGCACTTTAGGCTGCACTTTTAGGCTGCACTTTAGGCTGCACTTTAGGTTACAATTGTAAAATGGTTTTCTTTTACGTGACTTAATTAAGATTGACTATCGGCGCGGCTTAATTTATAATTGATTTAATCAGACATGGAACGCGGCGCAATTAAAAATCGCATTAAAAAGCTCGCCTCGATGTGGTCTACGCCTCCTGCGGGGCGTTTTTTGACTATTAAGGAAACTTTGTTCTACAGCTTGAGCGGGTTGGGCGTCAGCTTCTTAATCACTTCCGTCAATTTTGTTTCCACCTATATCTACATCCCTTACTTTTTCAAAATCGCGGCGATACACGGCTATGCCATAGTTGCGGCGGGTTCGCTCGCCAGCATGTTGCTTCAGCCGATATTCGGGCGGCTTATGGACCGAGCGGGCGGCAAGCTCGGCAAATATAAACCCTTTATTTTGTTCGTATCGCCTGCCGCCGCGCTGTTCGGCGTCATGGCGACATGGCTTCCCCAGTTCGCCGAGGAATCCGGACGCGTCGCCTTTGCATATATCTCGTGCGTTCCCGCGCTGGCGCTGATGCCGTTCATCAACAATATGTTCTACACCATGCCCTCCGTCATCACGCCGGTAGCGCAGGAGCGTTCCGACATCATGCTTCCCGCCGGCCTGATTTATGGCTTTGCGCCCACCATATTAAATATAATCGTGCCTTTACTTAGAAGCAGTTTCATCGGCCGAGAATACCTGGTAATCCGCGTCACAGGAATAATCAGCATCGCCATTTCGCTCGTCATGATTATGTTCATCATGAAGACGAAAGAGCGCGTCTACGTCACCGAAACCAAAGAAAAGCTCAAGGTGCGCGACGCCATGAAGCTGGTTTTGAAAAACAAGCCGCTCCTCATTCTCTGCGTTGCTCTGATTGTGGGCTGCGCGCGCGACGTCGGCAACGCTTTCTTTTATTTCGTCATGCAGTTCCGCTTCGGCGCCACGACGGCGGAGGGGCTTAAGCTTTCCGGCCTCATCATCACCTTGGCGAGCTCGTCCTCGCTAGTCGGCATGGTGACGATGCCGCTTTTGACGAGAAAACTCAACAACAAAACGCTCATGATAATTTGGCTGATGTTCGGCGCGCTTTCCTACGGCGCCTCCGCTATCATCGGCTATCAGAATATCGAAATCGGGCTCACCAGCATTTTGGTGCTCACTCCGCTTCGCTTCGCCGCTTCGATATCGGCGATTCACCTCATGGTTCCCATCATGGTCGGCGAGGCCTGCGACTATCAGCAGTGGAAGACGGGTAAGCGGCTGGAGGGCTACGTTCACATCTTTGCCTATTCGATACCCGCCATAGTCGGACAGGGCGCATTTATCCTAATCGGGCTATTGCAGAGCAAAATGGGCTTCGAGCCCAAAAACTACGAGGGCGTTTTAGTGCTTTCCGAGGCTATGCAGCTGACGGCGGCGCGCTGGTTCAACGCCGTGGGGCTGATTACCGCGGCAAGCTCGCTGCTCATGGCCCTCGTTTTTCTGTTCTATCCCTTGACCGGGAAAAAGCACGCCGCCATCATGGAGGAAATAAAATCCCGCGCCGAGCTCTTTTCGGCGGAGAATGGCGATTTTGCCGTCCCGGATTCCGCCGCTTCGGAGAATCCCACTATTCAAGAGGAGTCGGCCGCCGAAAAGATTGCCGAGCTTGATACGTTTGCCCCCGAAGCCGCTTTGGAGGCCGACGCCATTATCAAGGCCGATTGAGCGGTTTAATATTCATTGGGAAACATTATTTACCAACCGCAAAACTAATCTAAAAAATTATTCTGATTGACACTTAGATTATAGTAAAATATAATATTTGTAGCGTAAAGCTAAAAAGGAGGGAGAGATAAATGAAGTTTCTGTTTAAATTTTTAATCGGAATCGTCGTTTTTATCGTCATAATCGTTATTGCGGGGGTTATTTTAATTAATTTGACGCCTGCACAGGTGGGCATTGCCGACGTCGAGCTCTTCGAGGGCAAGACTATAAGGGACATAGGGCTCGCCGATGTGAAATTCATCGAAATGTATAAGTTTTTCCGTTCCCTCCTAAAGCCCGACGAATCCAAGATTGTTAAAAACGGATACGATGCCGAGAGCGAGACACCCAAAGCGGAAGAAAACCTGGGAGGAAGCAGCATCGACGAGGGCGGCACGATTAACTATGCCGCCGTGCTTAGCGGCGAGGTTACTTACGACCAAAAATATCTTCTGACCTACGACGACACCACGCTCGCCTGCATTCTGCATCTCATGATTGGCGACGCCGAGGATGCAACCGACAACGAGGGCGTGAAATTTTTGAGGGACATAGATGCCGACTGCGAGGAGATTTCCATCACTAAAAGCGAGGGCAAAAATCTTCTCCGCATCGTGGTATCCGTCAATTTATCGGAGATGAAGAGCGATGTTGAGGCTCAGCTCGGCAGCATGGCGAGTTTTGTTTCGCTGCCCGACAAGATCTATCTCGTCAGCTATCAGGAGATCACGGTCACGAACGAAGGGCTGATTGTCTGCACATCCAAAGACCTCAGGATTAACGACATGGACAACGCAGTGGCGAACGCCATCTTCTCGGTGCTGGCGTCTAAGGCGGGCGAAAGCGGCGAGGGCGGCGACGTTGCCGTAATCAACCAAAAAGTAGGCGAGGCGTTCGCCGAAATCGTCAAAAACCTCGGCAAGGTTGGCACCGCCGACGCCGACGAAACCACCTTGGTAATCTCCGACCTCAGCAGCATCGCCTACGGCGCCGCCGGCGTTTTAGAGCATAAGCTGATGCTCGTTACCTACATCGAGTCGGATATCGCATAATTTATTAATAAACCATAAAAGAGCGGAATCGCGGTTTTATCGCATAATATTGCGCGATAAAGCCGCGATTTTAGCAATAAACCGCTTAGGAAAACCGATGGAGAAAGCAATAAAAAAAATCGGCGAGGAGAAAATCGTCCCCGTTCTGGTGTTTGAAAACGAGAGCGAAGCGCTCCCCACTCTTGAAGCCATTTTTTCGGGCGGTATCGGCGTCGCCGAAATAACGATGAGGACAAAGGCCGCCGCCGCCGCGATTGAAAAGGCCGCCCGGGCTTTTCCCGATATGTTAATCGGCGCGGGCACGGTGACGACAAAAGAGGCCGCAAAGAATGCGCTTGCGGCAGGCGCCAAGTTTTTGGTAAGCCCGGGATTTTCCTTGTCGGTATTTGAAGAAGCGAAAAGGAACGGCGTTCTCTATATTCCGGGCTGTCTCACACCGACCGAAATAGGCGCGGCCGTCGAGCTTGGGTTAAGCGTATTGAAATTTTTTCCCGCCGAGGCTTTTGGCGGCATAAAAACGCTCAAGGCATTTGCCTCGGTGTTCCCCTTCGTCCGCTTTATGCCGACGGGCGGCATCGGCTTT
Organism: Eubacteriales bacterium; assembly: GCA_035449045.1. Lineage (GTDB taxonomy): Bacteria > Bacillota > Clostridia > Christensenellales > CAG-917 > DAOTKC01. The sequence continues at coordinate 37,816 of DAOTKC010000002.1, forward strand.
TCTAATTTGACGGAATATCTTTCGCAAAAAAACGTTCTGGCGTGCGGCGGGAGCTTTATTTGCGAACGCGCCAAAATTTCGGAAAACAAATTCTCGGAAATCACCGAACTTACGAAGAAAACCAAGGAGTTGGTTAAAAGCTTATGAAAATTGTCACGTTCGGCGAAATAATGCTGCGCCTTGCACCCGAAGGCTATTTGCGCTTTGCGCAAGCCGAAAAGTTTAACGCCACTTACGGCGGCGGCGAAGCCAACGTCGCGGTTTCGCTTTCCATTCTCGGCAAAGAGGCCGAATTCGTCACCAAGCTTCCCAAAAACGAACTGGGCGACGCCGCCATAGCTAGCCTGAACCGCTACGGCGTCGCGACCAAAAACATCGCTCGCGGCGGCACCCGAGTGGGCATTTACTTTTTGGAAAAGGGCGCCGGTCCGCGGCCGTCCAAGGTTATTTACGACCGCGCCGCTTCGGCGATAGCCGAGGCATCACCTTCCGATTTCGACTGGGAAAAAATCTTCGAGGGCGCGTCGTGGTTTCATTTCACAGGCATTTCGCCCGCGCTTTCGGATGGGACGGCGGAGATTTTAAAAACAGCGCTCAAGGCGGCTAAGAATATGGGACTGACCGTTTCCTGCGACCTAAACTACCGCAAAAAACTTTGGTCAAAGGAGCGCGCCCGCGCCGTCATGACGCCGCTTATGGACTACGTCGACGTCCTTATCGCTAATGAAGAGGACGCCGCCGACGTCTTTTCGATTTCGGCCGCCGGCGCAAACGCCGAGGCGGGCAATATCGAGGCATCGGCTTACGCCGAGGTAGCGGGTAAACTGATTGAAGCCTTTGGCTTCAAATACGTGGGAGTTACGCTTAGAAAAAGCATTTCGGCCAGCGACAATCTTTGGCAGGCTCTGCTTTCCGACGGCAAAGCGGAGTATATTTCAAAACAATATTCAATCCGCATAGTCGACCGAGTGGGAGGCGGCGACAGTTTCGCGGCGGGCTTGATTTTCGCGCTTTCGGAGAACTTTCCGCCTAAGCTGGCCGTCGAGTTCGCGGCGGCGGCGTCGTGTCTGAAGCATACCATCGAGGGCGACTTCAATCTTTCGACCAAGGAAGAAATTTTCGCGCTTATGGAGGGCGGCGGCACCGGCCGCGTTCAAAGGTAGTCTTTTTATCTTCGCTTAATGAGTCCGCTTATAAATTAATTATTCGATAGCGGTAATTTATTTTTACAGACATAAGTGAGCTATAAAAATTAATCTGAATTTTCTAAATCGCGGCTTATTTTGGCTTGAGGCATGAACGAAAACAATAATTTCAAATCTTACCCCGTAAAAATCCTGCAATACGGCGCCGGCGTCTTTATGCGCGCCTTTTTTGACTATTTCATTCAAACGCTCAACGAGGAAGGGAGATTTTCGGGAAGCGTCGCCGCCGTCAACAACACGCCTTCGGGCAGCATGGACGAGCTAATCCGCCAAAACCTCGAATACACCGTGCGGCTGGAGGGCTTAAAGCGCGGCGAAGTCTTTTTCAGCGAGAAAAAAATAGCCTCGATAAGCCGCGCCATAAATTATTACACCGATTTTTCGGCCTATCTTTCGCTAGCCGAGCTTCCGAGCCTCAAGCTTATTACATCCAACACCACCGAGGCGGGCATCGTTTTCAACGAAAACGACAAATTTTCCGAAATGGACGTCACCTATCCCGCCAAGCTTACGCGCTTTTTATTTGAGCGACACCGCCGGTTTTCGGGCGCGGCCGAAGCCGGCCTCTATATTCTGCCCTGTGAGCTCATCGACCATAACGCCGATGTCCTTTCAACGCTTGTCAAGCGCTATGCCGAGCTATGGGAGCTTCCGCCCGAGTTTTTGAGCTGGGTGCAAAATTGCTGCCGCTTCTGCAATACGCTGGTGGACAGAATCGTGACGGGCTATCCCAAAGGGAAGATTGAGAAATATCCCGCCGCGGCCTTTGACAAGCTCTTTGACATAGCCGAGCCCTTCGGCTTTTTTGCCATTGAGGACAAGGGCGGCATCAAGGAGTTTTTGGGCGGCGGCGTCCCCGAAATGCTGTTTGCCGCCGATATTTCGGGCTATAAAACAAGAAAGGTGCGGCTTTTGAACGCCGTCCACACCGCCATGATGCCCAAGGCGATAAGAAAGGGTTATGACACCGTGGGGCAGGCCGTTGCCGACCCCGAAATTCTCGGGTTTATTAAAGAAATAATGGCGGAAGAGATAATCCCCACCATAAACCTTCCTCAAAAAGAGCTGAAAGAATTCGCCGAACAGGTTATCGACCGCTTCAAAAACCCCTATCTCGAGCACCGCCTGCTCGCCATATCGCTGAACACGGTTTCCAAGTGGCGCGAGCGGATTCTGCCCATTATTTTGGACTATATAAAAATTAACGGCTATCCGCCCAAAAGGCTGACAGCGACGCTACGGGATGTTTTCTCGCTTTACAGTAACGGCGAGCTTAAAGACAATAAGCTTTTCTGTAAAAACTTCGGGCGGGAGTATTCGCTTTCCGACGAGGACGCCGTCTTAGAATTTTTCGCGGCGCGGCCGAGCTACGAAAAGTTCGTCGAGAACACCGCCTTTTGGCGCGCCGACATAAGCGGAATCGGAGGGATTTTGTGACTTGCAATTTGTTTTTGAAAAATCCGCTTGCCAAAGAAATTTACTTGAGCGTCCGCGATTTGCCGATTTACGACTATCACTGCCACCTTTCGGCGGAAGAAATCCTTACCGATTTGCCCTACTGTAACCTCGGCGAAATCTGGCTTAAGGGCGACCACTACAAGTGGCGGCTGATGAGGATATTCGGCGTTGACGAGTTTTATATTACGGGCGGCGCCGACATTAAAGAGAAGTTTTTTAAATTCATCGGCGCGCTAGAGCGCGCGGCGGGCAATCCCTTATACACTTGGTGCGCGCTCGAGCTAAAAAAATATTTCGACTGCGACCTTGAAATCAGCGTTGAAAACGCCGAAAAAATTTGGCAGACTGCGGCGGCCGCCATTCAAAATAAGCGCATCTCGCCGAGAAAAATTCTTGAGCTTTCGGATGTCGAGGCCGTGTCGATAGTCGAGGATGTCTACTCTCGGCTGGAAACCTACGAAAAGCTGAAAGGCGTGAATTTAACAACGCGCGTGCTGCCGTCCTTTAGAGGTGACAAGGCTCTCAACATCGAAAATGAAAACTTCGGAGAATGGGTTAAAGAACTATCTTTAGCTTCGGGCGTAAAAATCGGGAGCTTAAGTGATTTCAAAGCGGCGCTTTCGGCGCAGCTAAAGCGCTTCAAAAAGGCGGGCGCCGTCAACGCCGACTTCGCGGTAGAGTATATTTTGAAAGACAAGGGCTTGGATTATGCCGAAGAAGTTTTCGCCGCAGCCCTTATGGGCGAAAGCGTCAGCGAGGAGGCCGCCGCGGCGTTCAAGGCGAATTTGCTCAAATTTTTAATGAGTGAAGTCAAAAGCGAGGGGCTTGCCGTCCTTCTTCATATCGGCGCCCTCAGAAACTGCAATACTAAGGCTTACTTTTCGCTCGGCGCCGATTCCGGCTTTGACGCGATATCGGAAAGAGGCTTTCTTTCCGGTTTGAAATCACTTTTGGACGACTTGGGGGAAAAGAACGCTTTGGGAAGGACGGTCGTCTTCAACCTCGACCCCGCGGCCAACGAAAGGCTCTCGGCGCTTCTCGGTTGCTTCGCGGGCGAATCTTTGGGAAAGGTCCAGCTCGGCGCGGCGTGGTGGTTTAGTGACACAAGGGCGGGAATTTTGAATCATCTCCGTTGCTTTTCCGAGCTTTCCAATCTCGGCGCATTTTTGGGAATGTTGACCGACAGCCGCAGTTTTACTTCCTTTGTCCGCCACGACTATTTCAGACGGCTGCTTTCGCTGTATTTGTCGGAGCTTAAGGACAGTGGCGAATTTTCGGGCAGCGCGGAGGCTCTGAAAAAGATTGCCGCCGATATTTCCTATCATAACGCCGTCAACTTCTTTGAAACCAAATAGCGTTTTTGGAGTTCAAGCGCTTTAATTTATAGAAACAGAGCGTCAAATTTGGTTTTTTAGCGCGATAAAATTATTGCCGGAGATATTGCAGAAAAATTATTGAGGAGTTCATTTTGGAAAAAAGTAATCAAGCTTCGATTTACGTCGCCTTCAGGTTCCACGTCAACTTCTATCATTCCTATCGGGGCGACACGCCCGACGAAAACGGGATAGGGAAAGATATCAGAATAATTCGCTATATTCTGGACACCTTGGACAGCCGGAACGCTTGCGGCGTGCCCGCCATGGGAACGTGGGATATCGAAAACTATTATTCGCTGGAAAAGCTGATGAGAAAGCACTGCCCCGAGCTTATCGAGCGGATACGGCAGCGCGCCGCTTCGGGAGTGGACGAAATCGAGATAATGAGCTATAACAACGGCCTCGTTTCGGCGCACACCGAGGAAGAATTTTTCAAGATGATGGAGCTTACGCGCCACAACCCCGAGGGCTCGGGGCTATCCGACATCTTCGGCGAGTTCGCGCCCATCGTCCGTTCCCAGGAGTGCATGATGACTCCCGCCCTCGTTCCCCTCTATAAAAAGGCGGGTGTCGAGGCCATCACCATGTTTTACAGCGCCATACCCTTCAACGGCTTCAGCAACTTCGTGCCGCTCCTTCCCCTCGAAAAAAGGTATAACCCGCTTTGGTATCGCGCGCCCGGCCGCGAGGAAAAAATCATTCTCATGCCCTGCATAAACCCCGCCGACATGTATGACAATCTCGGCCTTTCCATGATGATAAGAAGCCTTCGCCGCGGCCAGCTAAAGCTGAAAGAGCCGACGGATTTGCTCTTGACCATCGACATGGACGCCGACGACCTGTTCTGGGAGGGCTATCTCAACACTGCGGTTTCCTACGATTTGTTGAAGAGGAAAACTCCGCTGATAAAGGGCGGGCTCAACTTGTTTATCAACAAGCTGAAGGACATTCCCTACGTTAAATTCACCACGCCCTACCGCTATTTGAAGGAGCATCCGCCGGCAGGCGAAGCGGTCTTCGGCCAAGATACCATGGACGGCTGCTTCGACGGTTTCGCGCCTTGGTCGGATAAACTCGAAAACGCCAAGCTCTGGACGCCGATTGAGCGTTCCCGCCTCCTTGTCGAATACGCGCGCGCCGCCGCGCCCGGCGAGTCTACGGAAAAGGCAGTTGCCGAGGCTTTGAAAAACCGCGTTCTGACGCTCTCCACCACCCACTTCGGGCTATCGACGCCCGTAATGTGCAAGCCTAGGCTTATTCAGGCCTATCACAAGGCGCTGACGGCGCTTACCGACTCCGAACGCATTTTGAAAGAGGCTTTGCAAAATAAAAAGGACGGCGTATATTTCCAAAAGAAATACCTGAGAAATACGCCGAAACAGGGGTTGATACGCATAAATCGTGACGATAAAACGCCGATTGCGGAAATAAACGAAAATAATACCGCCGTTTTTTCAAGGAATGTTTTCGGCCGCGCCGAAAGCGATATTATCTACTCGGGGAGCGACGATTATATAAGCGTGGAGGATGCCGCGCAGGCTGTTAAAGCTCCATCCGCTCTCGCCGCGGGCAAGGATTTCATCAAAAACGGCAGAATCGAGCTTAAAGTAGAAAACGGCGAGCCCGTCCTCTATCTCGACGGCAAGCGGAAGAGCTCGGCGGGCTCCTTCAGAACATCGTTGAATTACGGCGGAGTGGTTTACTCCGGCCGGTCGGAATATGCCTGCAAGCTGATTGAGGGCAAAGCGGCGATTATGACGGAGAATGGAGCCATAAAGTTCGGCGAGGAACTTGAGCATACCGCCGAATACTCTAAGCAATATATGATTGCGGGCGAACTTCCCTACATTTACGCCGATGTCGACGTTTCCTATCCCATGACGCCCGATTTCGGCGTCAAGCCCAAAAAGGCGGCGAGACTAAGGCGCGGCTACGATTTAAGATGGCGGGAGGTCATGCCGCTTGAGTTGATTCCTTCATTCAGGGGAAGCGAAAAAGCGCCCGTTCGCGTCATCAAGCACAACTTCTTCGGTGACGTCAGCTATTTCGATTACGACTACGGCAAGTTCAGCAAAAACGCCGAGTTTGACTCAAGTAACAACGCGCTTACGGCGGGTTTCGTCGCCTTTTCGGCGGGAGGGGAAGGTATGCTTCTCGCCCAGTCGGCGGCGGCGGACAACAAGTTTTCCTTCTGTCCCGTCCGTATGAGAAAGGAAAAGGGCGCCGATAAGCTGTTTCTCAACCCCTTCGGCGCCTACTTCGGCAAGCAGCTCGACTATGCCGCAGCAAAAACCGGCCTTGCCATGAAGATGACCCTTGCCCAAGCCGAGCAGTTCCTTCCCTCGGCGTCCTCCTATCGCGGCGGGCGCCAGCAGTTTTCGCTGATGATAGCGCCGTTTTCGGGTGAGCTTTCCGACTCTCTCATTAACGACGCGCTGCTTCACGCCTATCCGCCGCTGGTGCTAGCGAACGGCCAAAACGCCACCGTCGGTTTTACCGATTGGTTCAACGCCGAGCCATTGGACGCTTCTCAGCTTTCCGAGGAAGACGCCAAGCTTCTTTCCGAGCTTAACGAGTTAAGCTCGAAATGAATAATGAATAATGAATAATGGTGGATGGCGGACGATAAACGCTCAACGAAAAACGAAAAACGGCGGAGCGGCGCTAAGGCGCCGAAAGAAAACGATAAACGAATAGCGGTGGAAAAAAATATGAAGCTGACGTTCAGATGGTTCGGCGAGAACGACGCCGTTCCCATAAAGTATATAGCGCAAATTCCCGGCATCTACGGCGTGGTAACGGCGCTCTACGGCATTCCCGCGGGCGAAATTTGGCCGCTCGACGCCATATCAAAGCTTAAAGGCGCGGCGGAGTCACACGGCCTTGCCGCCGAGGTAATCGAGAGCGTGCCTGTCCACGAGGATATTAAACTTGGACTACCGTCGCGCGACAGATACATCAAAAATTACATCGAAACGTTGAAAAATTTAGGCGCCGCCGGCTTTAAATGCGTTTGCTATAACTTTATGCCCGTGTTCGACTGGGTCAGGACAGACTTAAAATTGAAAAACGCCGACGGCAGCACATCCCTCGCTTACCGCGAGGAGGAGATAAGAAAGCTCGACAAAAACTCGCTTTCGCTCCCCGGCTGGGATGAAAGCTACACAAAAGAGGAGCTTTCCGGCCTTCTTGAAAGCTACAATGCGGTGACGCCTCGAAAGCTCTTTGAAAACCTCGTCTATTTTTTGGAAGCGCTTATGCCCGCCTTAGAAGAAACGGGCATAAACATGGCAATCCATCCCGACGACCCGCCTTGGGAAATATTCGGCCTTCCCCGAATTATCTCGGCCGAGGATGGCTTAGATAAGCTTTTCGCCGCCGTCCCGAGCAAGCATAACGGCCTCGCTTTCTGCACCGGCTCTCTGGGCGCGAAGAGAGCAAACGACCTTCCGCGCTTGGCAAAAAAATATGCAGAAGCAGGCCGAATTCATTTCGCGCACTTAAGAAACATTGCATATGACGGTGACTTAAGTTTTCGCGAGACGGCGCACAATTCTGCCTCGGGCTCGCTCGATATGTTCGTCATCGTGTCGGCGCTCGTTCGGGGCGGCTTTTCGGGCTACGTGCGTCCCGACCACGGCCGCAACATCTTCGGAGAGGAGGGCAAGCCGGGCTACGGCCTATATGATCGCGCTCTCGGTGCCGCCTACCTCAACGGCCTTTTCGAGGCCGCCGAAAAAATGGTTGCGAATAGCTAGCTTTGTATATTATTAACAGCGACGGTAAAATGCAGGATAATCAATATAGCGGCTAACTTAAATCCCGATTGCGATAATCCGCCCTTTCTTGGGGATAAAATATCCCCGGGCGCAACCGACTTGATTTTTTAGGACAATCATATTATGGACGATTTCAGAATAAAAGAAGAAGGGTTGAAATATTGCGTCTATTGCGGTTCCAGAATTTTTTCGGACGCCGTTTACTGCATTCATTGCGGCCAGGTTCTGACCTCTCCGCCTCCTTCGCCTCCCCCAAATAATACCCCTTATGACGACGGTAATATCGGCTGGGGAGTTTTGTCATTCTTTTTCCCGCTAGTCGGGCTCATTCTCTATCTCGTTTGGCGCGATGAAAAGCCTCGCACCGCCCGCATCGCCGGCAAGGGCGCGCTTGCATGGCTTATTCTATGCGTCTCCTTGGTGGTTTTGACGATTATCATCGTCGTTATCGTTATTGCGACCGATTACGATTATTCAGAGGGCGCAGCTCTTCTTTCACATATCTCGGGCTTGTTTGTTTAACTGCTCAAATACATCGACAGTCGTTCATTTGATAATATTTCCGTAAATGAAAACTATATAGAGGAGAAAGTTATGAAATATTGCGAACATTGCGGGCAATCTCTTCAAGATGACGCCGCTTACTGCACCGGCTGCGGACGCGCCGCGCGCTATTACGCTCCAAATACAACCCAACAACCCGAGCGGCCGCCCGTTACCGATACCGGCAGCATCGGCTGGGGCTTTTTGGGCTTCCTTTTCCCCATAGTCGGGTTAGTTTTATATCTCGTCTGGAAAAACGACCGCCCGCGCAACGCCAAGCGTGCCGGCGTCGGCGCCTTGGTTGGCTTCATTCTCGGCATAATTAGCGGCTTACTCTTCCCGTTTATCTAAATTATCAAGACCCGAGTTTTTGATTATTGCTAAAAAAATCCGCGCTTGACAGCGGGGGCTTTTCAATTTAGAATTAATAGATAAGCTATTAATTATTAATAAGATAAGTTACCCGCTTTTCTTTTTCTCAAAAATTAAGGCGGCTAAAAAAGGCGGACGCGAAATGAGGATAGAAACGCCGCTCAAAGACGGCTGGATTTTTAAAAAAAACGGCGAATCAACCGCCGTTTCGCTTCCTCACACATGGAACGCCGGAGACGGCCAATGCCCCGCCTATTTCCGCGGCGAATGCAGCTATATCCGATTTTTAGAAAAAGCCGAAACCACTACATATCTTAAGTTTTTGGGCGCCAATTTAAAGACGATGGTATTTATAAACAGCCGCTTCGTCGGCGGGCATTTGGGCGGCTATTCCGAGTTTTCATTCGACATCACAAACTTTCTCACACTTGAGAATAACAAGCTCGAGGTTTTGGTTTCCAACGCCGACTGCACCAAGGCCTATCCTTCAATCGCCGACTTCACTTTCTACGGCGGGCTCTACCGCGACGTTTATTTGGTTTTATGCGAAAAGACGCATTTCGCGCTTGAGGGCGGGCTTAAAGCCGCCGCCGTCAAAGAAGACGGGAAATGGTTGATTAAGGCCGCGGCCGTAGTTTCGGGCGAAGACAAGAATTTTCAAATTTCTTATGAACTGAAAAATCAGGACGGAGAGCCGATTAAGAGGATAGTCGGCGAAATCGGCAGCTTATCGGCTCGTTTTGAGGTTGAAAAACCGGTTTTATGGCAAGGTCTTGAAAATCCATATCTCTACACGCTGACGGCTTCGCTATACGATAGCGGTAAGCAGTTAGATGAAATCACCGTTGAAATCGGCTTTCGCGAAATTTATATCGACGCCGAAAAAGGATTTTTCTTAAACGGCAAACCGCTTAAAATCCGCGGCGTCTGCCGCCATCAGGACAGGGCGGGAGCGGGAAACGCGCTTTTGCCCGAGCACCACGAAGAAGATATAAAAATCATTTTGGAGTCGGGCGCCAACGCCGTTCGGCTTGCGCATTACCAGCAGTCGCAATATTTTTATTCGCTGTGCGACCGCGCCGGCCTTTTGGTTTGGGCGGAAGTTCCCGTCATTTCCAAGTTCTCACCTAAAAAGCAAAAGAACGCCCTTTCCCAGCTTGGGGAGCTCATCGAACAAAGCTTCAACCACCCCTCTGTTTTTTGTTGGGGAATTCAAAACGAAATTACGCTGGGCGGCGCGCCTAAAAAGCTCAAAAAATATTTGAGCGAACTTAACGTCCAAGCGCATCGGCTTGACGAAACGCGCTATACCGCCTCGGCACAGCTTTCGCTTTGCCCCAAAACCTCGCCGCTCAATTCAATTACCGACATTTTGGGCTATAACCATTATTTCGGCTGGTATCTGGGCATCGCCGAGGATTTGGACAGCTGGCTCGATGCCTTCTTTAAAGCTATGCCGAAGTTTAAGCTTTGCCTTTCGGAATACGGCGCCGAGGGCGTGTTGAAATATCAAAGCGAGGTAGCGGCGCAGGGAGACTATTCCGAGAGCTATCAGGCCGAATTTCACCAAAAATATCTTAAAATCATTGATAAATACCCCAACCTTTGGGGCTCCTTTGTTTGGAATATGTTCGATTTCGCTTCGGCGTCACGTAACGAGGGCGGCACCGTCGGCATGAACAATAAAGGCCTCGTTACAATGGACAGAGCGATAAAAAAGGACGCGTTTTACCTCTACAAGGCGCATTGGTCTAAGGAAAAATTTGTCCACATCGCGGGCAGGCGACATCTAAACCGCCCGATAGGGAAAACCGCAATAAAGATTTATACCAACCTTGACTTCGTCGAGCTTACCGTCAACGGCGAGTCTATCGGCACAAAATCGGGGGAAGTCACTCTGTTTGAAAACGTCGAAATCAAGGCGGGCGAAAACATTGTCAAAGCGAGCTCGGGGGATTATTTCGACGAAATCGTTTTAATCGGCGTGGCCGAAGAGGATAAAAGCTACGTTCTCACCGATAAAGGCAACACCGTCGTCAGAAACTGGTTCGCGCCCGGCGAGAAAAGAACGGACATGCTGTCGGCCGACGACCGCATATCGGATATATTGAAAAACAAAGAGGCGATGGAACTTTTGTCGGGACTTTACGGAAACCTGATAAAGAGCCCGCTTCTTAAACTTTTGGGAAGGTTTACGGTGCGGAGGATAGCGAGCCTCAAAGTTTTAGGCTTTGACAAGGAAGCCGTCGAGCTTGCCGACCGCTTTTTACAAACGATAAAGAAATAAAGTAACATAAAGGGACTAATGGAAGAGCGGACGACAAGAATCAGCGAAGCGGCGGCGGAAAGGAGCCTGCCTCCCTTCGGAATAAAAGACAAGATAGGCTTCGCGCTGGGCGATTTCGGCTGCAACATGAGCTTCTCGCTGGTGACGGCCTTTATGTATATCTTCTATACCCAATACATAGGGCTGTCGTCGACGATTTGGTCGGCCATCATCATCGTCGTCAAGGTTTGGGACGCCGTCAACGACCCGATTATGGGCGGGCTGATGGACGCCAAAAAGCCCAAAAAGGGCGGCAAGTTCAAGCCTTGGATAAAGCTCGGCTCCTACGGCCTCATCATCGGTGGCGCGCTCGTGTTTCTGCCCATTCCCAACGCTCCCACCGCCGTCAAGGTCATCGTCTGCATAGTGTCGTATCTGCTTTGGGACGTAAGCTACACCGTCGTCAACGTTCCCTACGGCGCCTTTAACGCCGCAATTTCCGCCGATACCGGCCACCGCGCCTCGCTCTCGGTGTTCAGGAGCATAGGCGGCGGGCTGGGCGGACTTGTCAGCATGGTGCTACCCGCGCTGCTTTTTGACGAAAACAACGTGCTTTTGGGCGGCCGCCTGATTTGGGCGGGCGTCATAATGGGCGTTATAGCCTTTATTTCGTTCTGGCTGTTTTTGATTATGACGACGGAGCGCGTAGAAATTCCCGTCGAGACCTATAAATTCAACTTTTTCAAGACGGTGGGCAATTTCTTTAAAAACCGCGCCGCGCTCGCCGTCAGCATAGCGTCCTTTCTGCTTTTGGTCTTCTTTATGTCGACGACAACGACGAACACGCTCGTCTATCAAATTTATTTCGCGCGCGCCAAGATGACGACAATCGTTTCCATCGTCTCCTACGCGCCGCTCGTCATACTGGTGCCGTTCGCATCCAAGATAGTCAAAAAATTCGGCAAAAAGCTGGCGGCGGGCGTGCCGCTCATCTTGAGCGCGGCGGCGGCAGGCGTCTTGCTTTTGATTCCGATGGACAGATACGCGGCGTGGTCGGCGTGGGTCTACATAGCGGGGCTCGCCATAATTCAGTTCGGCGGCGGCATGTTCCAGCTGGTGTGCTGGGCGATGATTGCCGACTGCATCGATTATCAGCATATAAAGACGGGCAGGCGCGACGAAGGCTCGATTTACGCCATTTATTCGCTCTTCCGCAAGCTTGCGCAGGGCGTGGGCGCCGCGCTCATTCCGATGTGCATGGCGTGGGTGGGCTACGTCGAGACTCAGGGGCCCAACCAGACCGCCCAAGCCGCCGAGAACATGAAGGATATGTCGCTCTATCTTGTGCTTTTAGGCTCGCTCGCCATTGCCGCCGTTGTGCTGTTATTTTACAACCTCGGCAAGAAAGAGGTGGAAGATATGAATAAAAAACTCGGCAAGCTTGCCGAGCTCAACCTCTCCGAAGCCGTCACCGCGATGAAAGAATAGTTTTAGGAGGATATTATGCCGATTACCGAACGCGTCATTGCCTATCTTTGGAAGCAGCAAAAGCCCCGAGACGACGCCAGACTGGCGCTTCAGAGCCCGCCGAAAGGCGTCAAGGAGTTTTGTGATATCGCCTACATCGAAGACGGCGACAAATTTCATCTGCTCGACGTCTATCTTCCCGAAAACGCCGAAAGGCCGCTTCCCGTCATTTTTGAAATTCACGGCGGCGGCTGGACCTACGGCGACAAGGATTTAAATAAAATTTACGCCATGAACCTCGCCGCTCGCGGCTTCGGCGTCGTCAACATAAGTTACCGTCTCATGCCCGAGGTCCGGCTTAAAGAGCAACTGCTTGACATATTCGCGGCGGCGGAGTGGCTTATGAATAACGGCAAGGACTACGGACTGGATACCCAAAACGTCTTTGTCAACGGCGATTCGGCGGGCGGTCATCTCGCCGTGACTACGGCGGCGATTGCGGGGTCCGAGAAGTTTCAAAAGCTGCTCGGAATTAATCCCGGCATCAATTTTAGAGCCGCGGGCTCATCCTGCGGCGCGCTGGCGCTGGACCTCTATGAACGCTGGCCGCTACTATCGGGGTTGAGGCGGATGTTTTTCGGAAAACACGCCAAAAAGCACCCGCTCTACGCCTTGAGCGCGCCCATGAAATTTCTAAAGGCTGGTGACATTCCGCCCGTCTTTCTGTCCTCCTGCGACAAGGATTTCATAAGAGCGCACACGCTGGCGTTTTCCAAGTTCTGCGAAAGAGAGGGCATCGAGCATCAAACGATTTTCTATTATATCAAAGATTCAGCTAACAAACTTCAGCACGTCTACGACGTCGTCTATCCCGAGTGGAAGGAATCTAAAGAGACTATCGATGCGCTCTGCGCCTTCTTCGGAAAATATATCAAAAAGAGGGTGGCCGTATGAAAAAAATAACGGACAAAGAGGGCGAGCTCAAGTTGAGCCCACGAAAAATCCTCAATATGTCGGTCATAGTCGCTTTCTTTTCGATGGTGGCGCACAGTTGGGAAAGAAAGAGGAGAAGGGAGTTTAAAAAGGCCGTCAAATATAGAGAATACGACACCGCGCGGCTTAAGGCGGTGCTTGCCGACTTTAAGGAGCTCGTCACCTGTGTCGACCCTTATATAGAGCATTTCTATCTTAAGCAACCCGACTTCTCCTCTCTTCATAAGCTTTGGGTGCTCAATTCGCACGCCTATTGGACCAAAAAATTCGAGGAAGAGCTTAAGAGGAGGGAGGCGGTATGATTAAGAAAAACAGCTTGCTCGAGAAAATCGACGATAAGCTCGTCAACTATTTCGGGAACTACTGCGAGGTGCGCTCGCTCGACTTTTTCTTGAAGTGGGCGGAGGCGACCAAGCATCCCCGCTACGGCAAGCTTTTGAGAAGGCTCTACCAATGGTTCACCAAATATTACGCCGGTTTTGTGGTGCCCGTCAACGGCTCGCTGGGACGCGGCAACGCCGTAATGCCCTACGAGAGTATTTTAGAGCTCGTAAAGCGCGCTAAGGTCGGACAAATCTGGCCTTGTTCCTGCAAGTCCTTCCGCCCGACCAAGGACGACACCATTCCTAGGGCTACCTGCATGCTGATTGCCGAGGTGGCTTCCCTCGACAACACCGTGACGAAATATCCCGACACGGGCTATCTGCCAGCCGAGAAGGTCATCGAAACGATAAAGGAGTGCGAGGACATCGGGCTTATCCATCAAATAATGTGCGTGTCGAGCCCGCAGGGGCGGAAAATGTATGTGCTCTGCAACTGCGACAATAAGGCCTGCGTGCCGATGACGATTAAATGTGAGTATGACCTCCCCATGGTGAGAAGCTCGGGCTTCGTCGTGGAAGAGGGCGATTTAACCAATTGCGCCTCCTGCGGCACCTGCGCCAAGCGCTGTTTGTTCTCGGCGATAGAGATGAAAGACGGTAAACCCGTGCTTGCCGCCGAAAAATGCATGGGCTGCGGCCTCTGCGTCACCACATGCCCCCAAAAACTCCGCACGCTCAAACGCCTTTCAAGGGAGCCTTTCCATGACTATACGGTAGAACAAATTAAAAATCACCCCGAAAGAACGGTTGCGGTGGAAAACGGAACCGAAAAGAGCGGCGATTAATATTAATAATTGACCGTAAGACGACTTAATCGATGCGAAACAAAGTGATAAACGCCGCGTTTTGCAAGTAAAATCGAAAAATACCTATAAAAACCATCAATTATTTGGGGCTAAAACGACAAGAAAGCGAGGCAATTATGGGCAAAAACTTCGGTTCGGGATATTTCGGCGAATGGATAGAAGGATTAAATGGCCTTCCCGCCTACCTTTACACCGTCGACCAGACAAAGGACGAAAAGGCGGTGACGCAGACTAATCCCGCATGGCGGTGCAAGCGCGACCACGCCTTTATGTTCGGCAACGACCGAATCACCGCGGTCGCATCCAACTTCGGCTATATCCAAATAAGGCAGGACGAGGGGACGCCCAAGTTTTTGACCGACTACGACGAAAAGAACAATCAATACGGCGGCGGATTCGGCTATCTCGTCACTGAAGATGGCGTTTTGCCGACATACTACGGCGGCGGTGAGATGAGGCGTGAATACGGCGCAGGCTATTTTTTAAAAAAGACCGAAAACGGTAAGAGCAAAGTCGAGGAACTTTTGTTCGCGCCTTTCGGCGACGATCCGGTTATTTTTAAGAAGGTCACCGTTACCAACAATTCCGACGAAGAAACAGCTTATCGCTGGTATGACTACTGGGCGGGCGAGATGTATCAGTTTTCCTTTGTCCATTTTGTGCTGGCTCAGGCGACTTTCAACACTGCCAACGTGTCAAAGCTCCGCCGCGCCTTTGCCCGTTCCTTTGAAAAAGAGCTGAGCGCCGAGGCGTTCGGCGTGTCGCAAAAATGGGTTTTTGATAAATCCAAAAAGCCTATGGTCAACGCCTTGACCAAGCTCGGCCGCTCCGTTCTCGCCAAGACCGCCGCCCGCTTTTACGACATGGGGGGCGCCAATCCCGTCGATTACACGCCGCCCGAGGTGCTGGTCACGGGAATAAGCAAAACGGCGGGATATTTGAGCGACGCCGACGCCTTCTTCGGCAAGGGCGGCGCCCTAAAGCCCGATTTCTTATTCAAAAAACCGGACGCTGTTCAAACAAAAGACAGAAAAAACGGAATGCTGATGCCCTATTCCGATTTCACGCTTAAAGCGGGCGAGAGCATCGAGCTCGCATATGCATATTTTTATTTTCCGAACGACAAAAACAAAGGTGAACTCATTAAAAAATACATGGGGACCGATATTAACGCCGTATTTTTAAAAAGCGCCGAGGCGAGACTTTCCGACGGCGTCAACGCCGATATCGAGGGGTTGCCGTGGCTTTCCCGCGAGCTCGTCTGGCATAATGCCTACCTCAGAGAGGGGATGAGCTACTTTGATTTTTACGGCGCCCACGTCCTTTCGCAGGGCGGGCACTATCAATATTTAATGGGGCTTCAAGGCGCGCCGCGAGATCAGCTTCAGCATTCGCTTCCCTTCATTTACACCGATGAAAAGGTGGCGCGCGAGCACATTCTTTTCACGCTGAAGCAGATGTCGCCCGCAGGCGAGCTTCCCTACGCCACAACGGGCAACGGCATGCTGATTGCGCTCGTCATGGTGCCCTCCGATTTACAGCTAATGCTTCTCTCCTATGCCGGCGAATATATTTTGGCCACTAGGGATTTTGATTTCCTTAAATCGAAGTATACCGTCAAACAGTGCGGAAAAACGGTAGAAAAAACGGTGCTCGAGGGGCTTCTTCTTGCATACAGCTATGCGACTAAAGAGGTCGGAAAAGGCCCGCACGGCTTACTTAGAATGAAGTCCGGCGACTGGAACGACCAGGCCGTTTACGGCAGAGTGCCGCTAAGTCAAACAAAAAAGGTCAGAAAAGTGGGCGAATCCATGCTCAACTCGGCGATGGGCATTTACTCATTTAAAACTTTCTCCGAGATGCTGAGGGCGGCGGGCGAGTCAGCCGCGGCCGAGGAATCCGAAAAATGGTCGAAAGAGCTTAAGGAAGCCGTCAAAGCGCAGTGGAACGGAAAGTGGTTCAAGCGCGCCTGGATGGGCGACAAGGTGGGCTGGCTGGGCGACGATCTTTTATGGCTGGAGCCGCAACCTTGGGCAATTATCGGCGGCGCGGCCGACGAAAATTTGCGCGGCGAGCTTGTCAAAAACATCAACGACATTTTAATGAAAGACAGCCCCAACGGCGCCGCGCTTATCCAAAAATCGAGTGAAAGGGAAGAAAACAGCGCCGGTTTGGACGCAGGAGTTCTCGAAAACGGCGGGATTTGGTATGCCATAAACGGCTATCTCGTTTGGGCGCTCGCTAAGGAGGACGGCGGGCTCGCCTTCGACGAATTTTTGAAGAACACGCGCGCCTATCAGGCGGAGGCCTACCCCGAAATATGGTATGGCATCTGGAGCGGGCCCGACTCCGTCAATTCGGTGGCGGCGAAATATCCCGGCCGCACCCAAAACAGCAAAAACCCGATAACGGGCAAGCGCGAGAAATTTTTCAAGCTGACGGTGGGCGTCGACTGGGAGGACTTTCCCGTTTTGAATCTCCACGCCCACACCTGGCAGCAATACGCGCTCTTTAAGCTGATCGGCCTTGAATTCAACGCAACCGGCTTCAAAATCAAACCCGTCATCCCCAAAGAGAAATATCAAATCCGCTCGCGTCTGTTTTCGTTTTCGCGCGACGGCAAAAGCTTTCGCGGCGTCTACCGCCCGCTTGAAGGCGGCAAGACAGAAATCGAGGCCGACCTCGGAGCGGCGGTAAAAAGCCTCAAGGTAAACGGCGAAAGCCGTAAAGCGGACGGACTTTCCTCAGTGATAAAATTCGAGGCTCAAGGCGGCGAAATCGAATTTGAGATAGTTACCGAGTAGCGGAAAATTATTAGCACCCTGTAAATAAATTAACGCATATAAGCAGTTGTTGGTTTATAATTGTTTTGGTGAAGTTAATATTTTTTAATCGCGGTTATAAAAACCTGAAAAGGCGGCAGTTATGGAAAAAGTGATATTTGAAAGAGGGGGCGTGGGCATTCATTGCTACCTTTGGGACGATGTCAAAAGCCCAAAGGGCGTAATTCAGCTTATTCACGGCATGACCTCCTACGCTCTGCGCTACGACGAGTTCGCAAAAGAGCTCAACGATAAGGGATATATCGTCTTCGGCGATGACCACCGCGGCCACGGCCACACCGAGCGCGACGGCAAGGTTTTGGGCGGGCTTACCGAGTTTGACGACACGGTGGAGGACGAGCTTGCCATCACTAAAATGCTGAAAGAAAAATATAAGCTTCCCGTCCAAATTTTCGGACACAGCTACGGCTCATTTATAACGCAGCGCTATATTCAGCACGAGGACGCCGAGGCCTCGGGCGTGCTGCTTTCGGGCTCGGCCTATATGGGCGGCAAAAAGCTGGTTTTCGGCAAGCTTTTGACGGCAATAACCACGCGTTTCTTGGGCGAAAACAAACCCGACAAACTTCTTTATGCCATCACTTTCGCTTCCAACAACAAGGCCTTTGCCGAAGAAGGGACGGATAACGCCTGGCTCTCCCGCAACGTTGACAGCGTCAAGGCCTACAACGCCGACCCGATGGCGAATTTTATGCCGCCCTCAAGCTTTTACTATTCCATGATGCGCGGGATTTACCGCGCTTACTTAAAGGAAAATCTCATAAAAATCAAAAAGGATTTGCCGATTTTTATAATGAGCGGCGACCGCGATCCGGTGGGCGGCAACGGCCAAAAGGTGGCCAAGCTCTTTTCGCTCTATAAATCGCTCGGCCTCAACGTCGTGGGGATGAAGCTTTACCCCGGCGCCCGCCACGAGCTTACCAACGACCCCGAAAAAGAGACGGTTATCGCCGACATTGTTTCCTTTTTCGACAAAAACATCGAAAGGCTTAGCGAAAAATAAGGCGAGGCTTGACAAGCTCCATGCTGTTTATGCGGCCGCGTAATGCAAAAATTATAGCTTGTATTATTATGGATTAATGCGCCCGATTTGCGCCGATGTAAAACCCGATAAAACGAGGTGAAAAAAATGGAGATAAAGCTCGATTACGGAAAGAGCGGGCTTAAGTTAGAGCTTGAGAACGCCGCCGTCTTTTATCCCGAAAAGCAGGCGGCGGTAGCGGACGCAGCCGCCGAAATTATAAGGAAACTTCTTTCACCCGACGCGGGGGAAGGGCTCAATAGGCTTATCTCGGCGGGAATGAAAGTGGCGATTGCGCACACCGACATCACGCGCGCCACGCCCAATCATATAATCATTCCCGCAATAACCGAAACGCTGCTTTCGCTCGGCGTCCGCGAAGATGATATTACGCTCGTCAACATGACGGGAAGTCACCGTCCGCAGACCAAGGACGAGCTTGAAAAAATGCTGGGGAAAGAGGTTGCGTCAAGGTTTAAATGCGTCCAGCACAACTCCTTCGACAAGTCGGGAATGCGGCTTTTAGGCAATCTCGACGGCCACCCGTTCTACGTCAATCGGGAATATGTGGACGCCGATTTCAAAATCGCGACGGGCTTTATCGAGCCCCACTTTTTTGCGGGATTCAGCGGCGGACCCAAGGCGGTGCTGCCCGGCCTTGCCGACGTCGACAGCATCATGAGAAACCACGGCGCCGAAAGAATCAAATGCCCCTTCGCGACGTGGGGCAGGACGGAGGGCAATCCCGTTTGGGAGAACATCAGGGAGGGTTGCCGTCTGGCGGGAATGAATTTTTTGGTCAACGTTGCCATGAACGCGGAAGGAAAGATTTCGGCGGTCTTTTCCGGCGAATGGGAGGCGGCTCACAGAAAGGGGACGGATTTTGTCAAGCGCCACGCCATGAAAAAGGCGGATAAGCTCTACGATATCGTAATAGCGTCCAACAGCGGCTACCCTCTTGACATCAACCTTTATCAATGCGTAAAAGCGATGAGCTGCGCCGCCGAGATAGTCAAGGAAGGGGGAACAATCATCATCGCGGGCGAATGCCTCGACGGCATTCCCTCGGGCAGCCACTATCAAAAGGTCCTCGCCTCGGCGTCCTCGCCCGCCGAGCTTTTCGAGCTTATTTCAAGCGGGAAACTGCACGCGCCCGAGCAGTGGCAGGCGCAGATTCAAGCGCGCGTGCAAAAGCGCGCCAAGGTCTATGTCTATTCGGACGGCCTTTCCGACGATGAGATAAGAAGCGCTATGCTTACGCCCTGCCGCGATATAGCGGCATTAGTCAAAAAGTTGGGCGGCAGCGTCGCCGTGCTTCCCAAAGGCCCGCAGACGATAGCATATTTCGAGAAAGAAAATTAGCGATAACTTAAACAAATCAAAATAGACAGATTAAACCGTTATTTGGAAAAAGAAAGCGAATTTTAAACTTAAAGTAATTATTTCGGGGAGTTAAAAAAATGGAAAGAAAAATTGTGGTAGCGGGAGCGGGACACGGCGGACTTACGGCGGCTGCGTATTTGGCGGAGCAGGGCTTTGCGGTCGAGGTCTACGAGATGAAGCGGCGCGAGGAGTTGGGCTACGACTGGCACGACACCATCGACAACCGCACTTTCGAATATGCCGGCGTTGATTTTGACATGAGCGAGGCGAGCTTAAGAAAGCATTCCAGCTTTTTCGCGCCTTCGCTTAATACCGAAGTCGCCTTTGACACGCCGCCCGAAAGCAGGGAAATAGAGGTCGAGCGAAAGACGATTTACCGCTATCTACTTAAAAACGCCGAAGACAAGGGCGCAAAACTTTATTTTTCAAAAAAAGTAACCGCCCCACTTATTAAAAACGGCGCTGTCAAGGGAATAATCGCGGGCGGAAAAGAGGTTGAGGCCGATTTGGTGATAGATGCCGCAGGAATGTTTTCCGCGGTTATCCAAGGCCTGCCCAAAAGCTATAATTTGAGGCCGGGCTTCGGCAAAAACGACGTCTTTCACGCCTACCGCGCCTACTATAACTTAGTAGATGGCGCGGAAATCCCCAACGCCGACCGTTTCAACATCTATTTCAAGTTCAACGGCCTTTCGGGCATCGCTTGGTTTAAGGAAAACCACGGCATGGCCGACGTCATTGTTGGGAGCGTCGGCGGACTTAATAAGGAGATAATAGCGGACACTCTCGAAAAACTGAGAAAAATCCGGCCCGCCATCGGGTTTGAGCTGCTTCGCGGCGGCCAAACGGGCATAATTCCCATTAAATCGGCGCATTCTCTCTTCGTCGGCGACAATTACGCCGCGACGGGCGACGCCGCCTCCATGCCCATTCCGCTTCGCGGCTCGGGCATAACCAACGCCATAATTTCGGGCAAGATGCTGGCGGAAACCGTTATAGATATCGTAAAGCGCGGCAAAAATTTCGATATTGCCGAGCTTTGGGACTATCAAGTCAAATTCTACCATGAAATAGGCCGTTCGCTGGCGCCAGTCGCCATCTTGAAAAACCGCCTGCTCGGCTATTCGGGCAAAACGCTCGACTTTTTGTTCGACAAAAAAATCCTTTCGGCGGCCGAGTTTTCGGCGGGCTCGGAAGGACGGGAAGTGGTGATGGACAAAGCCGCCGTTCTCGACAAATTGAAAAAGGGCTACACCAATCTTGCCGCGCTGATTACGCTTAAGGCCGCGGTCAGAAAATCCAAGACGGCGCGCCTTCACGCCGGGAGCATTCCTCTAACTTATCAGAAAGAAGAGGTTGAGCGGTGGAGGAAAAAACTTGAAAGTTTTTTCAATTAATAATTAATAATTAATAATGAATAATGGTGGATGGCGGCTTCGCCGAACGAAAAACGAAAAACGCTCGACACAAAACGAGCGGCGCTAGTGCGCCGAATGAAAAACGAAAACGAAAAAGGAAAAATTTTGGTGAGTTACACGATAAAGGTTTGTCACTCCGAGCGCAAGCGTGAGAGTCCCGCGGGGCGAAAACGCCAACAAACAATGGAGAAGAATGAAAATTAAAAGATATAAAAGCGGTGACGAGATTTCCTATGCGCTGGGTATGGCGCCTTTGATTGAGCTTATAAATAACCGCCCCGAACAGTTGCGGGCGGTGTTTTTAAGCCCGCAGGCGATAGAAAACGAAAACACCGAAAAGGTCTTAGAGCTTGCAAAAGAGCTCGGTATTTCCGCCGAGAAGAACGACAAAGTTTTCAATATATTGTCCGACAAAGGGAATTGCTTTGCGATAGGCGCATTTGAAATCCCCAAAGATAAAATCCGTGAAGGCGACCATATCGTGCTTGTCAATCCTTCCGACGCCGGCAATTTGGGCACAATCATGAGGACGGCGGCGGGCTTTGGTTTTTTGGATCTCGCCGTCATCTCTCCCGCGGCGGATGCCTTCGACCCCAAGACGGTGCGCGCCTCGATGGGCGCAGTTTTTTCGCTGAATATCGAATATTTTAGTTCTTTCGGGGATTACCGCGAACGGTTTAAAAATAACAAGCTCTATTCTTTCATGCTTGACGCCAAAAGGACGCTCAGTAAAACCGAATTCACCCCGCCCTTTTCGCTGATTTTCGGCAACGAGGCGCACGGCCTTCCCGCCGAATTTTCGGGATTTTCCGAGACGGTGGTCATTCCCCATTCCGCCAAAATCGACAGTTTGAATCTGCCGATAGCGGCGGGAATCGCGATGTATTTCGTCAAAAACAATTGAATGCCAAAATTTGACAAACTGGTCGGATGCCTTTTAAGGATAGTATCTTGACAAAAATTATAGTTTGTCTTAACACTGATGTATGGCATATAATAATGCCGCAATGTTTTTAGGGGGGTTACCTATGTTTAAGAAAATTAAAATTGTCTTTATATTTTTACTTATCACGGCGGCGGCGCTTACGCTTTTTGCCTGCAATAAGGATGAGAAATTCACCGTCACGGTGAATTTTATGGTTGATGGCGTGGTTTATGAGACCGTCACGGTAAATCAGGACAATTTAGTTAATGTCGAATTTCCCGCCGCTCCCGAAAAAACAGGCTACAGCTTCGGCGGGTGGTATTTCGACCAAGAGACGCTTGAAAACGAGTTCAAGTCGCTTATCGGCTACAACAAAACCGCAACGGTGGAGGTTTACGCCAAATGGGCGCCTCGCAGTTATATCATTACATACGACGTAAACGGCGGCGAGCCGCTTGAGTCCAACACCCGGATGGCGACTTTCGGCGAGAACACCGTGCTCGAGGTGCCCGAATACGAGGGGTATTTCTTCGCAGGCTGGTATAACGGAACCGGTCTTGTTTCCGACGGGCCGTGGAGTATACCCTCCGACGTCACCTTGACGGCGGCCTGGACGCCTCAGCCCTTTAAGGCCACCTTCAATTCGATGGGCGGCGCCGCGGTTGCCGAAATCGAGGGCGGATATATGAGCCCGATTGCCGCGCCCGTCTCTCCCGCTTGGACCGGCCTGACTTTCGTTAACTGGTTCACCAGCGACGACGGCGGCGTCACTCTTTCGGCGGCGCCCTACGTCTTCAACACCATGCCATTGGGCGGCGTCACACTCTATGCCAAATGGCAGCTGAACGCGCCCACGGTAACCTCCGATCTTGCCAACTTGACCGAGGTTTACAACGGCGCCAACAGCCTGTCGGTTGCGGCTGCGCACGCCCAGCCCCAGGCGACGCTCTCCTATCAATGGTTCTATTCCTCGGGCGAAGACTTTGCGCCCGCCTCCAACAACGCTACCGGCAATACAATAGCCGTTTCCGCCGTTTCGCTATCCGGCGCTTATTACTGCAAAATAACGGCTACCTTCGGGACTTACACGTCCTCGGTGTCAAGCGCCTCTGCGATTGTGACAATTACGCCCAAGCAGCTTGCACTTACCGGCGTAACGGCGGCAAACAGGCAGTATGACGGCACGACTTCCGTTACTCTTTCGGGCGGCGCGCTTAGCGGCGTGATAGTGGGCGACGAAGTCGGCTTTACACTGGGCGACGGCACCGTAGCATCGGCAAACGCATTCGAGACGCCCTACGATGTTTCGTTCACGGTCACTCTTACGGGCACCGACAAAGACAACTATACCTGCCCGCCTCCCGCAGGCGTGACGGCGACCATATCCAAAGCCGACTTCGATATGACGGGAGTAAAAAAAGCTTACAAAGCGTATGATGTTATTTATGAATACACCGAACCGATTGTTTATAACGACTACGCCAACATAATTTTGTTGATTGGGTTGCCCCAAGGACTTACTGCGGTTTTTGACGGAAAACGCTATGGGGCTGTTGGTAAGTTCCAGATTTCATTTACTTTCGAATATGACATCCAAAACTACAACGAGCCTGATTACGAGACGACGTTTGAATTTGAAATCTTAGGGATTGACCTCCCGATAACCGTCTGGTATTCGGGCGGGCCGCTTATTGTCGGAGATTCTTTGCCGACGCTTTCGTTTTCGGGCGGCATTAGTATGTTTGATACGGTGACGCTTGACGCCGGTCAAACGCTTGAAGCGGGCGCGCATGAATACGACTGGACATTTACGCCTTATCTGGACGGGTATGCCCAGAAGAAAGGCAAGATAACGCTGGTCGTTTTTGCCGAGCCGCCTTTTGGCCTTTCGATAGCGTCACAGCCGAACAAGATGGAATATTATGCGAATGAGGAGCTGGAAACCGCCGGCCTCGTCGCCAAGTTGGTTTTCGAGACGGCGGAAGAAGTTGAGATTTCGGATTATGAAATCGTCTATCAAACCGATGCGGGCTGTTTCCAATACGGTGACACTAAGGTCACGATTATGTATGGCGGCCTTTCGGCGGATATAGAGATTACCGTTTTGCAACTTGACTATGAGTTTTCGTATGAGCTGCCCGAATACTGGTATTCTCACATTGATCTTCCCGAAATATTCGACCATATAGAGGATGGCTATTTTGAGTGGGAAGAGAGGACGGAATGGACGCCGGGCGCCTATAATACCCCGTTCACCTTCTATCCCGACGATACCAACTATAAGCCTTACCAAGGCGCAACCGAAATCTATTGGTTGTTTCGGGCGGTTAATTCATTCGAGATATTTGAATCTATATTATTACATATACCCGAAAAGGCTCACGAGATTTACGACCAAATTTGGAGCTACGGCTTTTTCGAGTCCTTTGCGCCCAATGAATTAAACAATGATTTGTTGGATCTTCTCGGCGTCGAGGACGACACTCTCAGAGTGGAGGTCGATTACCGCGATCTTGAGGTCGTTGGCGACGAGGGCTATTTAGTCCTTGAAACTCACCACCAGTATTATGTTACCCTCAGGATTTATGGCTCGATTTATGTCGGCGAGGGCGAGGATGCCGAGCTTGTCGAGTTTTTACTGGACACCTTCGGAGCGTGGATGTTCCCATGCCATATGCTAACTGACTATTTGCTCTTGGACAACAGTAACTACCACTATGGCTATTACGAAGTGAACTCGGAACATCCCGTAATCAGCCTCAATCCCGACTACTGTTTTCCCGAACCGTATTTCACTATTTATATAACCGACCTTGACGGCTCGCAAGACTTCACCCTTCAAATCGGCGGAAACGATTTGTATATTGTCATCGAATTTGATGATGTATTTGACGAAGCGAGAGGCATTACGATTCACCGGAGTTACCGCACCGCGATCAATGTTGAATACGATCCTCCCTACTTTAGCGAGTTTAAGGTCAACGGCGTCGAATATAAGGATATCGGCGAGGACGAAGGCTGGAGCTTTGAAATTTATACCGACAGCCCGGAATTTACGCTGAAAGTCGAATATGACACCGAATATTACGTTCTTTTTGATTATTTCGGCGATCCGATTTTGCCCGGTCTGCATACCTTTATCTACGTTCCTTACATGAATTATTACTACCTGACTGTCGCCGCCAAAAGCGACGAATGTATCGGTGATGAAATATACCTCTATTTCTATCCTTATACCCACGTAAAAGCGGGCTATGCCCTCTTTGTCGGTGAGGACGAAGACGAAGCGCTTGACATGTATTTCGAGTTCGAATACGGACGGCCGGTATTTTACTTTGAAAATTATGACCGCCACGGCTTTAAGTGGTTCGATTTCGAGCTCGATGACGGTTATACCTGGAAGATTTACCGTAACGGCGAATTATTCGATGAAAACTCACTTGACTACGGCGAAAACTTCTTCGAGCTTCGCGTCTACGACGCTTTGGATAATGTTGTCGAGGTCGTGGAAATTCGGTTATATTTCTCTTTGCCCGATTATATCGATGCCGATTGGATGTGGACCGGCGATTTGAAGACGCTTCAATATCTGGCCACGACCGAGGAAGAGGAATATACCGTCCTCCTTGAGCCCTTCAATGATTATTATCCCATTTATTCGGTAAACGGCGCCGTCGGGCCTTATCCCGAGGGAGTTGAACTTTCGGGACTTACGCCCGGCTATAACAGCGTCTATGCCGTTCTTTATTATACCGCCGGCGAGGTAAGCTATTATATCGGCATTGATATGAACATCTATATCGCCGTTCCCGACGTCCGCCAAAAGATTGATGAAATTGACGGCCGGGGCTTCTATTTGAATCTTAATACATCCGAATGGTCATCCCGGGCTTTCTATTTTTATGATTACGCATTACATGTTGAATTAGACGCCACGCGGACGCTTGAGGAATGGGCGGAGCAGATGGAGCCGGTCTTCCTCAACAACAATAATCCTACTTATGCCGCCGAAATCAAGTTTAATGACGGACAGTTTGTTATCGAGTTTTACAAAAACCTCGCGCCGTATTTTGAACTGCCCATTTCGTTCTCGGTCAATGGCGAACATAACGACGACGTTGGGGCGGCAATCTGCTTCAATGACGATGTAATGCTGTCCGGTTACAGCGAAGTAGAGTTCGACGACGAAAACAATGCCTCGGTCAGCATAACTTCGGGACAATATCTTATCGTCGGACTGAGCAACCCCTACGCAAGACTGAAGGTGACCGGATCCGTGATTATCGAAGGCGTTGGCGAGGATACTTGGGAGCTTGAATATTTTGCCGAATACTACGAAGGCGATTACTGCGGTTTGGGCTATTCCGCTTATTTTTGGTTCGAGTTGGAAGAACATTACGACTACACCGTTGAGATTACCTCAACCTCGGGCGAAGTTACCATCACCTACACCTTGACCGTCGATGAAATTTCCCCGGTCGCTTTGTTTGAGGTCGAGTTTGGCGGCATAGTTTATCAAGCGATCTTCGGTAGTTACGACAGCGATGTTTACTGGGATGATTACGATGACGTTTGGCTGCTTATTTTCGACCCCTCGCCCGATGTCGAGGAGGGCGACGTCATCACTATAACGGTCACCACCGACATTACCGTCTACGACGGAACATTCCATAAACTTCCGAGCGCGGCGTCATATACCTTCGACCTTAAGGTTTATAATTATTACGGAGGATTATTCGCCTCTTTCTTCCTCGACTATATGGATATGCTTATCTCCGTTACCTTCGACTTTGATAACTCTTATTACGACTAAACCAAGTCGGGCTGTCGCGCTTAACAAAGGTCAAAGCGCTTAAAAAATTTGCACTAAGCAAAAAGGGAAAGGCTCGCCTTTCCCTTTTTGATTTAACCTATTTTGTGGTTAGGTCTTCTTAAAATTTAATGAATTTGGAGCCGGGCACGCCGCAAATAAAGCATTTGTCGGGCACCGAAGTTTCGATGTTGCCGCAAACGGGGCAAAGATAATAAAAAATTTCCTCGATGCCGTCGATGTTTTCAATCGCTTCCTTGTAGAGCTTGGCGTGGACCTGCTCGGCCTTTAAGGCGAGCGAAAAAGTGGCGGCGGCGGCACGGTTGCCTTCCTCTTCGGCGTCCTTTATGAAGGCGGGATACATGCTTTGAAATTCGTAGTTTTCGCCCGCCAAGGCGTCGGCTAGATTGTCCGCCGTCGAGCGGAGTTTGCCGGCCGCGGCAAGATGCTTTTCGGCATGGAGCGCCTCGGCCGCCGAAGCCGCCTTAAAGAGCTTTGCGGCATTGAGCTTGCCCTCGGATTCCGCCTTTTTGGCGTATGCGGCATATTTTCTGTTCGCCTGCGACTCGCCGGCAAACGCTTCTTTTAAATTTACTTGGGATTTAGTTTCCATTTTTCTGCCTCCTTAATCTTTTTAACTTTGTTTTATTGTCTTTATATTTTATATTGCCTAAATTTTAGGTTTGCTGTTTTGCACTATCGGAGCTTTCGAGACAATCCAAATCCGTTGCGGCTCCGTCGGCTTTTGCGGTAAACCGAATTTTTATTTTCTTCGGCATCTTGGGCAGACGCCTCTCGCGTAGACGGAAAGGTCTTCGATGGTGTAGCCCGCAAGCGCCCGCTCAAAGTCCTTTTCCTCGACCTCAAAATCAAAAATTTCGCCGCAGGAGGAGCACTTGAAATGCCCGTGCACCGAGGTGTCGATGTCGAAATGCGCTTCGCCGTCCAAAAAGTTGACGGCCTTTAAAATCCCGGCGCGCTCAAAGGCCTTAATTGTATTATAAACCGTAGATTTGGCTATCGAGGGGTTTTCGGCCGTTATGGCCTCGTAAACCCTGATGGCGTCGGGATGCACGCGGTTTTTCAGCAGATAATCCAAAATTGCAAGCCGCTGGTGCGTCAGTTTGATTTTGTTCCGCTTAAGTAGCTCGATAATATTTTCATATTTCGTCATAGATTCCGCCTCCTCTTTCGTTTTAAATTTCTCAATATATATTTGATTTTGTTGCTGAAATCGCTCTCTTCTCCCCGAATAATTTTATTTAAAATCGAATTTAGTTTTATTTAATAATCATTCTTAATTACTATTATATCGTAGTATTTCTGTTTGTCAAATCTTTTTTGGTTTTAATGGGTTTTTGTTTCAAATCAGGCTTATTGAGATTTGATTAATTTGTTATCGTTGCTTTTGCGCCAAAAAATACGGCTCGCTTTTGAGCCGCCGCTTTTTGTTGCTTTTAGGTTTGAACCCATAGATATATACCGCGGTTTTCCCAATCGGCCTTTTAATTAATGCTTGATATACTTACTTTGCTATGTTATAATTCTATGGTATTTTGTAAATAAGAGGGATGACATGAGTATTGCCGAAGAAAAAGGCCTCAATTTAGCCGCGGAGAGCGCGCTTGAAACCGAGACAGAAATCCGGGGGACAGACGAAAATAATTTAAGTTTTTTGGCAATAGGTCTGACTGCGGAAGAGGTGCGGGATAAAACGGAGCGCGGCGAGGTCAACGGTGACCTCAACATCCGCACAAAGTCGTTCGGCAAAATTATCGTATCAAACGTTTTCACACTATTTAATATCATAAACTTCATTTTAGCGGCGCTTATTTTTTCCGTTCAGCCCTTTACCGACGCCGTCGTTCAATGCGGCTTCTTAATTTTGATTTTCCTCAATATGTTCTCCGGTCTCATTCAGGAAATCCGTGCCAAAATCACCATCGATAAGCTGTCGTTGCTGTCGGCGCCCAAGTGCAGGGTTATTCGGGACGGCGAGGAAAAAGAGATAGCCATAAAAGATATCGCGCTCGGCGAGCTGATGGTTTTTACCGCGGGCTGTCAAATCTGCGCCGACTCCGAAGTTCTCTTTGGCACCGCCGAGGTCAACGAGGCGCTGGTGACGGGCGAGCCCGATGCCGTTTTGAAGACGACGGGCAGCAAGCTGCTTTCGGGCAGTTTTGTGGTATCGGGCGAAATAAAGGCGCGCGCCACCGCCGTCGGAGCCGACAACTACGCTCAAAAAATTTCGGCGGGCGCAAAATACATCAAAAAGCCCAACTCCGATATAGTGGTGTCGCTAAAAGCCATCATTCGTCTGATGTCGTTCGTAGTCGTCCCGCTGGGCGTCGCCTTGTTTTTAAAGTCCTATCTATGGGATAAGCTGGCGCTTTCGGGCTCCGTCCTCGCCATGACGGCGTCGATGATAAGCATGATTCCGCAGGGATTGGTAGCCTTGACTTCAGTAGTTTTTGCGATATCCATCATCAAGCTTTCCAAACACAACACGCTGGTGCAGGATTTATACTGCATCGAAACGCTGGCGCGGGTTGACGTGCTCTGCTTGGATAAAACGGGCACGATAACCGAGGGGAGTATGGTGTTTGAAAAGCTCCATCCCGCCGAAGGCGTCAGCGAGCAGGAGATGGAGGAGGCGATAACGGCGCTCGTAGGCGCGCTCTCCGACAATAACCCCACTTTTATGGCGCTCCGCGAGCGGTTTTTTAAAGAGGGCTCGGAGCAAGCGGTCAACGTCGTGCCTTTTTCCTCTAAGCGGAAATGGAGCGGTGCCGCTTTTGCGAACGGTAGCTTTATGATGGGCGCCTCCGAGTTTTTGCTGAAAAGCGAGGACATTCAAAAATACTCCGAGATTATCGCGGAATATTCGGGGGGCGGCTCGCGCGTCATGGCGCTTGTCAAGACCAATGACGTCCTTTCCGACTACGAAGGCAAAAAAGACGTCGAGCTGATGGGATTTATTTTAATCACCGACAAAATCCGCGACGAGGCGGAAAGCACACTCAAATTTTTCGCCGAGCAGGGCGTGCAACTAAAGATTATCTCGGGCGACAACCACCTCACCGTGGCGGCTGTGGCAAAGCGGGCGGGGCTTATAGGCGCCGACAACGCCGTCGACGCCACCACGCTCAAGACCGAGGAGGAAATTTTGGAGGCGGCGGAAAAATACACCGTTTTCGGAAGAGTGGTTCCCGAACAGAAACTGATGCTGATTAAGGCGCTCAAGGCGCAAGGGCACACCGTGGCAATGACGGGCGACGGCGTCAACGACGTGCTGGCGCTTAAAGAGGCCGATTGCAGCGTCGCCATGGCGTCGGGAAGCGATGCGGCGAGGACGGTCTCCCAGCTCGTGCTTTTGGACAGCAATTTCAAGAGCATGCCCAAGATAGTTGCCGAGGGCAGGCGCAACATAAACAACCTTCAGCGGACAGCCGGCCTCTATCTCACCAAGACCGTCTATTCGCTTCTGCTCGGCATTCTCTTTGTCATCCCTTGGGTGGGCGCCTATCCCTACGAGCCCATTCACCTGACGTTCGTGGGCGGTTTCGCCATCGGCATCCCCTCGGCGCTTCTTGCGCTCGCGCCCAACGAAGAGCGTGTCAAAGGTCGATTTATCAACACCACTATGGCGCGCGCGCTGCCCGGCGCGCTGACGCTGTTTTTGTGCATAGTTTCCGTCCAAATAGGGAATATTTTAGCGGGCGTCAGCGCCGACGAGCTTTCCACCGTATGCGTCGTCGCCATCGGCTTGGTTTCCTTCGCCGTGCTTTTCAGAATTTCCCTCCCCGTAAATCCCTTCCGGCTGTCGCTGTTTATTTTGATGTTCGGGCTCTTCTTCCTCTGCTGGTGGATTTTGACGGCCGACCCAATTCCCTTCATTTCGCCGCTCATCCGCTCCATCAACATCAGCCTCATTCCTTTCCAAAACTTCACCATGCCCATGCTCTATCTGCTGATTCCCGCCGCCGTGATAGCGGTGGTGTCCATGGTGGCGCTGACGCTCCTTTTCGAAACCTACGCCAAAAAGCGCTCCTTTAACCTCATCGCAAAGATTTTGCGCGTGAAATAATTTAAACAATACTAAAAAAGGCTAAGAGAGCGGCTTTACGCCGCTCTCTTAATTTACCTTGATTAAATTTGGTAATTTAATTAATTTGATTGATTATTAGTTATTTTTTAATATTGAGCCGAATTTTTGCTTTATTTAGCGGCCTACCGAGGTATTGTCCTCGACGCGGCTTCTGAGGTCGGCGATGGGGTGTGGAGCTATCTCATAGCGGTAGTCCTTGCCGAATTCCTTAATATAGCGGTCGATGGTCTTGTGGCTGGCGACGTCGGCAAGCGAGCTGTTGATTTGCTTTTGGACGGTGAAGAACTCGAAATCCTTGGGAAGGGTGTCGACGTCGGAATAGTCCTCTCTCACCGAGGTCAGACGAACGCTTGAAAGAACGCCGCGGACATATTCCTTATTGGGGTGGAATTTAATGAGCTCGGGGAACTCGCCGACGGGTATCACCTCGCTCCAATGCCGCCCCTCGTATTTTTCAAGAAGCTCGGCGGCGCGGTGCAGGTGGGCGACTTCCTGCTCAAAATGGCGTTCCCAAATCTTTTTGATGTCCTTGTCGGTCTCGTCCATGAAGCAGGAATAATAGAGATAGCACTCGGTGTATTCATGTTCCAAAAGGCCGGCCAGCCAACTGCAGGTGGTGTCCATAAGGCTTCCGTAGTGGGTGACGTGCTGCTCCTCAATCATGGCGATTTCCTGGAAGAGCTTGCGGCCGATGTCGCTTGAATAGAAGCCGTTCTGGTTCATATAGTAGTTCATCGTCTGCTGTTCGGCGGCAGTGATTATGCCGATGTTGAGCTTGGTTATGGGGTCGCTGACCTTATAGTTGACGTAGCGCCTGACATCGTCGTAGGGGTGGCGGTGCTCGGAAATCGTGGGGCGGCCGGGCATTATCTCGGTGTAGCTTCCCACAAGCCGCTCGGCGCGGATGCCGTGCTCCATCTCGAGAAGGTCGGCAAAGCGGTAAAGGTGGTCGAAGTCCTCGAGAAGGGCAAAATCAAGCGCTTTTTTGACGTATTCGTCCTTTTCGCGCTGCGCCAAAATGGCGGTTAAATCGACGGCTAGCTGTTCGTAGCCGATGGTGTTTTCCAAAATGCTCTCATTAATGGGCTTTAAGCAGGATATGCGCTTTTGCTGTTGTTGCTCTATCCGCCTGCTCAACGCAAGCTCGCGGCGAATGTCGTTGTTAGGCTCATGCCGGTGAAATTGATGCGAAAACCAGACCGCCTCATATTCCGTGCCGTCCATAAGGATGCAGCGCACCTTAGTATAGGGGTCGGCTTCGTCTTTATCGTAGGACTTGGGGTATAAGTCTTTCCAGCTTTCGAACTCGTTCAGTTTTTTGGGTTTTTCGGTAAACGGATTCATAAAACTCTCCTTTATAAGGTTTTTCTTTAGTATCTTTCGTCACCGTAAATTAATACCGCTTGAGCTTAAAAGCCAAAGAAATACATAGAAAAAACTTGGAAAAATTAAAAATCCAAAAGAAAATTAATGCTGCAAATTAGAAATAAATCGGAGTTTATTGCCAAAATAAAAGGTTTATATATAAAAGTTGAATATTTAAAATGCCTTTTTGAAAATTTGGAAAATTATTCGGGACTAATTTTCGAAAAAACGCAGCCGCAAAAGTTTTGGCGGTATAAATTATATTTTTTTGACAGCTCGATTGATTTTTTGTAGCCGTCGTTTTTCTTGAAATCGGATGGCAGATATTTCGGCGAAAGCGACAAGCCTATTGCGTTGATTTTGTCAGCGTCCTTTAGAGGGCTCAGCGTCAGAGTAGTCGCGAAATAATCAAAATCCCCCGCGGCCTCGGCGGCCGCGCTCAAGCGCAAAGTGTAACAAGCCTCGCACCTTTTGCCGCGCTCGGGCTCCTGCTCCAGCCCCGTTGCGGCCTCGTTAAAAAGCTCGGGCATATAGCAGCCGTCGATTGCGTTCAAACCGAATATGCTTGAAAACCGCTTCAGCTCCGAAAAGCGCTTTCGATATTCCTCCTCGTTCGTTATGTTGGGGTTGAAAAAATAGGGCGTGGTTTCAAATGAACCAAGCAAACAATCAAACGCGGCTGAGGCGCACGGCGCGCAGCAACAATGAAGAAGCAGCCTCGGTTTTTTCGCCGTGGCCTTCAGCTCTTCGATTAGTTTTAATAACTGCCTTTGCGCATTCATCCGTGTTAATAAATTAAATTTAGGCTATTAGCCTTAACCACAGTTTTTCGTTTTTCGTTGAGCGTTTTTCGTTCGGCGAAGCCGCCATCCGCCATTATTCATTATTCATTATTCATTATTCATTTATCTTCTTGTCCATGTGCGCGGCGAGAACAGCATGAGAAGAGGGAAAATTTCCAGCCTGCCCAAAAGCATGATACCGGACAGCACCAGCTTGGAAAAGTAGGAAAACACCGAAAAGTTGCCCGAAGGCCCTATGATGCCAAGTCCCGGCCCTACGTTGCTTATCGAGGTCAGCACCGCCGAAAAAGAGACGGCAAAACCGAGGTTGTCAACGGTAACCAAAATGACCGCCGCGATAAATACCAGCACGTAGACGACAAAATAGGTGTTGGCGCCTCTGACGTCGGCTTCAGACAGCGGTTTTCCGTCCAGCTTTACGGTGTGGACGCTCCTCGGGCTTATGACGCGCTTGATTTCGGCAAACACCGATTTCAACAAAATAATGAGCCTCGACACCTTGAACCCGCCGCCTGTCGAGGATGCGCATGCGCCTATGAACATGGTTAGCATTAGTATAGCCTGCGAAATAGCCGGCCACTTGGTGTAATCGGCCGTCGAAAAACCCGTCGTCGAGCTGACTGTTATCGTTTGGAAGGAGGCGTATCTTAAGGCTGTTCCGAAGTTTCCGTAAAGGTGCATGATATTTAAAGAGATAAAGAGTATGGCGGCGACGAGATATATCGTATAAAATTTGAACTCAGTGCTCTTTACGGCGTCTTTAAATTTTTTCAAAAGAAAGAGATAATATATTGTGAAATTCAGGCTGAAGAGATACATAAAGACGGTCACGACGATATCAACGTAGACGCTACCGAAGGCGGCGATGCTTGCGTTCGTGGCGGCAAACCCGCCCGTGCCCGCCGTGCTAAGCGCGACGATTGCCGAATTGAAAGGATCCATGCCGCCTATCAGCAGAAGAATCATCAATAAAACCGTCATGACGAAATAGATGAGATAAAGAACCTGCGCGCCGAAGCGGACTTTGGAAACCATCTTGCCCAGTTTGGGGCCGGGGCTCTCCCACTTCATAAGCTGAAATACGGTGGCGTCCGAGGTGGGAAGCACGGCGAGCGCAAGGACTAAAACGCCCATGCCGCCCAGCCAGTGGGTGAAGCTCCGCCAAAAGAGCACCGATTTATCGAGCGCCTCGATATCGGTCAATATTGTGGCGCCCGTCGTGGTGAAGCCCGACACCGTTTCAAAGATGCAGTCGACGAAGTTCGTTATCGAGCGGCTGAATAAAAAAGGCAGCGCGCCCAAGACGGAGACCAAAACCCAAGAGAATCCGACGACCATAAAGCCTTCCCGCACGGTAATCGTCTTGGTTTTGGGCTTGACGAAGGTAACGAGCGCGGCGGCGGGGACTGCCATCGCCAAAACAGTCCAGAGAAAGGCTAGCGCCGAATTGTATTCTTTAAGCCCCAGCGCGATAGCGAGCGGAATAAGGAGCGTCGCCGACACTATGAGAAGAATCTTGCCTATTAAATTAAAGACCATTCTGAAATTCATAATTAGTCCAAAATGTCGTCGAGCGAATTGTAACGAACGTTAGTGGTGACCGCTATGATGCGGTCGCCCGCGCATACTTCCGTCGTGCCGTCAGGAATGATGGCATTGTCGCTGCGGATTATGCCCGCAATCAGCAGATTTTTCTTGAATTTTATGTCCTTTAGCGCGCGTCCGGCAATGGGCGAATCCTCCGATACCGAAAACTCCAGCGCCTCGGCTTGGCCGCCCGCCAGCTTGTAAAGCGTCAGAATATTGGCCTGCTTGGGCTCCTCGATGGCGCGGATATATCGGATTATGTTTTCCGCCGTCACGCGTTTGGGCGCGATGACGCTGTCAAGTTGTATATCCTCGAGGACGCCGGTGAAGGCGTCGTTGTTGACCTTTGTTACCAACTTTTTCAAATTCAAATTCTTTAAAAACAGCGAAACCACGATATTTCTTTCGTCGTTGCCGGTCAAAACGGCGGCGCCGTCGGTGGATGCTATGCCTTCCTCAAGCAGCACCGCCTTGTCGGTGCCGTCGGCCGCCACCACCTCGGCGCGCTCAAGTGCGTTTTTGAGCTTGACGCATTTTTGGCGATCCTGCTCCACTATTTTGACGCGGATGCCCGACTCGATGAGCTCTTTGGCGAGATAGTAAGTTATGATTCCGCCGCCGATTATCATGGCGGACTGGGCGCGGTGCTTGTAGATGCCGATTTTTTTGAAAAATAAATCGAGGTCTTTGGGCTTTGCCGCGACGTGGACGGTGTCGCCCGCTAAAATAACGAAATCGCCGTTGGGAATGACGGTCTCGTCGTCCCTTTCAACGGCGCAGATTAAAATTTTCACCTTTAATTCGGAAATAATTTCCCTCAGGCTTTTTGCCGCGATGACGGAGTCCTCGGGGATTTTGACCTCGGCAAGGTCGATTTTGCCGCCCGCGAAATAGTCGATTTTCATGGCCGAAGGCACGCGGAGCAGCCGCGAAATGGCGGCGGCGGCCTCCATTTCGGGATTAATCATGAGGTCGATACCCAGCTGCTCGCGCATGAAGGAAAACTGCTCGAAATATTCCGGCGCGCGAACGCGCGCTATGGTGTGTTTGACGCCGGCGAGCTTGGCAGCCAGACAGCACAGTATGTTGAGCTCGTCGCCCGGCGTCAGCGCGATAAAGACGTCGGCGGATGACGCACCCGCTTCCTCAAGCACGGTGACGGATGCGGCGTTGCCGCCAATGCCTTTGATGTCGAAACGATTTACGATTTCAAAGATAATCTCGCTGTCGGTATCGATGGCGGTAATGTCGTGGCCTTCCTCCGTCAGATACCCGAGCAGCGCTTCTCCCACTTTGCCGATGCCGGCAACAATAACTTTCATATAATTTCCCTAATCGATATTTTAATGTGGCGTTTTATGCCGATAAACACTTGTTTCAGCGGGTTAGCAGTCCGGCGTCTAGCACAAACTGGCTGCCCGTCACGTATCGGGCGTCGTCGCTTGAGAGAAACAGCACGCTCTTTGCGACGTCCTCGGGCTCTATCCACGGCACCGGTATCAGGTTGCCCGCCGACGCCTCGGCGATTTCCTCGGGCGTCTTTCCTTCCATCATGGCGAGCCCGTCGTTCATCGGCGTGTTGACGCCGGTGGGATGGATGGTTAAAACGCGGATATTATGGGGCGCAAGTTCGATTGCCTGAGATTTGGCGAGCCCGATCATGCCCCACTTTGATGCGGCGTAATGGGAGAGGCGGCGCATGCCGCGGAGCCCGCCCACCGAGCTGTTGTAGATGATGACGCCGCCGCCGCTGTTTTTCATTAAAGGTATGACATATTTTGAAACAAGCCAGGCACCCTTAAGGTTTATGTCGAGCATGTTGTCCCACTCGGCCTCCGAAAGCTCCTCGGAAAAGCCATAGGCGCAGATGCCGGCGTTGGCAAAGAGAATATCGATTTTTGAAAAAGCCGCGGCGCCGCCATCCACTGCGGCTTTTACGTCGCCGGCGCTTCTGACATCGCCGAAAAATATCTCGCACTTTGCGCCTTTCGCCTCGATTTCGGACTTGAGCGCGCTGAGATCGCTCGTCTTGGCGTCGTTGTAGGCGGGATAGCGGATGGGGCTTGCCAAATCGAAGGCCACTACATTGGCGCCCGCTTCGGCAAAAGCCAAAGCTACGGCGCGCCCCTGTCCTTTGGCCGCGCCCGTAATGAAAACCGTCTTTCCCAAAAACTCTTTCTCCGTCATATTTTTTATCCTTTTGCTTTTGTTCTTCTACCGTGCTTTCGGTATAACACTTTGGTATAATATTTCGGTATAACGCTTCGGGTTTAAATTTAGGTTTACGCTTCGATTCGATAACCGTTAACATTAGTGAAGCAATAATAACCGTTATTATAAACTTAAACCTAGCTAAAAACTATCTTTTAGTGTAGGGCACCAGATACTCGTCAAGCGGCACTTTCAGCATATTGTTGACTAAGTTGGTCGCTATCATCTGCCCCGCAAACGCCGTAAGCAGCACTATGCCCGAATCGTCGAAATAGCGCTTTAGGCGGCCGAAAAGCTCCTCGGTTACCTCGGCGTGAGTGGCGGCGGCGCGCGCGAACTCATAGAGCGCGGCGTCCGTTTCGGAAAGCTTTAGATTGTCGGGGTCATATCCCGAATCAATCAAAATCTTTCTGAAAAAAGTGGAGCAGATGAGGCAGTCGTTGGCGTCCGAAACGGCATAGGCGAAGAGGTTGGTCGAAAACTCGCCGATGAGCTTAACGGTCAAATCCCGAAGCTCATACCACTTCATTAACACGTAAAACGAGGGCATATGATTTAGGAGCGTCTTTTTCATGTTGGTCATGCGCCCGTGCTTTTCCACCTGCTCGCGGAACGCCGCCTTCTGCTCGGCGTTGGCGCTGTCGTAATCAATCATCTTTACGCGTTCCATTCTTTACTCCTAATTTTTGTTGCTGTGAATCGGCGCGGGAATTCTGCCGCCGCGCGCAATGAATGCGTCGGCGTTCTCGGCGCTCACCTTCATGATGGGGGCGCGTCCCAAAAGCCCGCCGAACTCCACGAAACCTTCATTTTTTCCGAATACGGGAATGATTCTGACAGCTGTGGTCTTGTTGTTAATTATTCCGATTGCCGCCTCGTCGGCGATGATTGCCGAAACGGTGGCGGCCGAGGTATCGCCCGGCACAGCTATCATGTCCAGCCCCACGCTGCAGACCGCCGTCATCGCTTCCAGCTTTTCAAGCGACAGCGCGCCCTTGGCGACGGCTTCCGTCATGCCTATGTCCTCGCTGACGGGAATGAAGGCGCCCGAAAGCCCGCCGACGTGGCTGCTCGCCATGACTCCACCCTTTTTGACGGCATCGTTGAGAAGGGCAAGACAGGCGGTAGTGCCCGGCGCTCCCACCGAAGAGAGCCCGATTTCCTCTAAGATATGCGCCACGCTGTCGCCTTTTTCGGGGGTGGGAGCAAGGGACAAATCCACTATTCCGAAGGACGCGCCGAGGTTTTGGGCGGCTTCCCTCGCGACGAGCTCGCCTGCGCGGGTGATTTTGAAGGCGGTGCGCTTAATAGCCTCGGCAATCTCGGTGCAATCGGCGCCTTTCATGCCGTCGAGCGCCGCCTTAACGACGCCCGGCCCGCTTATGCCCACGTTGACGACGGCGTCGCCCTCGCCTATGCCGTTAAAAGAGCCCGCCATAAAGGGGTTATCTTCGACGGCGTTGGCGAAAATCACCAGCTTGGCGCATCCGATGCTGTTACTTTCGGCGGTCAGCTCGGCAGTCTTTTTAATGAGCTCGCCCGCGATTTTGACGGCGTCCATATTGATGCCGGCGCGGGTGGAGCCGATGTTGACGCTGGCGCAGACGCGCTCCGTTTCCGCGAGCGCCTCGGGTATAGTATACAAAAACTCGCGTTCAAAATCCGTAATGCCCTTTTGAACGAGGGCGGAATATCCGCCGACGAAGTCGATGCCGCTTTCCTTGGCCGCTCTGTCGACGGCGGCCGCGAGCTCGAGGTAAGCTCCGCTCGAAGCTCCGATTAGTGACAGCGGCGACAGCGAAACCCGCTTGTTTATAATGGGAATGCCGTATTTCGCGGCAATCTGCTCGCCCACCTCTTTGAGCTTGCCGGCACGGCGCATTATTTTATCGTAGACCCGCCTTACGACCTCGGATTTGACGCTTGAAATGCAATCGAAAAGCGAAAGATGCAGCGTTATCGTCCTGATGTCGAGATGCTGATCTTTAATCATCTGAATGGTTTGGTAAATTTCACTCGTATTAATCATTTTTTCCCCATCGGCTAAGCCCTATCGGCCGGAGTGAATAAGCCCGCTCATATTTTTGAAAATATAGTGACTCGGGCCATATTTATCTTTGTCTTGTCCGCTTAGCCGAGCTTGTGCATGGCGTTAAAGATGTTTTCATGCTGAATGCGGATTTCAACGCCGAGCCTTCCGGCCGCTTCCTGTAGCGGCGCGTTGATTTTATCGATCGTCAAGTCCTCGGGCATTTCGACGGCCATCAGCATGGTGAAATACTCGTTTTGGAAGATAGTCTGCGAAATGTCCAAAATGTTTATGTCGTTTTGAAAGAGCACCGTCGACACCGTGGCGATTATGCCCTTTTTATCCTTTCCGATAACCGAAACTATTGCTTTCATGTGTAAACCCTCAAAAAAATTTATATAAATAATACCACTATTTGTAGCGTATGGCAATTATTATCTATTATGGTGAAAATGCCTAATACAAAAAGGCGGCATTAGCCGCCCCGCTTTTTTTTAAGGATTAATCAAAAGCCGCTTATCATTTCTATGTATTGGCTGTGAAATTCTTCTTTGTTATCCCGCGTGTTGTTGGGCGCGTCCGGCAAGCAAAAATGCGAATATGAAAAAGTGATAATCTTTTCGGCGAAGCGCGAGGCGGCCATGAGTTGCATTTTGATTCGTTCAAGGTCGGCGGTGTAAAAGCCGCCTTCGGGCGTGAAGATATTTTTGCTGGAAAACAGCTCGCAGTTCACCCACATTTTGACGTTGGGGTTGGCCTTTTTTCCCTCGTTGCAGCTGGTTAAAAAGCGGAGAGTGGCGGCGAGCGCGTCCTTTTCAACGCCGGTGAAGGAAATTTTGCCTATGCTGTCCTGAGGCGCGAAGATGTCGCCCGGGCGGAAGTTGACCGCCCTGAAAAACCTCGTCCACATCCGCTCGGTCGCGCCGCCCGGAAGCCGCACAAATTTGCTGACAAAAGGCGAGAAAAGCAGCGGCATATCAGGCGAAAGCTCGCTAATGTGAGCGATGGTCTTGTTCAGCATCCGCGCCCAATCCTTTTCCAGGCCGATTGGGTTTGTCCAAAGCTCCCATGACCAATACCAGCCGTAGAAGGCATTCGGGAAGCGCGACTTGTAGAGGGAGTAAAGCTCGTCGGCGATTTTGTTGTCGCGCTCGGCTTTGGCGAGGTGGTATTCGGTGCTATACATGCTTTTAAGCTTCCACCAGTCGTCGTCGTTAGCAAGCCCCAAAAACACCGCAAAGCCCTTGTTTTCGGCGGCTTCAAGCAGCCGCTCCGTCAAAAAGTCGTTGTCTGTATAGACGGTTTTATAGCCGGAAGCGATGTCGGCGGACGCGGGATAGTAAATATTCGCGGAGCACGCCGCCGACACCACTGTATACTGCCATAAAACGGTGTCGTAGCCCGCCTCGGCCAGCTTGTCCAAATGATTTTCAAAATCACTTAATTCCCAGCCCTCGCACATCCAAGGCTGAATGAAATCGCCCGAAGGCGCCTTGATTTCACCCTCACAGCCCAAAAACTCCTTCTTAAATACGGCGGCCGCCGTGCCGTATCTGACGCCGACAAAAACGGCCGAAAACGCCGCAAGCGTAGTTACAATCACGATAAGGGCGATGAGAGCGGATTTCCTCTTTGATAATTTCAAAGCCGATTTTACTTTCATAAGCCTATATTAGCATAAGCTTTGCTTATCTTCAATGAGATTTTGCTATGATGGTTTTTGCGGCGAACGAAAAACGAAAAACGAAATCGCTCAACTTTGGTTGCTATGATTGTTTGGTAGGCGCCGCCGCCTACTCGGTTAATTTTTGCTTTAAGTTTTTTGTTGGGCGTGTTATCATAATTTTAGAATATTTAGGGCGGTTGATTATGAATATCATCGATTTAAGAGGCGAGTGGGAGCTTATCGATTTGACGAGCGGGGAAAGCGTTCCCGCAATTGTTCCCGGCTCGAACTATCTTGACTTAATGCGGGCGGGAAAGCTCGCCGATCCATTTTTCCGCGATAACGAAAAAGCGGCGCTCCGGGTTGCCGAGAGAGATTGGAAATACAAAAGAAAGTTTTGGCTTAAAGAAAGCGATATTGAGAGCGGAAGCACGGAGCTTTTTTTAAACGGCGTCGATACGCTCGCCGAGCTTTACCTAAACGGCAAGTTTGTGAGTAATTTCGACAACGCTTTCAGAAATTGGCGCATAGACGCCGCGCCTTTCGTTAAAGCGGGAGAAAACGAAATCGAGTTTATTTTCCGCTCGCCGATAAAATACTGCCTTGAAAGGCAAGCCGAACGGCCGATAATCAAAAACCACATGAGCGTCGCCGGTGCCAACTATTTGCGAAAGCCCGCCTATCACTTCGGCTGGGATTGGGGCCCCAGGCTTCCCCTTTCGGGGTTGACGGGCGACATTGGGATTGAAAATTTTGAGGCAAGACTGTCCAAAACCGACATTAAAACTGAAATATCGGCGGGCGCGGCGCGCTTGACCTTTTCTGCCGAGGTCGAGGGAACTTGCCCGAAAGGCGCGCGTCTTGAAATAAAGCTTACCGGCCCTGATGGTAAAATTCACAATTATTTCGGCGAAATAAAAGACGGCAGGGCGGAAGCGGCCGCCGAAATTAGAAACCCCGAGCTTTGGTATCCGAACGGCTGCGGCGGACAACCGCTTTATAAGGCGGAGTTTTACTTACTTTGTGACGGCGCGATTTTGGACTATAAGGCAAAAACAATTGGTATCAGAGATATAAAACTCGATACCTCGCCCGATGAAAGTGGCAATACTTTCAGATTTATCGTAAACGGCGAGCCCATCTTTATGAAAGGCGCCAACTATATCCCATCCGACAGCTTCGTGACGAGAACGACCGAAAAGGAGCTGGAATACATAATAAAAAGTGCGGCGGACGCCAACATGAACATGCTGCGGGTGTGGGGCGGCGGCTACTATGAAAGCGACGCTTTTTACGAGCTCTGCGACCGCTACGGCATATTGGTGTGGCAGGATTTCTGCTTCGCCTGCTACCCCTATCCCTTTTTCGACGAGAAGTTCACCGAGAGCGCACTTTCGGAGGCGCGAGACAATGTCGAGCGGATAAAGCACCACGCTTCGCTGGCGCTTTGGTGCGGCAACAACGAAATTGAGTCCTTGGCTCCCCTTTGGATGTCCGACACCGAACTCAAGCGCGTGCAGAAGGATTTTTTCTACAATAGACTTCCCGAGGTTGTCGCCGAGGCGGATCCTTCGACGTCATACTGGGCAAGCTCGCCGAGCTCGGGCATCTCGTTTTCTAAGACGGGCTCCGACGACATCGGCGACACCCATCTCTGGCACGTCTGGCACGGGCTGAGAGCGGCCGCCTACTATGAAAAACGGCCTTCGCGCTTTGTCAGTGAGTTCGGAATGCAGTCGCTGCCGACATATTTTACAGTCGAGAGCTTTACCGAAGAAACCGACCGCAGCTTGAACTCGGTGGTTATGAAAGAGCGTCAAAAATGCGGCGGCGGCAACTCTAAACTGATGTATTATATCTTGTCCTCATACCGCGCACCCGGGAGCTTTTATGAGCTCACCTATCTTTCCAACCTCATGCAGGCCGAAACCATCTCCCGCGCCGTCCTTGGCTGGCGCAACCAAATCGGGCGCTGCTGGGGCACGCTCTATTGGCAACTGAACGACTGCTGGCCGGCGATATCATGGGCGGGCATGGACTACGGCGGCGGCTACAAAACGCTTCAATATTTCGCCAAACGCTTTTTTAATCCGGTCGCGATTTTCGCGGCGCCGAAAGGCGGCGCGGTCTCGGTAAACGTCATCAACGACCGAAGCGAGCCTCTCAAGGGAAAATTGCGCTATACGGTTTATGATTTTTCGGGCAAAGTCCTATCCTTCGGCGAAAATGCGGGAGAAATTCCCGAAAAATCCTCGGCGCATTTTTTGGACATCTCGCCGAAAAAACTCGGTATCAACCCTAAAAATTCGGTTTTGAAGGTGGAGTTTATAGATAATAAAGGCGCCGTCCTAGCTTGTGAAAGCTCGCTCTTTTTGAAGGATAGAAGCGTAAAGCTTCCCGATGCGCCGATAGAAATCACCAAAAAAATCGAAGGCGGGCGCCTCATTGTTACTCTTAAATCGGAAGTATTTTCGCGCCGCGTCTTCGTTGACGCCAAGGGAATGACTTCCAAGTTTTCCCAAAATTATTTCGACCTTTTCCCCGGCGAAACCAAAACGGTGTTTTTGGAGCTTGAAGAAAACGCCGAAGACTTGAGCGTGTCGGCGCTTTCGCTTAATATGCTGAAGCCGCAAAAAAGCCGGGCGGCCGAGTTTTTGATTAAGGCAAAGGCCGTGCTCGAGCCGATGAACTTTATAAACATGATAGGCCAGCTTTTTAACTGAAACCATAGAGCAGCCTCAACCGATTTTTGTGGGTTTTGAGCTGATAGGGCTTGTCTTTCGGTGAATTGGCAAACGGCGCTTAAATAAATTAATAAAGCCCTCTCTCAAAGCGGCGCTAGGCCGCTTTCGCTATTTGGCGTATACATAAAAAAAGGCTCAAACTGCATTTTTTGTTAACAATTTGAATATTTATGCTCATAAAAAATATTTTATACATATTTAAAATAATTTTATACAA
Organism: Eubacteriales bacterium; assembly: GCA_035449045.1. Taxonomy (GTDB): domain Bacteria; phylum Bacillota; class Clostridia; order Christensenellales; family CAG-917; genus DAOTKC01. Next base: position 81,594 of record DAOTKC010000002.1, read on the forward strand.
AATCGGTTGACTGATATTTAATTAGTGCGTATAATTATTCTATATTTTGGAGAAGCGATGATTAAGGTTTTTATCGACGGAAGCGAAGGAACGACGGGCTTGAAAATACGCGAGCGGCTGATAAGCCGCGCCGACGTTTCGCTTATTTCGCTACCCGACGAAAAAAAGAAAGAAAGCGAAGCGAAAAAGGCGGCGATGAGCGGGGCCGATGTCGTCGTTTTGTGCCTGCCCGACGCCGCCGCAATCGAGAGCGCAACGCTTGCCGAAAGCTTGGGCGTCAAAATCATCGACGCATCCACCGCCCACCGCACCGCGTCGGGTTGGGTCTACGGCTTTCCCGAGCTCAGGGGTTTTCGCGAGAAAATTAAGGGCGCGTCCAAGGTTGCAGTGCCCGGCTGCCACGCCACAGGTTTTTTGGCGATAGTTTATCCCTTGGTAGAAATGGAGATTTTGAGTGACGACTATCCCGTAGTCTGCCACTCGGTGACGGGCTACAGCGGCGGCGGCAAGAGCATGATAGCGGAATATAAAAGCGAAAAAAGAAACATTGAGCTTGACAGCCCGCGCCAATACGCCCTAACGCAAAATCACAAGCACTTGAGAGAGATGACTAAGGTGGCGGGGCTTAAGTCCGCGCCCGCCTTCTCGCCCATCGTCGCCGACTATTTTTCGGGCATGGCGGTGACCGTCCCGCTGTTTGCGCGGCTGCTTAATAAAAACATTGAAAAGCGTGAGCTTTTTGAAATGCTTTCTGATTATTACTCCGCCGAAAAGGCGGTTAAAGTGTCAAATTGCGACGGTGAAGTGTCGTTTTTGGCGGCAAACACCTTTTCGGGCACCGACGGCTTGGAGATTACGGTGGCGGGAAACGAGGATAGAATCACCTTGATTTCGCGCTTCGACAACCTCGGCAAAGGCGCCTCGGGCGCCGCCGTGCAGTGCTTGAACATCATGGCGGGAGCGGAGGAATTTCTTTCTCTGAAACTATAAAAGTCACAACGCTCGGACTTGTTTGGGTTCGCGACTAAAAGTTTGAAATAAAAAAATTAAGAGAATAAGCAGAAAATGCAGTTCTTCAAGTAAGAAAAATTATTTAAGGGACAAAAAAATGGATTTTATAAGCGGAGGCGTGTGCGCTCCCAAAGGATTTAAAGCTTCGGGAGTGCATTGCGGAATAAGGAAGAACAAATCGAAGCGCGACCTCGCCCTCATTTATTCGGAGGCCGAGGCGGCGGCCGCCGCGGTCTACACAAAAAACCTCGTCAAAGGCGCGCCGATTTTGGTTACCAAGAAAAACCTTTCGGACGGCCGCGCGCGTGCTGTCATATGCAACAGCGGCAACGCCAACACCTGCAACGCCGACGGCGTTGAAATTGCCGAGGCGATGTGCCGTCTTTTGGCGGACGAACTGAAAATCTCGCCCGCGGACGTCATAGTGGCGTCGACGGGCGTCATCGGCCAGCCCCTGCCCATCGAGCCTATTAAAAATGGCATAAAGCCGCTTGTCGCCGCGCTGGGAAACGGCAACAGCGCGCTTGCGGCCGAGGCGATTATGACGACCGACACCGCGCTTAAGGAAGTTGCGGCGACGTTTGAAATCGACGGCAAGACCTGCACCGTGGGCGGCATCGCCAAGGGCTCGGGCATGATTAACCCAAACATGGCGACAATGCTGGTCTTTATTACGACCGACGCCGCGATAACTCCCGAGATGCTCACCCTTGCGCTCAAAGAGGACGTCAAGGACTCTTTCAACATGATTTCGGTGGACGGCGACACCTCCACCAATGATATGGTTTCGGTGATGGCGAACGGAACGGCGCAAAACAAACTAATCGACAAAAAGAATGCCGCCTATCGCAAATTTAAAGAGGCGCTCTTTGAAGTCACAAAATATCTTTGCCGCGCCATAGCCAAGGATGGCGAGGGCGCGACAAAGCTCATCGAATGCCGCGTTTTTGGCGCCGCATCCAAAAAGACGGCGCGCACGGTTGCCAAAGCGGTCATATCGTCAAGTTTAGTTAAATCGGCGATATTCGGCGCCGATGCAAATTGGGGCAGGATACTCTGCGCTGCCGGTTATTCGGGCGCCGATATCGACGTCGAAAAGGTGGACGTTTCCTTTGAATCAAGCGCGGGCGCGGTGGCGGTCTGCAAAAGCGGCGCCTCCATTGATTTCGACGAGCCGCTGGCAAAAGCCGTTTTATCCGAAAGCGAGATAATTATTAATGTCAAGCTGAACGCGGGGAAGGCCTCGGCCACGGCGTGGGGGTGCGACCTCACCGAAGCCTACGTCAAAATAAACAGCGGCTATCGGACTTAATTAGAAAATAAAGCCGGTGTTCGGTGAAGAAATCGAACGCAAATAATCAAGAGTAAGATAACGAGAAAAGCAAGATAAAAAATAAAAAGCTAAGGTAGAAAAATGATTACAAACGCCGAAAAAGCGGGAATTTTAATTGAGGCGCTGCCGTATATTCAGAAATATTACGGCAAAATAATCGTCGTCAAATACGGCGGCAACGCCATGAAGAGCGAGGATTTGAAAAAGGCCGTAATGGGCGATATCGTGCTGCTTTCGCTCATCGGAATAAAGGTCGTCTTAGTTCACGGCGGCGGCCCCGAAATAACCGATACAATGGAGAAAATGGGCATAAAGCCCAAGTTTATCGACGGCCTCCGCTATACCGACAAAGAGACCGCCGACATCGTGCAGATGGTGCTGGCAGGCAAGGTCAACAAAGATTTGGTCAAGCTGATTGAGAGCATCGGCGGCAACGCAATAGGCCTTTCGGGCATCGACGCGCGCCTGATTGAGGCCGCGCCCGTGTCCGACGCGCTGGGTTACGTCGGCGCCATAACCGCCATCAATCCCAAGCCCATTAGCGACCTTCTCGAGCGCGGCTATATACCCGTCATCTCCACGGTGGGATGCGACAAGGATGGCAACTCCTACAACATCAACGCCGATACCGCCGCGGCAGGCATAGCCGGCGTTTTGAAGGCGGAAAGCCTCATCAACATGACCGACATAAAGGGCGTGCTCAAAGATAAGGACGACGACAAGACGCTGATTCCGGTCATTCAGGTCAGCGAGGTTCCCTCGCTCGTCAAGCAGGGCGTCATTTCGGGCGGCATGATTCCCAAAATCGAGTGCTGTGTCGAGGCAATCCGCCGCGGCGTCAAAAAGGTGTTTGTCATAGACGGCAGAGTGCCCCACTCCATTCTTATCGAGATTCTCTCCGATACCGGCATAGGCACGATGTTTATTTAAATTGATAACGATTTGTAATAAATTTAGGCGTAACCGAGAACAAGCAAACAAAAAAACAATCAAGTAAAAATATTAAATTAACTTCGATTTTTATTGATATATAGCAAGCTAAAAAAAGGCGAAAAAAATGGATTTTGAAACAGTGAAAGAAAACGCCGAAAACTTCGAGGCGGCGGTCTATAACCGCTTCGAGCTCGGCATAAAGTGCGGCAAAGGCGCAACGCTTCTTGACTTTTCGGGCAAGGAATACATCGACTTTTCGAGCGGTATAGGCGTCAACATCTTTGGCATAGCCGACGAGGGCTGGATTGCGGCGGTCACCGCACAGCTCAAGCTCATTCAGCACACCTGCAACCTCTACTATAACGAGCCCGCCTCCGCTCTCGTCAAACTGCTCTGCGAAAAAAGCGGATTTAAGCGCGCCTTTTTGTGCAATTCGGGCGCCGAAGCCAACGAATGCGCCATCAAGGTGGCGAGGAAATACTGGCACGACCGCCACGGCGAGGGCAAAGCCGAAATAATAACGCTAAAGGATTCTTTCCACGGCAGGACGGTGACGACGCTGTCGGCGACAGGCCAAGGCGGTATGCACAAGCATTTTATGCCGTTTACCGAGGGCTTTTTATACGCGGCGCCAAACGATATAGACGATTTGAAATCCAAAATTTCCGCCGCCACCGCCGCCGTTATGATTGAGGCCGTTCAGGGCGAGGGCGGCGTTAACGCGCTCGATAAAAATTACGTTCAAAAGATTGCCGAGCTCTGCGGCGAGCGCGACATACTTCTGATTTGCGACGAGATTCAATGCGGCAACGGGCGGACGGGCAGGCTTTTCGGCTATATGAACTTCGAAGTCAAACCCGACATCGTGACGACCGCCAAGGGCTTGGGCGGCGGCCTTCCCATCGGCGCGGCGCTGTTCAACGAAAAGACCGAGAAAGTGCTCGGCAAGGGCGACCACGGCTCCACCTTCGGCGGCAACCCAATAGCGGCGGCAGGCGCAGTTGAAATTTTGTCGAGGCTTAACGACGAACTGCTTTCGGAAGTAATAAAAAAATCAGACTATATGGTTTCAAAGTTAAAAAAACTGGACGAGATAGCCTCCGTCCACGGCATGGGGCTTATGCTGGGCGCCTCGCTGAAGACGAAAAAAGCGCGCGACGTCGCCGCCGAATGCATTACGGAAGGGCTGGTCGTTCTGACCGCCAAGGAGAAGCTGAGGTTCCTTCCGCCGCTGAATATCAGTTATGAGGAAATAGACCTCGGGCTGGAAATATTAAGCAAGGTTTTATCCAAACAGCAGTAATTTTATTAAACAAAGAACAATTAAATAACAGTTAAATAATAGGGCTTAATTGCTGAACAGGCAATTAAACTATAAAAAATAACAACATAAAGGCCGTTTTCGGCTATAAAGGTGGATTATATGAAGCATTTACTCAGCATGGCGGAGCTTTCGGAAGGGGATATTTTCGGCATATTGAATCTTGCCGACCAGTTGAAATACGAGAAAAAGCACGGCATAGTCAAAAAGCCGCTCTCGGGCAAGACGCTGGGCATGATATTTGAAAAGGCGTCGACGAGGACGCGCGTTTCCTTTGAAGTCGCCATGCACGAGCTGGGCGGCTACGCGCTCTACTTAAATGCCAACGACCTTCAAATCGGGCGCGGCGAGCCCATTGAGGACACCGCGCGCGTGCTGTCACGATACCTTGACTGCATTATGATTCGCACCTACAAGCAAAAGACGGTGGAGGACCTTGCGCGGTTCGGAAGCATTCCCGTTATCAACGGGCTTTCCGACCTCGAGCACCCTTGCCAGATTCTTGCCGACCTCATGACAATCCGCGAATATAAGGGAAGCTTTAAAGGGCTCAAGCTCGCCTACATAGGCGACGGCAACAACGTCGCCAACTCCCTTATTATCGGCGGCCTAAAGATGGGAATGTCGGTGGCGATAGCCTGCCCCGACGCCTACCGCCCCGCGCCCGCCGTTTTGGATTTCGCGGCAGCGCATGAGGGCTTTTTAATGACCCCGGACATAGCCGCTGCGGCGGCGGACGCCGACGTCCTTTACACCGACGTTTGGGCGTCGATGGGCATGGAGAGCGAAAAGAGCAAGCGCGAAAAGGATTTTTCGGGCTATCAAATCAACGACGAGGTTTTAAAGCTCGCCAAGCACGACGCCATAGTGCTGCACTGTCTGCCGGCGCACCGCGGCGAGGAGATAACGGCCGAGGCCTTTGAGGCTCACGCCGCCGAAATTTTCGACGAGGCCGAAAACCGCCTGCACGCCCAGAAGGCCGTCCTCGTCAAGCTGTTAAAACATTAAGCCGCGAGCAAACCTCAAAATAATGCGGTTCAGCTAAATTCAAGTTTTTCAGCTCAAAACAGCCAAAAAAGCCGCGGCGATTATCTTGACATCAAGCAACCGCCGTGTTATAGTCAAATAAACTAAATAGAGCAAAAGGGGTGCAGGCCATCCGGCCGGCTGAGATTATACCCGTTGAACTTGTAAGTTAGCACTTGCGCAAGGATTTGTTTCCACCTTCTTTTGCTTATAAAGGAAGGTTTTTTTATGTATGTCAACCTTATTTCCGCCGCGCTTCAAAGCTATTTCGACCCACACGAGCTTTCGGGACAGCTTTTGATTTCGGCAATCGCGATAGCCGCCGCGTTCATAATAACGCTCACGCTCATTTATTTGTTGAAGCGCAAGTGGTTTGTCAAAGTCCTTGCGGCCGCGCTCGCCTGTTTTTTGGTTTTTTCCGTCGTAGTCATTGCGCTTTCGCTCTCACAGGACTTAAAGGAAAACGCCGAGGACTTTCAAAAATATCAGACGGTGTTTGCCATCGGCACTTTCTCGGCGCTTGCCGCGGGATTTGCCTTAGTGGTTATTTTAAAGCGTGCGGCAGGGAAATATTATAAGCCCGTCGCCATTTCGGCGGCCGTCGTAATGGCAGCGCTGACGATAGCGTTTTTCGTGATAAGCTTTATCAACAACGCGAGCCCGCTTGCCGAGAGCTACGCCCTAACCCAAAAATCCCAGCTCTACCTTGCGATAACGCTGTTTACCGCCGTGCTGTTCGGCATACTTATTGTGTCGCTGACAAACACTAAAACGACGACCTTTGAAATCGTCTTTGCCGCGGTGTCCATTGCCATGTCCTTCGCGCTTTCTTACATCAGGATTTTCAAGCTTCCGCAGGGCGGCTCGGTTACCTTCGCGAGCTTGGTGCCCATCGTCATATACAGTTATAAGTTCGGCATAAGAAAGGGCGTGCTTTGCTGCTTTATCTACGGACTTCTGCAATCCTTTCAGGACCCGTGGATTGTCCATCCCCTCCAATATTTCCTCGACTATCCGCTCGCCTTCGGCGCCATCGGGCTTTCCGGCTTTCTGCGCGGCAAAATGAAGGATAGCGCGGCGGCGGGCTTGGGCTTCTTCTCGGCGCTTATCGTCCGCTATCTCTGCCACGCGGCGTCGGGCGCGTTGTTTTTTGGGACTTACGGCGCGGAATTCGGCGTCGGCGCGGTTGCTTGGGGATTTTTATATAACGCATTCGTTTTTGCCGACGGCGCCATAGCGCTCGTTGCCATCATTCTCCTCATGAACAATCGCGAGGTGCTCCGGTTCATCTCCCGCGGCGAGGAAAAGCCTCAGGAAACCGCAATCGAATGAGGCTCTTAATACAAAAACAATAAAAAATAACGCGTCTTTGGGCGCGTTATTTTTTAGCTTTTTTGCTTTTTTAAATTTTGCTATTTGCGTAAACTCTTTTCTTTTTGTTTACCTTGCTTTATGTTTAGTTTTATGTTTGGTTTTGCTTTGGGATTTTTACGCTTCGTTCAGCGGTTTAACCGGCCTGCCTTCGATATAACCGCGGTAGCCGAGCGGCGAAAGCTGAAAGCGCGGCGCGGCTTCGTCGTCCCACTTATAGCCGTAGAGCTCGGGATTGTAGTTGTTTATGATGTCCCAAAGGTCGAAAATGGCTTCTTCAAATTTTTCGTCCTCGAAAGGCGGGCCTTGGAAAACCATCATTTTGCAGGGCGGCAGCGTGACGATTTCGAAGCCTTCGGGGATTTTGCCTAAGAAGTCTTCGGCGACCTCGACGCCCTGAACGTAAGTGGATGTGCCCTCCTTAACCAAGCTTTTGGGTAGCCACAGCCCCATAGGCTCGCCGAGCGCACCCGAAATTTTGGAAAGCTCGCTGTCTATTTCGCAGCCTGCCTCTTCGCAGTATTCGAAGTAGTGCGTCGCCTTTTTGCCGCGCTTTAAAATAAGTTTGCGCGCGGGGCGATCTAATATCTGCACGAATACGGCGTTTAAATTGGTTTTTCGTTTTGACATGGATTTCTCTCCTTTTAATGCCGATAGGTAAAGATTGAAGACGCTTTTCGGTATAAACCGCTTGATGTTCCCGGGATTTTTTCGGTGGGCGGCCGGTGTTTTTTGAAATTCCTTAAAAAACGCGCGCGTAAACCCCTCGTGCGAGTCGAACACAAAGTCGAATGCCACGTCCACTATCTTGGCGCCGCCGACGATATCCTCCGCAGCCTTAGCCAGCCTGAGCGCTCTTATGTATTGAAAAGGCGGCTTGCCGGTGTATTCGGCGAATAATTTGGCGGCATAGTAGGGCGAATAACCCGAGGCTTTGGCGAGGCCCGAAAGAGTGATCGGTTCCTTCAGATGCTCCTCGATGAAAAGTTGCATTTTCCTCACCGCCAGCCGTTTATCGATGCTGTCCATCTTACCTCCGAGCGTATTATATTAAAAAACTCACCAAACTTCTTGACTTTCCTTGCCAACTTTAGGCGCTACGGATATCTTTGAAGCCTCCTACTATTTGATTTTACCATACCGCGGGTTTTATCTCAAACATAAAAAAATCCCCGTCAAAGTAGCGGGGACTTTTTTATCTAATCTGAATTTGTTGGATTTATTACCGCAAGCGCTTATCTCACGCCGTTTTCCAAGTCCTCCAGCACCTGCACGCTGACAGCGAAGCAGTCGGCGAGGCCCTTTTCGTCGAGGTTGTCGTAGGTGTCGCGGCGGGTGTGGTAGTAGTCCTGCAGGTTGTGGTCCATTCCCGTGATGCCGGCCGCTTTGAAGCCGCCCTGATTGAAGGCGGCGGAGTCGGTGGCGCCGAGGGGAACGGAGATGAGGTCGCATTTGATGCCGAGCTTGTCGGCGGCGTCCTTGAAGAGCTTGGACGCCTGCGGGTCGGCGGGAACGATGTTGTTCAAATCCTTAACGTTGACGCCCAAAAACTTGCCGTCGTGGATGGTGTCGTAGGCATAGATGACGGTATCGACATCCTGATATTCGCCCTTATGCGCCTCGCACCACGCCTTGGCGCCGCGAAGTCCGGCTTCCTCCGAGCCCGTAATCAAAACGCCCACTTCGGTATTTTCAAGCTCGACGCCCTGTTCTTTTAAGGCCTTCATTATCGCGATGCCCATATAGCAGCCCGACAGATTGTCGTTGGCGCCGTCGACGATGCGCTTCTCGTTCCAGAGAAAATACATACCCACCCAGAAGGGCACGAAAGCGAGAATGCCGTAGCCGAGTTTGGCGACGATTCCGCTCGGGTCGACTTGAGCGTTAAAGCCCACGCCTCCGTTTATAATGAGGGCGGCTATGACAACGCCCACAAAGTAGACAACGCCGACAATGGCGAGAAGGAAGTGGGCGATAAAGCCCGCTCCGCCTAAGTGGTAGTTAAAAGTCCATTCGCAGGCGGCGTCGGGATGGCCGTTGTAGAAAATCCTGCTTTTGACTTCGCCCTTGCACTTCTTGATAGCGGTGATATTGTAGGAAGTCTTTTTCTTAAAGAGCTTGTCAATCATACGCCTGTAAAGCACGAACTCGCAGATCATGAAGGTGGCGCCCGCGAAAATCAAGACGAGGGAGACTATCGGCATAAAAAAGTATAACGCCGCCGCCAAAAGCATCAGCGAGATGGTGATGTAAATCCAGCCCATGAAGGCGGCGGGATGGACGTCGAAAGGCTCGACTTTCACTTCGTCGCAATACTGTTTAAGCTGGCCTTCCATGTAGTCGACGGCCTGCTTTTCGCCCTTGCTGCCCGGCGCGCGCTTCTCAAAAGTCTTGATGACGTGGGTGATTTCGTCAACCATAAACTTGGCGCTTTCGGCTTTTGCGTTTTTGATGCTGTCAAGATTCATAATTTTCTCCTTAAAATAAATTTTTATCCAAAAAAAAGTATATCACAGGCACTCCGCTTTTTCAACCTGAAGCGTAAAATATTTAACGCTAATTTGTGACACAAAATTTAAAATTTGTAAAGCCTCGATACCCTTCTATGCTCTGGCAAGTCGAACGCAAGCAGTTTAACTCTTTCAAAGTCGGTGAAATCTTTAAATTATCATTTGTCATAAAAAAATTAACTTATCTTCCCACATAAATTAATATGGTATTGGTTGCTAATCGGTTTTATACGAGTAAAAAACTTAGGGAGTGGATTATGCGACGAAAACTTTTTGTCATCTGCATTTTAGTGTTCATTGTCGCTATGCTTGCGGCCTGCAATAAAGGCGACATCATCGAAGGCGAAACCTTCAAACTCACGCTTGACGCCAACGGCGGCGCCTTTTCCGAGGGACAGGAAAGCTATGTCATCAATTCCGACGGTAAATCGGCGGTAACGCTTCCCGGGAATCCCGCCAAAACGGGCTACACCTTCAACGGCTGGTATCTCGAGGCAGAATGCACTACCGCGGCCGCCGACATAATAGGAAAGCCAATCTCAAACGATATTACCCTTTATGCGGGTTGGACGGCCAATAAATACACCTTCACTTTCGTGAGCAACGGCGGAAATAATATTGCGCCGGTTACCGCCGATTACGGCACGGAAATTGCACCGCCCGAGCCTCACAAAGAAGGTTACAGCTTCGCGGGCTGGTATACCGACAACGGAACCTTTGACGAGGCTTATAACTCGTGGACTGTGCCCGCGGCTAATTTAACGCTCTATGCCGATTGGACGATAAACAGTTATACCATAGATTTCGAGAGCAACGGCGGCGGCAATGTCGCTTCGATCACTCAGGATTATAACACCGCGGTGGCCGCGCCCGCCGCTCCGACACGGCAAGGCCATAAGTTTTTAGGCTGGTATACTGACGATTCTTTTTCTGAAGAGTATGCTTTTTCGACTATGCCGGCCGAAAATATCACACTTTACGCCAAGTGGCTTGACCTTGACGACGTTTATAAACGGGTAAACGCAGCGGGCGAGCCGGACGCAAACGGCGACTTTATTCTTTTCGGCGAATATCCGCAGACTGTTAAGGCCGCCGGCGTCACGGTGGGAACGGAAGCCGACGAACGCGGGTATTTCCTCGGCAGCGACGGTTACTACTACGCCCAAGTGACGGCGACGCCCGATCCTTCCGGCGGCTACACTTTCTCGACGGGCGCGGCGGTGGAAGAAGGCACGGCATACTATTTTAAGGTTGAGCCGATAAAATGGCGTATCCTTTCCCAAAGCAACGGCTCGGCTTTGATTCTTTGCGAAAGTATAATCGCAAATATGCGTTTTGACGAAAACTCCAACAACTATGAAGAAAGCGAAGTTCGGGCGTGGCTTATCGGCGAGTTCTATAACACCGCTTTCAACCAGTTAGAGCGGCAGTTTATTCTTTTGACCGAGGTCGATAACAGCGTCGAAAGCACAGGCTATGACGAAAATCCCTACGCCTGCGAAAATACCCTTGATAAAGTCTTCTTACTAAGCTATCTTGACACCATAAATTCCGAATACGGTTTTTGCAACTTCGAGTCGAGGGAAAGGATAACCAGCGACTACAGCAGGGCAACGGGCGCCCAAATGGTTACCGAAAGCTCCTATTTCGGAAACGGTTGGTGGTGGCTGCGTTCGCCTAATAACGGTGCCGACGACCGAGCGTGGCATATAAACCTCGACGGTGACATCTGCGAGGGCAACGTTTCACTAAACGGCCTTGGCACCGTCCCCGCGTTGTGGATACAGCTTAATTAATTTTGCCCGCAAAATTAATTAAATTAAAAAATCCGAGAAGCGATTCTCGGATTTTTAAATTCTCGCGATGCTCGCAGTGAAATTTAGGTTTAGCCCAAGTGAAATCGCTCGTTCCACTCGCGGTGAAATCTTGCCTTCGCAAGTGAAGTCGCGGCCTCAGGCCGCAATTGTGGATTTAAAATTATTTAGCAGGGGTTGTATCGTCTAAAAACCTTCTAAGCGCGGCGAGCTGGAGCTTTACCGAGGCCGGCGAGGTGCCGCCCTCCGAGGAGCGGCTGTTGACGCAGGAGGCGAGGGTTATCGACGCGTAAACGTCGGACTCGAACAGCTCGGAAAACTGCTTTAGTGTTTCAAGGGTCAAGGCTTCGGGCTCGGCGCGGTTTTCGATGCAGTAGGCGACTAGGCGACCTGTGATTTTATAGGCCTCGCGGAAGGGAAGGCCTTTTTTGGCGAGGTAGTCGGAGATGTCGGTGGCGTTCAGAAAGCCCGTTTTGGCGGCTTTCGCCATCTTCTCACCTTGAAATTTTGAGGTGGCGAGCATTCCCGCAAACACGTCAAGGCAAGCCTTGACGGTGTCGACGCTGTCGAACAAAAGCTCCTTGTCCTCCTGCATATCCTTGTTGTAGGCTAGGGGAAGCCCTTTCATGACGGTGAACAGCGCGACGAGGTTGCCCACTGCGCGGCCGCTCTTGCCGCGGACGAGCTCGGCTATGTCGGGGTTCTTCTTTTGCGGCATGATGCTGGAGCCTGTCGAATAGGCGTCGGAAAGCTCCAAAAAGCCGAATTCGGCGCTGCTCCAAAGCACTATTTCCTCCGAAAAGCGGGAAAGGTGCGACATGATGAGCGCTATCGCCGAAGCAAGCTCGATGACGTAGTCGCGGTCGGAAACGGCGTCGATGCTGTTGCTCGCGACGCTTAAAAAGCCGAGAGCCTCGGCGCACATCTTGCGGTCGACGGGATAGGTGGTGCCGGCGAGCGCGGCGGCGCCGAGCGGCGAGACGCTCGCCCTTGCCGCGGCGTCGGAAAGCCTGGAAAAGTCGCGCTTGAACATCTCGGCGTAGGCGAGAAGGTGGTGAGCCAAAAGTATGGGTTGGGCGCGCTGAAGGTGAGTATAGCCCGGCATTATGACGTCCTGCCCTTCTTCCGCCTTTTGATAAATGACGCCGAGGAGCTTAAATATAAGCGACTTAATTTCATTTATCTCTTTCAAGGCGTAGAGTTTTGTATCTGTCGCGGCCTGGTCGTTTCGGCTCCGCGCGGTGTGGAGCTTGCCGCCGGCAGGCCCGATTTTTTTGGTGAGCTCGGCCTCGACGAAGGTGTGGATGTCCTCGGCTCCCGAAATAACGAGCTTTCCGCTCTCAATCTCGGCGAGAATTTCCTTAAGACCGGCTATGATTTTATCGGCGTCCGCTTCGGAAATGATACCCGTCTTTTTGAGCATGGCGGCATGCGCGAGCGAGCCCGCGATATCCTCGGCGTAGAGCCGTTTGTCGACGCCGAGCGAGGCGTTGAAAATGAATGCGCAGGCGTCGGTTTCCTCTTTAAAGCGCCCTTGCCAGAGCGTATCGTTTTTTGACATCAGTCTATCCCGTTCTTTTTCTTCATGTTGGCGGCGACGGCAATCGGCAGCCCGAAGAGGTTGATGAACCCCGCGCTGTCCTTTTGGTCGTAAACCGCGTCCTCGCCGAAAGTGGCAAGGTCTTGGTCGTAGAGCGAATACGGCGAAGTGACGCCGGCGTTGATTATACTGCCCTTATAGAGTTTGAGCTTGACCTCGCCCGTGACGAACTGCTGCGTCTTCTCAAAGAAGGCGTCGAGCGACTCCTTAAGCTGGGAAAACCATTGCCCGTAGTAGACGAGCTCGGCGTATTTTTCGGCGACAACGCGCTTGTAGTGCATGGTGTCGCGGTCTAAACAGAGAGTTTCGAGCACGGCGTGGGCACGGTATAAAATGGCGCCGCCGGGTGTCTCGTAGACGCCGCGCGATTTCATGCCGACCAAGCGGTTTTCGACGAGGTCGACCAGTCCCACTCCGTTTCTGCCGCCTATCTCATTGAGCTTAGTAAGCAGTTTGACGGGCGGAAGCTTCTCGCCGTTGACGGCGACGGGCACGCCCTTGACGAAGGAGACGGTGACAAACTCGGGCTTGTCGGGCGCCTGCTCGGGCGCTACGCACATCTCGAGGAAGCCCGCCTTGGCGTAGTCGGGCATATTGGCGGGGCTCTCCAAATCCATGCCTTCATGG
>DAOTKC010000003.1:0-91535 GCA_035449045.1 Eubacteriales bacterium
GACGACGACCACCCTGCTCGCCTCGGTGAGGGTGGCGTGGAGGCGGGCGGCGTCGTCGACGGTGTGTAGATGGTGAACGCCGTCGAGATCGGCTCCGGGGCAGCTCAATCGGCGTGGTTGGGCGCCGTCGTGAAGCGGATGTCATAGCCCGATGCCCTCGCCTCGCTCTCCTCCGACGCGCCGTCCGAAACAAGCTGGCTTAACGACAGCATACCTAGTGTGTCGCCGTTTTTCAGCCCTTCCACGCCTGAGATTGAAAATGCCGAAGAATCCAAAGCCTCGCCGTAGGTTTTTACGGTGTTGGCAACGGTGATGCTGAGTTCGGCCTTGGAAATCGTCAAATTGCCGGGATAGGTGGTGACTTGATAATTCGCCGAGACTTGGTAACTGTCTATGTAAATAATCGCGGTATAAGAGCCTGCGTGGGGATAAGCGGCGCCGTTAGTAGCTATCACCGAGGTATCTATTCTATAAGAATTAATAGTTATGACGTCGCCGTTGACAAGACCGGACTGAATAAAGCCGTAATTGTAGTCTAAATTGCCGTAAGTTACGCTGCCGTCGGCGCCCAGACTTTGCGCCGTGATGTTGAGCGGCCGCTTGTTTATCGTGAATTTCCTCTCGACGCCGCCGACCGTGTTGGTGAAGACTAAAACATAATTGGAGCTTCTGCAGGCGAGAGTCGAATTGCTGTAGGAATAAGCGCCCACGGCAAACCCCGGCGCGCGGGTAAACGCTCCGCTGAAAGGATTGCCCTCGCCGTCAGCGCCGAGAAAGCCCTGCGTGGGCGAATTGATGACGTCGATTGCATTGCTGTCGAAGGCGGGGTCGGCGTCGCCGTAAGTCTTGGACAGCCCATCTTTGGGCGCCACAAGCACCTCGCGCGGAATAATTCTGAAATTGGCCTTGGCATAGCCAAAATAATTGCCGTCGTCGATTATGATATACGCCGTATATTCGCCGGTATTGACAGGCGCGGGAATAACCGAGTTGGGGGCGGAAACCAAGGCGAACATGGGCGCCGAAGGATAAGACGAAGTCAGCGTGGTGCCGGCAGGCGTCGCTCCTACGTCCTTTGTTGATATTACTTTATAGCTGAAATCGTATCCCGTAGGGCTGAATAGGTGCGACTGAACCGAGTAAGAATCAAAGGGTATTTCATTCGCAACGAATGTGACGGAAACATAGACGTTCCTTTCAATTAGCTTGGGATAGTTGCCCGGTATCATGCGCCAGGGGTGTTCGGGATTGGCAAGCGTCATTTGTTCGCCGAAATCCCAATTGACGAAGGTGGCGTGCGACTTGAGCTGGGTGTCGGTCTTAGGCTCGATATACCCCGCCGCCGAATAAGGATAGGAGCCGGTCAAAATGTCGTCGTTCTTTAAGTTGGCAAGCCCTATGCCCGAACCCGTAGGATAGCCTGCCGTGGCGGGCGAACTGCCGTCAAGATAGTAGCAGCTCGTCACCGTCTTTACGGTGGCGACCGCTTCGTCGGTGTCGATAATTCCCGCAACGGCGCCGAACGCCACCGTCATGCCGGAATTTATAGCCCAAAGCGGATTGGATGGGTCGCCGCCAAAGACTTGACCTGCCGAATAAGAGCTGCTTATCGAGGAGGTGTTGAAGTCGGAGCGCCCCGCTATTCCGCCGATACCGCTGACCTTATCATTGCTGTTGATGGTTAAGCTGCCGAATTCCTTTAGACTGGGCGAGCCGTCGGCGTCGTCGTTCACATTTTTATAGCGCACTGTGCCTAAATTATAACAGTTTTTAACGACAACAATGCCAGTTCTGGCGTATCCCACTATGCCGCCCGCCGCGAGTATGGCGGTCACCTGTCCAACGTTTGCGCACTTTTCGATGTTCGACGCGCCTGTGCCGCTTCCCGCCGCGCCCGATATTCCGCCGGCGTATTTGCCAGAGATGTAGCCGCGGTTTATCGAATTTTTAATGCGGATATTATTTAAATCGTTGTGGGGAGTGACGTCGTTGGCAAAATCGCCCACGATGCCGCCCGCAAACTGGCCTTTTGTTACCGAAGCTGCGTTGACGCAGTTGTCAATCGAGTTTTTGCCGTCGTCGCGAAGAAAGTCGAAGCGGACCGAACCCGCTATTCCGCCGATGTTGCTGGCGCCCGAGCCGGCATGGGACAGCACCGTCACCGAACAGCTCGAGGTGGTCTCGACGTTGTCGATGCCGCCCTTGGTAAATCCCACGGCAAGCCCCATATATTCACCCTGCCCGTTCAGTGTGACGCTCGAATTATCGATGATGAGATTTTTCAAAATACCGGGATAGTTAATAAAGCCGAAAAGCCCGCCCGAATTGGGGTTAGAGGTGCTGCCACTGTCGTAGACCATGCCCGAAACGGTGCGCCTGCCGATGAGAAAACCCTGCGTAGGTTTGACGTTTTCGGTTGTCGTGCCCTCGAATTCGCGGTAGACGCCGAAGTCGAGAATTCCCTCGAACGGCCTTCTTTGCGAACTTTCAAAGCCGTATTTTCCAATGGGATTCCAATAATGGTCGGAAAGGTCGATGTCGCTCGTGACCCAAATATATTTTGAAGTGAATTTGATTCCGTTTCCCGGCACGGTCGGGTCGGCGGGAGAAGCGCTGACGACAAGATAAGCGAGTCCGGCAAGCTCTTCGGCGGTTGAAATTATGTAAGGGTCTTCGATTGTGCCGCGGCTCGGGTAGGATGTATACCAAGAAATATCTTTATAATCCGTCCAAAAGCCCGAAGCTCCTTCGGCAACACTGACCTCTTTGACGGCGGACGGGGCTGTCGAAAATAAAACCGCCGCCGCCAATGCGGTGAGAATTACAACAAAAAGAGCGGTTTTAAGTTTTTTCATCGAGGTTTCATTCATAGTATCCCCGGCTGCGCCTTATTTAGGATATGAACTGCCCTGCCATATTTTTTTAACTAAGGTTCCCTTTTTAGCAACTTCGCGCGGGACCTTTCAATGCGGTTTAATCCTTATATTTTATAAATTTTCATCTTTATGTGTCATCTGCGTTTGGATGTTGGATTTGGCGCTATATTCTCGTGCATATAGACCGCGCTTTACTGTTTTAATTAGCTTTCCTTGGGTTTAGACGACTCGAATATCTCGTAAATAATACCTTTCTTAACTAAAAATTCTTGGACGGCGGAAAATTTTGCGGAAGCAATCAAAAACTCGAAGCTGGAAAGCCCATCATCGCGCGTCGATTTTTTATCTTTGTAAATAAGCACCAGCCTGTTTCCCACGCTGTCCAGGCGGAGCGCTTCGACATCGTCATAGTTTACTTTACTCGGCAGAAATGCAAGACAAATTTTGAGGGCGCCGTCGCCGAAATAGTAAAAGCTCCCCAAAAAGACCAGAATGCAGACCGCCATAATCAGAGCCGAGCAGCAGATGGAAAGCACGGTGAGGGCGGGATTGGAATTGACAAACTTGCCTGCCTCGGCGAGAATAAGCGAGTCCAGCACGATGGCGGCGGCGGTAACCGCGGTCACTGCCGCAAGCATAGCGATTTGAAAGGGCTTTAATTTCATTCTGATTTTCACCGCGCACCTCTTATTTACTATTATTTGATATCAATTATACTATATGCTATTCCAATTTTCAACACCTTTCGGAATAATTGAACAGTGCAATAAATTGTCAAAATTTCATAAATGTATGAAACCGCATAAAAAAAACGGCTTAGCGGCCGTTTTTTGTTGATAAATTGCAGTTAGAATAGAATATGGGTTGACGAAAAGTTTACATGTATTTTCGCTCAAATCCGAAATATCAAACTATTCAAATTTTTTTTGGGCACCCCCTTTACTCGGCGTCACCGGATGCTTCGGGTTTTTCTTCGCTCTTTTCGGCGACGGTGAAGCCGTCGGTTTTTTTGTGGATCGTTTCGTCAAAGTCGTCAGCGGTAGTCGGCCCGTTTTTCTTGTTGCCGAGCTTGAAGAAAAGATAGATGAGCAGAGCCACGGCGGCGAACAGCCACATAAGCCAGGTGAGCTGCCACGCCTTGAAGCCGAGCGCCGAAAGCCCCAATGAGAGCGCGATATATATCGCGGCGTAAGTTAAAAAGCCAAGCACGGCAAACTTTAACATCATATATTTTGAGCGGGTTTTTAGCGACCACAAAAGGTCGAGCGCAATAATCGCCACGCCGCCCGCCGCGAAGATAACCCACGTTATCGAATAGACGGAACGGCCGTTGAAAGTTGCGCCTGCGTCGGAAAGCGCGAAGGAAACTAAAAGATATAAAAATACCGTTATCGAGGCAATGGCGCCGTAGACGCCGAGCCGCTTTATGGGGGGCTTGTTGATAATACCGGCCATCATCGCGCACGCAATAGAGATAATGAAAGCGTAGAGCAAGCTGCCCAAAGCATAAGAATATTTGGCGGCTATGCCCCAAAGCTCGGGTCCGCCCGCCTGCCACGATATCACGCTCACCGTGAGATAGACCGTCGTCACCGCCAAGAAGTAAAGCAGACTCATGACGACGAACCTTAGCGCGCGGCGGATGTTTTCCTTGGCGGTCAGGCGAATGTCGGTCAAGGCGCCCACGCCTTTGGTTATGTCGCCGAAATGCGCAATCGTCTTTTTATAGGCCTCGGCTTTTTCCGCCCCTGCCGCCGTAAACTCGCGGTATCTTTGCAGCATGCCGTCCAAAAGCTCGTCCTTATAGTCTTCAATCTGCTTGCTTTTAAAGAAAAAGAAAAACTTTCTGTCGAGATATTTTTTGAATTCTTCTTTCATTTTTTCCTCCATTTTATATCTTTTAAGCATCTATATAAAGCGCTAAAAATACCGATTCTCAGTCGCGAAGGGCGCCTCCGATAAGCTTGGAGAGTATCCGCTCGACGCCCTGCCATTCATGAGCGAGCTCGGCATGTTTTTTTAGCCCGCTCTCCGTGATTTTATAGTATCTTCTCCTGGCGCCGCCGCCTTCGTCACCCCAATATGAGGTGATGTAGCCGCTTTTTTCCAGCCTCCTGAAAGCGATGTAAATCGTCGCCTCGGTGACGTCAATCTCGCCGCCGCTCTCATCATAAATGAGCCGCGCGATTTCATAGCCGTAGCTGTCGCCCTGCCTTAAAACGTTCAATATGACGGCATCGGTGTGCCCTCTTAAAATATCGGCCGGAATGGACATGTTTCCTCTCTTTCATCAATTTAATATATAATCTGATTTCATATCTAAATTACCATATTATTATTGCGGTGTCAATAATTAATTTGCGAAAAATTAAAAAAATAAAATCTCAATGCTTAAATGAAGGCATTATTGTATCAAAAGCGTTTAATTCTTTTGTATTTTATATTATTGTAAGAGGAAAACTCCCGTTTGGCCAAAAAGATAGCCGGCATTAGGTATGTTGCCAAATGAGCGCGCTAATAAAACACTTCAAAGTTCAAGCTCTAATCAGAAATTATTCAGACTTAGGCTTGTAGTTTTTAAAGCAGCCGTCCGTCACCACTTTGTTGAGCTTGCAGACTATTTCGGCAATGGAATCGGGCGACTGTTTCATGCCCGAATTAATCCATTCGGCAATCAAGCCGAGCACGCCGTTGACGGAGTATGAAAACACCTGCTCTATTAATTCGCGCGGAATGTGGTGGTTGTTTTCCGACCATTCCTTGATGTATTTGTCGCGCATAAACTGGATTATCCGATTTAAAAATGAATTGTTGTTTATGCTGCCCACGACAAGGCGGCTTATGTCGCGGTTTAAATAGATGTGCATGATGATTTCTTGAATAAAGGGGCTGCTCAAATCGTAGACCTTGATGGCGTCGAGTTTGGCTTTGAACTCATCGAAGAACTTGTTTTCAATGCTCTCGAAAACATCGTATATGTCGAAGAAATGGTTATAGAAAGTGCCTCGGTTGAGATTGGCCTCCTCGCAAAGCTCAATGACGGTGATTTTATTGAGCGGCTTTTCGCATAAAAGCCTAAGAAGCGTCTTTTGGGCTACCTCCCGCGTGTAGCGCGAGCGGTGGTCGTTTTTTATCGTCTTCATATATTTCCTCCCTTGAACAATCTTTAAAATTATGTCGAATTATTAAACGGTTAAATCAAAAAAATAAATTATTGCACAGTTTCATAAAGACTATATAAATCGGAAATTTGACTTTTAAATAACCGTTCATATAATATACAATCATACCATTAATTAAACAGCGTGTCTATTATTTTATAAGGCCGGCCTCATGAAAAAATTCACCGCTTTCATTGTCGACAAACAAAAAATCTTTTTAATTGTTTTTGCCTTGCTTGCCGCCGCGGGAGGGGCGCTTTTCCCTTTTGTTAACGTCAACTACGATATGGCGATGTATATGCCCAAGGACTCCGAAACGGCGCGGGGAACGGAGGCACTTTTTAAAGAGTTCGGAAATTGCGGCGCGATGACGGCGATGCTTGAAAACACCACGCTTAAGGACGCCTACGCCGTAAAAAAGGAGATAGAGGCGGTGGCGGGAGTAAAATGCGTCGTATGGCTCGACACTCTGTTACTTCCCTACAAGGAAAGCTTTGCCAAGGGACTGACCGACGAGGAATTTATGGACGCGGCGCTCGGCTTTCTCGAATATCCCGAACTGATTGAGTTTACAGCTCCCGAGTTTGCCGAACAGGCGGAAAAGCTGGTCGCGGCTCTTTCGCAGTTTTATAAAGATGACAGCGCGCTCTTCCAAATAACCTTTGAGGGTGAGGCTCACGTCAAGACTACGACTCGGGCTATCGAAAATATTAAGGATATCGCCGACTTCCGTCTTTCGGGACAGGCGGCGAACACCTACGCCATGCAGTCGGCCATCAAGACCGAAATCGGCACCGCCGTCGCCATAATCGCGCCCGCCGTGCTGATAATATTACTGCTTTCGACGACGTCCTACTTTGATCCCGTCGTTTTGATAACGGTAATAGCAGTTTCGGTGCTTTTGAACATCGGCTCTCACTATTTCTTGGGCTCGATATCCTATCTTACAAACTCCATTTGCATTCTGCTTCAAGTCGCCGTCACCATGGACTACGCCATATTCTTCCTGCATTCCTATAAGGCGGAGCGCAGACGCGGTTTTTCGCCCTCCGAAAGCTCCAAGTCGGCGCTCAAGCAGTCCTTTATACCGGTCACTGCAAGCTCGCTCACTACGGTGGCGGGATTTTGCGCGCTGATGTTCATGCGCTACGCCATCGGCTTCGATATGGGCTTTGCCATGGCTAAGGGCGTCGTTTTAAGCCTTATTACGGTATATTTCTTTATGCCGGGCTTTGTCGTTGCCACCGATAGAGCGATAACAAAACTCGAGCATCCGAGTCTAATTGCTTTTATTAAAAGTAAAAAACGCCAAAAAATTAACGCCGAAACCGAAATTGAGGTCGACGAAATCCAAACCGAGCAAAAAAAGCCCTCGTTCGGCGAAAGGTTCGCGTCGTCGTTGATTAAGGCGAAATGGGTGCTTCCGATTATTTTTCTCGCGCTGATTGTGCCCGCCTATCTCGGGCAAAGCAACAACGACTTCCGCTACGGCGAGCTGGCGTCGACAGGGGGCATGGGTTCTACTTTGGACCTTGACCTGAAAGCGACCGAAAAAGTGTTCGGCAGTCAAAACAAAGGCATCATTCTCTTAAACAAAGACCTAGGCTATAAAGAATTTAGCCTGACCGAAAAGCTTAACGAAATCGTTATTGACGGCAAAAATTTCGTCAGCGCCCAATCGTTCTCACTGCTTTCCCAAGAGGGCGAGCTTCCCGATTTTATGAGAGATAATTTTGTGAGCGAAAGCTACACGAGGATAATTCTCACAATAGACGGCGGCGAGGAGAGCTCCGAGTCGTTCAAAGCGGCCGAAGAAATCCGAAGGGTGGCCGCAACCGAGCTTGGCGACGGCAACTATTATATTTTGGGCGGCACCTTAAGCACGCAGGAACTTAGAGAAGTCAATAAAAGGGACTACACAGTCGCCTCCGTTTTGACGCTCGTCTTCATTGCGACGATTTTGTTCTTCTCAACTAAATCGTTTGTGCTGACGCTGACTCTCTGCGCTGTCATTCAGGGCGCCATTTGGATTAATATGGCGATACCTTACATCCTTAAACAGCCGATAGTCTTTTTGGGTTATCTCATAATAAGTTGTATTCAGATGGGCGCCACCATCGACTACGGCATACTCCTCTCCTCTCACTATACGTCCTATCGCAAAGAGATGGACAAGACCGAGGCGGCAAAGCGCGCCTTCTTATCCTCGGTCGGGCCGATGACGACGTCGGCCGCCATTCTGACCGCCGTCGGCCTTTCCGTGGGTCTTGGAAGCTCCAATCCCACCGTGGCGTCTATCGGTATGTTTTTGGGGCGCGGCGCCATTATATCACTTTTGCTAATGGTCTTTTTATTGCCGCAATGCCTCGTCATTTTGGACAAAGCCGTCTACGCCACCATGCTGGACACCGAAAAGCTCAAGCGCCGCGTTTTCAGCCGCTCCCCCATCGAAGGCACTAAAACCTAATCTTATTTAAAAATTAAAAAATTCAGTTATAAAATTCTCAAAGAATACAAAAAATAGGTCAAAAAAATCACTATTTCCCAACAAAAAAAGGCGGCTGAGCCACCTTTTTAGATTCAAATCATTTTATTTATTTTTTCTAACAAACTATATTCGTTTCATTTGCAAATTATTAATTTTCCTCTATACGGACACGTTCTAAGTTAGCTCTGAAGCTCGGTGCGGTCTTCAATCGCCCGGCTGTCCACAATGGTGTTGCGGTCGATATAGTAATTTTTGCGGTTGTAGATATAGTAAAAGGTAAGCTCAAGAATGCGGAGAATGAGGTAAAGCAGCGCCATTCCCGCGATGAACGCCAGCCCGAAGGTGACGACGCCGAGCACGACAATCAAGATATACATTAGGAAAAATACCACGAACATCGTCATCAAAATTCGGTTGAAGCGCTCCTTTACCATCTTGAAGCTTGCTCTTAACGCCTTAAAGAGCTTCTTGTCCTCGGAATGCAAAAAATACGGCAGCCAGCCGCAAAACAGCGTGGAGCGCAGCGAAAAGAGCGTTATGGCGAGGAGGAGCGCCAGAGTCAGCGCAAACATGTTGAGGGCGGGCGTCAGTTCGATGATGATAACCGTGATGAGGGTGTAAATCAAAAGATTTGTCGGCACCATTATCGCGGTATAAATCAATGAATAGAGCGCGGAATGGCGGATGTTTTTGAAAAATGCCGACATAAAGCCGTATTCCAGCCCCGACGACATAAACTGGTCTATCATGAAGGAAAGCGGCATGCTGGCAAGCGTAAGCAAAAATTTAGTGACGAAATAAAAGATAATGATGGTGGCGAGAGCCTTTGCCAAAAACACTCTGTCGAGTTTGATAATGTTCCAAATCTTCTTAATGAAGCCGGCCGCCGTGTCGACGAATGATTTGACGCCCGACTCCCCTTCGGTGAATTCGTCCCAGCTGTCCTTCAACGCCTTGGTTTCCTCCTTGACGTCGGAGCGGAGCGAGAAATTCCTTTCGGCGGGAATAAGCACACATGCGGCGATGACCGAGGTCAGAAGGATGGCGCAAAAAACGTAGACGAGAATTTTAAAGATCAGGCTGAACTTGGATGTCAAAATCGAAGTGGAGTATTTAAATTCCATGTTTACCTCACGACCACTTGAATTTGCGGCCGAAGTCCGCCCTATCGGTGCCCGTAAGGTCGAAAAACGCCGTATACATCAAAATGATATAATAGATGACTAAAAACAAATAACAAAAGCTGTCGACGACGCGAAGTAGGCTCAGCCCCATTATTTTAAGCTCGAAGACGGAAAATATCACCATGAAAAAGAGCGGAAGCAGCGAAGCAAGCCCCAGCGCGGACGCTATTTTGAAGTTGTTGCCGCGAATTATCTGCACCGCTTCGCTTAGCGCGCGGCCTGTGGAATAGCCGGTGTGCAGCATGTTGGGCGCCCAAAGTATGATGATGGAAAAGCAAAGCAGCGCCAGCACGTAAAAGCCGGCAAGCGATATGACCGAAAACGCCAGCGCAACCTTAGGCACGAACAGCACCGCCCAAAGATAGAAAGTCGCGGCGTTTAAAAGCGTGAACAGCTCAAAGATTGCGCCCGCCAAGAACAACAGCTTAACCGCCGTCAGATAGTTGTAATTCAATCTGGTAAAAATCCGCTTGGGAGAGATGTCGAACTCGCCCGTCAGCATGTGCCGGTAAACGGCGCCGAACAGGACGCTGACCGATAGCGCCATCGCGGCAAGCCCAATAACGCCCAAATAGATGTATTTAACGTTTGTTCCCGTTAAAAATAGATAGATTGCCCTGAAACTGGAGCGGTCGTGGCTGAAGTAGCGGCAGACAAAATCAATGGACGCCGAGGGCGCGATTAAAAAGGACATCAGCACCGCGGGCACCAGCACGATGAGGAAGAAATAAATAAATTTGGAATTAGTGTATTTGAACGTCAGTTTAAGGTATTTCATCGGCCCCTAAGACTATTCCTTGATTTATTATTCGCTAGTTATTATAATATATCACAATGAATAAAGCAAGCTTACCGAGTGATTTTAATCCCTGCCGCCTCTGCCCCCGAGAATGCGCCGTCATGCGAAACAAATCGACGGGATTTTGCGGCGCGCCAGAGGAAATGAGGATTGCCAAAGCAATGCTTCATTTCGGCGAGGAGCCGCCGATAAGCGGCACGCGCGGCAGCGGCACGATATTTTTTTCGGGCTGCTCCCTCAAATGCCGCTATTGCCAGAATCACGCCATCTCAAGGAGCGCGGCGGGCGAAAGCTATTCACCTGCCCGCCTTGCCGAACTCTTTAAACACCTTGAAGGCATGGGCGCTCACAATATAAACTTGGTGACGCCGACGCACTACTCCGCCGCAATCAAAGCCGCCCTTGATATATATCGTCCCAAAATCCCTATTGTCTATAACACCGGCGGCTACGAAAAGCCCGAAATAATCCGCTCTCTTAAAGGCTATATAGATATTTACCTAACCGATTTAAAATATGCCGATGATGACATATCCCGCGCTTTATCGGGCGTAAACGACTACTTTAACCGCGCTTTTTGCGCAATTACCGAAATGATTAAGGAGCAACCCAAGCCGATTTACGACGGCGGCGGCATGATGAAAGCGGGCGTCATAATCAGGCATTTGGTCTTGCCCGGCTATCTTGAAAACAGCGTGAAGGTGCTGAGATGTTTTGCCGAAAACTTCAAGGATAACGCTCTTTTATCCTTAATGAGCCAATACACGCCGCCATCCGAACTCAGGGAAAGCCTGCCGCAAAATTTAAAGCGCACCTTACGGCCTTTGGAATTCAAATACATTTTAAATAAGCTCGACGAACTTGAAATCGGCGACGGATTTATTCAGGACATTTCATCGGCAACGGAGGAAATGCTGCCTGATTTTAATTAATAATTAATAATGAATAATGAATTACTGCGGTGGGCACGGAGCGCCGAACGAAAAACGCCCAACGAAAAACGAAAAACGGTTGGTTAGCGGCGCGGAGGCCGAAAAAATTATAATGAAATAATCTTTATTTATAGCTTCTAAACACAAATGGGTTTTATTTATTATAAATCCACATTTGCTTCTCTTCCGCATTCCATCCACAGTTGAGCGTTTTTTTTTAGTTTTTCGTTGATAATCCAACCGCCGTTATTCGTAATTAGATATTAATTATTCGTTATCAACAGTAACTGCGGTGTAAAAAAAAACCGTCAACGGTTGACAGTTTTTTTGTAGATTTTATTTATAGATTTTAGGATTTTCTGAGCAAAAAGCCTTCCTTCTGCCAGTTTCTCAAATTTAGCAACAATTGTTCGATAAATTCCTGATTGGTGTTGGTCTTTACCATCATGTTTAAAAGCGTTTCGGTCGCCTCTGCGGTGTCGCCCGAGGAAAGAACCTTCCTGAACGCCCAAATTCCTTCCAGCTCCTTGGGAGTCAAAAGCAGCTCTTCCTTTCTGGTGCCGCTCTTGGCAAGGTCGATGGCGGGGAAAATCCGCTTTTCGGAGAGCTTTCTGTCGAGGTGTATTTCCATGTTGCCGGTGCCCTTGAACTCCTCGTAAATGACGTCGTCCATACGGCTTCCGGTGTCGACAAGCGCCGTCGCAATTATAGTAAGACTGCCGCCGCGCTCGATATTTCTTGCCGAGCCGAAGAAGCGCTTGGGGCTGTGGAGCGCGCCGGGGTCGATACCGCCCGACAGCGTTCTGCCGGTGGGCGGAATGGTCAAATTGTAAGCTCTCGCCAAACGCGTCAGGCTGTCCATCAAAATAACGACGTCCTTGCCCAGCTCCACCAATCTT
Organism: Eubacteriales bacterium; assembly: GCA_035449045.1. Taxonomy (GTDB): domain Bacteria; phylum Bacillota; class Clostridia; order Christensenellales; family CAG-917; genus DAOTKC01. Next base: position 12,340 of record DAOTKC010000003.1, read on the forward strand.
TTTGCGCGGCTCAAAAGCAGCTCGGCCGCCTTGGTGTGGTGCTCGGGCATCTCGTCGAAAGTAGAATAGATGACCTCGCCTTTTATCGAGCGTTTCATGTCGGTGACTTCCTCGGGACGCTCGTCGACAAGAAGCACTAAAAGCGTGACATCGGGATAGTTGGTGGAAATCGACGCCGCAATCTGCTTTAAAAGCGTCGTTTTGCCTGCCTTGGGCGGCGACACTATCATGGCGCGCTGGCCCTTGCCTATCGGCGCGATGAGGTCGATGCAGCGAATGGCGAAGTCGCGAGCGCTGCCCTTGGTTTCCAGCTTCAGCCGCTTGTCTGGATAGATGGGAACGAGGTCGTCAAAATTGGGACGGCGTTCCATCGCCTCGGGCGGCTCGCCGTTAATCGAGATGATGTCAATTAAAGCGGAAGGCTTATTGTCGTGGTTGACTTTGGTATAGCACTTGACTAAATCGCCGCGCCTAAGACCGGCCTTTTTAATTTTGAGGGCGGCGACGTAGACGTCCTTTTCGCTGTGTTCGCAGTTTCTGACTCGGATAAAGCCGTAGCCGTCGGTGTGAATGTCGAGGACGCCCTCGCGGATATCCTCTTCCTCGGTTAAGGGCGTGAAGACGGTCTCCTGCCTCGGGAAAGGCGCGTGGTCAAAGGGTTTAAAGACGCGCTTCTCCTCGACCGGAGGCTTCACAAACTCCTTTGCCGCCGTTGAAAGAACGGGCGCCGGCGTTTGAGCGAACGCGGGATTTTCGGGTTGCGGCGGCGCGAAGTTGACATACTTCGCCGGCCTGCCCCGCTTGGAGGGCGCGCTGGGCTTTTCGACGCCCGAAGCGATGTTGAGAATTTTTTCTATAAGGCTTGCCTTATTTAAACTGGCGGGCGAAGCAACGCCGACAGAACGTCCGGCGGAGCGCAATTCAAAAATAGTTAAATCCTCCAGTTGCTGCTTTGTCATAGAAAGATAATCCATATTGACCTCAATGAATGCAAGAAATAATCGTTAAACAAATGGGAAGAAGAGCCCGATACCTATTATACGCAATTTTTAAAGGGAAAATCCTGCTAAAAATGACGAAATCGGTTTTAATTTTGTGTTTTTTCCAATATGACGACCTTGGTTTCTTCGCCGTCGAAGTCGGCGCGGTCAAATTCCAGCGTGTCGCCTTCGTAATGGCAAACGGCGTCCTCATCGAAATAATCCAAAAATTCGCCTATCTTATCCAAATCGAATTCGCAGTCTTTGGTGCGGTAATGCATGGGAATGACGATATCGGGCATCAGTCTGTCGACGTATTCTTTGGCTTGGGCGGCGTCAATAGTAAAGGAGCCACCGACGGGAATAAGCAAGATGTTGACGGGCATCAGCGATTCGACGAGCAGGCTGTCGCATTCCTGCCCTATGTCGCCTAAGTGGCAGACCTCGACGCCGTCGATCCTGAATTTAAAAACGAGATTTTTGCCTCTGAGCGTGCCGCCTTCGTTGTCGTGGTCGGTCAAAAAACCGTAGATATGCACGCCCTTAATCTCATACGCTCCCACCTTATCGATGATTTCGGGCTCGCCGCTTACTCCTTCCAAATAGCTGTGATCCTCATGCTTGTGGCTGACGGTGACGGCATCCGCCGTGACCTCGGGCATCTTAAAGCCCACGTAAGGATGGAACGGGTCGATGACTATCGACGTCCCCGTGCTTTCGATTAGCTGAAAGCAAGAGTGACCCAACCATTTTAATTTCATTTCAACCTCCTCGGTTTATTTCTTACTCAATAAATTATATATTATATCTTATTACCGCATTCGGCTCGGGGTTTTTTTATTTCAAGGTAAATCCATAACAATGATTATTAAATTATTTATATCCAAATATTTCGCAATAGGCCAAAAATTTTTACAAAATTAATTTGTCCCCAATATCAGGGGTTCTGTTTTTTGCCCTTTTCGATTTTGTCAATGAGCGACTGGACTTTTTCGTGCGGGTCTAGCAGGCCGCTGACCGAATCCTTATGGTTGCAAGCCGAGATGATGAGGGCGATATATTTTGACAAATCGGCCTCTACAAACCATTTCATGCCTTTAAGTTCGGGTATGCGGTAGGTGAGGTTGGTGGATACCATGGCGTCAATCAGCCCTTCCTCGTAGGCCGATTGGAACTTGTCGACGCCCTCGGTGAAGAGAGCGAAAGTGGCGGTGATGAAAATTCTCGCCGCGCCCTTTTCCTTAAGCTCGCGGGCAAGCTTTATGACGGAATCGCCGGTGGCTATTATGTCGTCGGCGACGAAAATGTCCATTCCCATCACCGAGTTGCCGATATATTCATGGGCGATTATGGGGTTTCTCCCCTGCACGACGTTGGCATAGTCGCGCCTCTTGTAGAACATACCGAGGTCCAGTCCCAAAACCGAGGCGTAGTAGATGTTTCTCGGCATGGCGCCTTCGTCGGGGCTTACCACCATCATGTGTTCTTTATCAAAAGTGAGTTCGGGGAAATTTTTAGAAAGCGCCTTCAGAATTTGGTATGTGGGGAAGAAGTTGTCAAAACCCATTAGCGGGACGGCGTTTTGAACCCTGGGGTCGTGCGCGTCAAAGGTTATAAGGTCTTTGACTCCCATCCTCTCCAGTTCTTGCAGCATCATGGCGCAGTCGAGCGATTCACGTCCGTTCCGCCTATGCTGCCTTCCGCCGTAAAGCATCGGCATGATGACGGTGATTTTTTCGGCCTTTCCGTTGGCGGCGCAAATGACGCGCTTAAGGTCGGCATAATGCTCGTCCGGGCTTTTGGGAATGTCAATTCCCATCATCTCGTAATGTTCGCCGTGGTTGCCCACATCTACTATTATATAAAGGTCGCGGCCGCGGACAGTTTCGTTTATGATGGCCTTTCCGTCGCCGGTCGTAAATCTCGGAAAACTGCACGGAATGATATAGGAATCCTTTTTGAATTCTTTTTTATCCGCTTCGAACCATTCGACAAGATATTTGTCAATCTTTTGTGCGAGCTCGACGGCTCCGGGAAGCGCTATTATTGATAAAGGTGCCGTGGGAGTTGTTTCGCGGAATACTTTCTCAAAAAGCGGCGTCATTTTTCCTCCGAAGAATCAAACCTTTCTTTAGAAATTATATCACAAAAAAAATAAAACGCCATCTTTTTGAATGATATACCCCTTAAAATTTTAGCTTAATCACAACAAAATTCTTAATTAGTATTGTTTATTGTCAAAAAAATTAAAATGTATAAATGTCTAATATATTTTACTGTAAAATCAAACCGACAAGGCCGCATATTTATTGAATAAAATTGAAAAAATGTCGCTTTCGTAGCAGGTAATCAATTTTTAGCCCAACATAATTTCGGTGTTCATTTTTTATAGATATAAATTCCGAAACCTGAGGAATAAAGCTCCAAAATTTATTTGCACAAAATACGCTTTTTTGCATAACTAACAAAAAATAAATATTGACGGATAAAGTATATTAAGGTATACTTTCAAGGTAACTATATTTTATTCAAAATATATTTGTTATAGTTTTATGTTAAGGAGCAAGTTATGGAGTTGAAGCTGCAAGTTATCAAGTTTTTAAAGACCTTGATTTACCTTCTCGGTTTCCCCCTGCTCTTCCTCTTGGCCCTCATAAATTCGATGCCGATGTTCGGCGAAATCGTTTTCAAAGGTTTCGCGGCCAACGGCATCTTGCTTGTTTTGGCGATGTGGGCAGTGGTCGAGTTCGTCCGTTTGTTGTTCAAAGTGGCAATGCGGAAAAACGGTGGAAGCCTGCGTTCGATGATAGTCGCCTGTCTCGCCGTCCTCGTCATGGTGCTGCCGACTTATTTCATCGGCCAAGTGCAGGAGAAAAGGGTGAACGAGGTCCGCGCCGAATATTCGGCATATGTCGTCGACGGCAAGACCATCGAAGTGCCCACCTACGGCAAGCAGGAAGGCTGGTATAGGGCGACCACCAAGGTCAACAAGGCCGAGCGCAAGAGCTATACCGATGCCTTAATTTACGATGTTGACGACTGCATGGCGTTTTACAACGGCGTGATGACGTCGAAGTCACTCCCCTACGCCGTTGACCGCAGGCTCTATCTCGAAGACAGCTACTACGATAACTGGGGTATGCCGGAAGCGACCGAAAAGCAGCTTAAGGAAGGCGAAAACCTCTTTGTCTACTATACCGGAATCGGCTATAAGAAATACGACGCCGACGTCCACGCCGACAAGATGGTGTTTTACATCAATCTAGAAGACCACAAGGCTGAGGACTACACGCCCGACGCCGAGAAAATCGACATCGGCAACAAATACAAAGAATGCCTGTTCTACTACTCCGACGGCGAATATCTTCTTGTTCCCGCCGTTCCTACCGGCAACGAAGGCACGCTTTATTACTTCATGCCCAAGCATCCCGTTTCGGGCGGACCCGGCCCGGGCCTCGACATTTGGGGATATGAAAGCTATCTCGGCAAAGTCTACGGCATCAAAACCGTTATTACCCGAGAAATAGCGCTTCTTCAAGGCTACGTCGACGACTATGAGGCCGCGCTCGAGTCCGGTCCGGTTGCCGAATCCGATCCTCTATACTTAAATTATCAAATCGCACTAAAAGGCGACGCCGAACACTACGACCTGCTCTCGCTCTACGACATTCAGGCGCGGCTTAGCTATCAGCCCTCGCTATATCCCATCTTCGCTGCCAAAACCTATATCAATATCTTTGTCGGCGTCGTCGTTATCGGCATCATTTTGATAGGATATCTCGAAGAAAAAGAATATGCCATGCTGGCGGTAAAATAAGGAGGATATTATGAAAAAAGGTATTTTAATCGCTTTAGATGCTATTCTCTTCCTCGCGGGCTTCCCTCTTTTGTTGATTTTGGTTTATTTCCAAACCAAGCACGGCATGGATATGGGCTACGGCAACGGCTTCTTCCAAGGCATGGGAGGATGGGTTCCTTTCCTTCTCGCGTCCATCCTTTTCGTAGTTGTCTTAATCGTCGAATTAGTGCTCAGGCTGTCCTCTAAAAAGACTATCCCCGCCGGCAAGTCAACTTTTAAAAAGCAGGCATTAAAACTCGCCGCCGCCGGCTTCTGCGTCCTCGGCGGGCTCATGATTGTTCTCGACATCGCCCTCCCCGAGCTTTTGTTCGACGCCACCAGCAATACCCTTCTTTATGAGGACCTCGTAGGAAACTACGACACCCAGCACGATATCAACAACGACCTCATTATGCGCTTTATCGAGCTCAACGTCGCTACCGGCGAACTCAACGAGATGTCGGAAGAGGAATACAAAAAGCTGGGGCTCAACGACGACAAAGTTAGCGAGTTGATTGCTTTGAAATTCGACAGTATTGACAGCGCCTTCGTCCGCTTCAATAAAATTGCCATCGACATGGCGCTGAAGGGCGTTATGACGGGCGATATCATAGGGCTTTTGATTGTTCCCTTCTCTCAGCCCACCGAGGGTTATCTAGTCTACTTCCCCATGGAAGGCAACGTCAATATGAATCCCGACGTCGACGGCGACGGCGTGATTACCAAGGAAGAACAGAAGGTCGATTGGAACATTCTCGACATGCTGGGCTCGGTGCCCGATGACCTCGAACTCCCCGGCGGCATCACGCTCACCACCAGCAACACCGAACGCGGCGTGTTGGACTATCAAAACATGGCTTGGCTGGATTCGGTTGGCTTGCTCGGCATAATCACCGGCCTCTTCAGCGTCCGCGAGCTGTTCTACATCTTCTCGGCCGTCATCGCGATTGCATCCATTCTGCGCGGTTTTTGCATCGCGGGTTATATGGATTTCTCTAAGGTTAAAGAAGAGCAGTCGGAAGCCGTCCCTGCTTAAATTTAGAAGTTATAAAAAAAGGTCGGCTCAAATGAGCCGACCTTTTTTTATAATTCGTTTATATTAAAAATGTTAAAGAAGCTTATTATCTACTATTGCTTCCTATTCATATAATTCGCGCTATATTTTCAAAATTACTTTGAAGGAATGCTTGCGCCACGGCTTAATTTTATAGCGGTCTTTGACGACGGCCAAAGCGGGAATGTCGCCGCCGACTCCGCGCTGTCCGCCGTCGATGTTGACGGTCAAAGTCTCCAAAACGGGAAGCTCGTGGAGGTGATTGGCGTTGTCCAGCATATCGCGCGTATAGGGGTGGACGCTTGCCTCAAACGGTTTGTCCAGCGCCTCAACCGTAAGCGTTTCATCGCCGCTGAGCTTTAAATATCTTAAATCGGTTCGGTTGCCGTTTTCCTGCGGGAAGAGATAGCCGTGAATAAAGTCGGCGGAAGCGCCGGCATAGATGCCCAAATCCGCCGCCGCCTTGCGGTCGCAATAGTTTTCGTGACGGCCGCGTCCGAAAAATTCCATATCCTTATAACCTGCGCCAAGCCCGAAAGTGAAGCCGTAGCGAGGAAGTCCGAATAGAACGGGAACGGCGGACAATTTAAGCGTCAGCGAGCCTTTGTTGAAGGTATAGACCGCTTTTATGCCCAAAAGTTTGGGGAATGCCGACCATTTGACGGTGACGGAATTTTTGCCTATGGCAATCGACTTGACCTTCATTTTCCGCTCGGCGTCGCGGTAATAATAAACGCCCAAGAACTTCTTTAGGAACATGCCGATGTGAGGGACAAACTCGTTGTCGGTGGCGGCGCGCCAGAACTGCGGCCTGAGCGGGCTGTCAAAAATTTGTTTTCCGCCCTTCTCAACGCTCAAATAGCCGTTCGTTTTGTAAATCGAATATCTAAGGTCGCCGCATATAGCTGATATTTCTTCTTTGGTTTCGATGAATTCGGGCTCCGTCCTCTCCGGTTCGGTGCGCTTTTCAAAGCCGAGTATTTCGAGTTGGCCTTCGGCTATCGGGTTACCCTCGGGTATTCCCCGTTCGGCCTCGCGCTGAATGAGGGCGGCGTTAACGTAATATTCGCCGCTCGCGGGAGCCTTGAAAGGAATGTCAAACGCTCCGCTCTCACCGGGCAAAACATCGGGACAGCGCGAAGTAATGCTTTCTTCTGGCTTGCCGTTCACAATTTTTTCGAGCTTTAAATCGTATTTTCCGAGCGAAGTGTCATAAAATTCGTTTTTTATAACGATTTTATCGCCGTCGAGCGAGAACGCTGCCTTTTGATAGACGCGCTTGACCTCGTAAAGCGCGGGGTTGGGCGAGCGGTCGGCGCGGACTATGCCGTTGAAGGCGAAATTTCCGTCGTTTGGCTTATCGCCGAAGTCGCCGCCGTAGCGCCACTCCGTCTTGCCGCTTTTGCCGACAAATTTAATCGACTGGTCGGCAAAATCCCAGATATATCCGCCCGAAAGGCGGTCATAGCGCTTAAAATCGTCCCAATAGTCCTTGAAATTACCCAAACTGTTGCCCATCGAATGCGAGTATTCGCACTGAATGAAGGGTTTGTCGCGATACATCTTTGGCATAAGCGCGTGGCCGGCAATTGCCCAGAGCGCGCGGCTGTGGATAATCGGCTTGTTCTCGCCGATTTTCTTCATCTTTGTCTGCGGCGTATACATCTCGGAATGAAGGTCTGATACCTTTAGATAGCCATCGCTCTCGTAGTGTATCGGCCGCGTCGCGTCAATCTTTAGTGCGGCCGCCTTCATATCGGCGAAGGCCTTGCCCGTCCCCGATTCATTTCCGAGCGACCAAAAGAGTATGCAGGCATGGTTTTTATAGGTGTTGACCATGTTTTCCATGCGGTAAACGCAGTGCATTGTCCAAATTTTATCGCCTCTCGGCACTCTCCGGGCTAAGCCGTGGGTTTCAAGGTTGTTTTCGCACATCACCATGATGCCGTATTCGTCGCAAAGCTCGTAAAAATGCCGGCTGTTGGGATAGTGGGACGTTCTGATGGAATCGACGTTGTTCTTTCTCAAAAGCTCGATGTCGGCGCGGGTGAGCTCTTTGGGCACGGCGTGACCGTAATCGGGATGGAACTCGTGGCGGTTGACGCCGCGGATTTTAAGGGGCTTGCCGTTGAGAAGAATGAATGGGCCTCTGCCGTCCTTCATCGGCGCTATTTCGACTTTTCTGAAGCCGAATTTTATCGCCCTGATATCGATTGAGTTACCCGTTTCGTCGAATAGTTCCGCCGTCAAATCGTAGAGCGCGGGGAACTCGGGCGACCACAGCGAAAAGCCGCCGACATCGGCTGAAAGTTTAAGTAAAATCTCGCTGCCCGCCGATATCGCGGAAACTTTTTCCGACTGCTCAACCAAAACTTTGCCGTCCTTTGCGGCAAGCTTTAATTTAACGCTGCCTCCCGAAAAATCAGAGGAAGAGCCCACCGTTATGTCGGTTGAAAATTTTGCGAAGCTAAAGCTGTCGCCGAACTCGGCGCGCGCGTAGATGTCGGCTATTTGGTATTGCGGCTTGTAGACGAGGTGGACGTCGCGGAATATGCCGGCGAGCCGCCACATATCTTGGTCCTCTAAGTAACTTCCCACCGAATATTGATAAACAACGACATCCAGCGTATTTTCGCCGTCCCTTAAATATTCGGTGATGTCGAATTCCGCCATATCGAAGGTGTCGGTGTTATAGCCGGCGAAACGACCGTTGATATAAAACTCGTAGGCGCTGTTGACGCCGCCGAAATTTATAAAAACATTGTGGTCTTTGGGCGGCTCGGCGGTGAATTTGAGTCGGTAGCAAGCGGAAGGGTTGTTGTCGTCGTCGATTTTGGGAATGCGCTTGGTGCTGACGGGATATGGATATCGGACGTTTGTGTATATCGGCGTGCCCCAGCCCTCAATCTGCCAGTTGGAGGGAACCTTGATGCTGTCGAAGAGTGAGTCGGGCGCATCCAAAAACGCCTGCGCGCCGCGCGCGTCACGCGAAAAATGGAACAGCCAAGTCCCGTTAAGGCACTTCATTTTGTCGGTTAAATCGCGGTTTTTAGGAAATCCCGCGCCATGCCGCTTTTCGGCATTTATCGAACAAACCGCCGCCATTTGATGCAGATCGCTCATAATTCCTCCTAACGAATAGATAAAAAAAACTATTGAAATATTTTCTAATAATCTGCCGGTTTTATGCCGGATAATCCGCCAATCTTAAAACCGATAACCTGTTAGTCTTTGATATAGAGAATGCGGCGGCAGTTGGGGCATTCCGTCCAATCCCCCGCGTTCTTAAGCTTGTTTTGGGTGTCAATCGAAATGTCCATAAAGCAACCCGCGCAACTTTTGTGGGCGGGGTTGTATTCAACGAAGGCGGGCTTTTTGCCTTGCTGGCGGAGAGCGGCGTAGTGCTGCAAAAACTGCGGCGTTATTATATCCTTCAAAGCATCTCGCGAAGACTTGAGCTCGTCGACTTTCGCTTGGAACTCCTTTCGATATTCGTTGAAGGCTACATTTGCCTGCTTTAATTTTTCGCCGAGCTCGCGTCCCTGCTTCATGACGCTATCCGATTTCCTTCTTATTTCGTCGATTTTGGCGTTTTGCCTCAAGCATTCCCGCTCAATGGATGCAAGCGCATCGGAAAAAGCCGACATCTGCCGCTCGAAATATTCGACGGCGCTCATGCTGTCCACCTCGCTTAAATCGGTGTGCTCGACAAGCTCCTTGATTTTTTCGGCAAGCTCGGCCTCCTGCTTGGAAAGACGGTCGTAGTTTGAAAGGATGTCGGCGGCCTCGTCGTTAAGACGGCTCAGCGTGGCACCCGCCGCCTTGTATTCGCTTTGAAGCGCCATGCCCTGACGGTATTGCTTGCTGCTCTTTATTTCGTTTTCGATTTTGAGAATTTCGGCGTCGATGGCCTGATACTTTAATATTGCGTCAAATTTCATACTTACCTCTGAACTTGATTATTTATCTCATTATTTTTTTTGCTGAAAAATGCGTCCGAATTAGTTTATAAGGGTTTAATTATTCCAATTCGTAAACCGATTTTATGGGACGGGCGCCTTTATGGATTTCAACTCTTAAACCGCCGAACCGCGACTTTATTATATCTTTCAAGATATCTAAAGCCACGATTTCGCTCGAATAGTGGGAAAAGCCGATAAGATTTCTTCCCATCGCATCCGCCTCTACCGCTAAATGGTGCTTTATTTCCGAGGTTATAAAGACGTCGGAATTATCGAGCGCGGCTTTAAACGCCTCGGCGTCCCCGCCGCCCGCTCCTGCCACTATGGCGGCAGCCGAGACGCGGCGCGCTCCGTCTCCTACTACGCAGACCGTTTTGTCGTCCAACACCTGCGCAACCTTTTTTGCAAGCGGCGCAAGGAATGTTGATATCTTGCCGACGACGCCCATCCCGTCGGGCATTAAACGCCTTATTTCGGTCAAGCCCAAAAGCTCGGCAAGCCGCCACGAAACGCCGCCTTTTGCGACGTCCAAGTTAGTGTGGCAAGCGTAGTGATTGATGTTGTTTTTCAAAATCAGCTCGAGCACACGCCCGGAAAAGGATGCGGTGTCAATCGCTTTAATCGGCTTGAAAATATGCGGGTGGTGCGTAACAAGCAGGTTGCAGCCCTTGGCGGCGGCGGCCTTGACGGCGTCGGGCGTGGCGTCCAAGCTCAACAAAACGCCCGAAACCTCGGCTTTTTGATTGCCCAAGTTAAGCCCGCTGTTATCGTAATCAAGCGCGGTATCGGCGGGCGCGAACTCCTCGATTGCCGCGGCTATTTCAAAAATTTTCGGCATAAGCTAATATATTCTCCCATTCTTTTAGCTTTAAGCTCAAGGCGGCCTTCGCCCTTTCGTCCGCCTCCGCAATTTTTTCTTTATACTTTGCTATCCGCGCCTTAGCCCGCGCGATAAATGCGGCGCTGCCCCTAAGTTCAAGTCCGAATTTTTCCTCTCTCTCCGTCAAATCCCTTTTGCCGCCCTTGGATACCGCGACAATAATGTCATAGAACTTGCCCGACGACTCCACCGTGAAATCCCTCTCGATACCGAGCCCCGCCGCTATCAGCGCGCGCCTTAGCTTAGGGGCGTCGCGGTGAGGGCTGAGCACGTATTTGGGATAGGCGGAGCCCTTGATTATGTCGATAATTTCCAAGCCGCCCATTCCCGTTATCACCACGGTGTCGCACTCGCCGTTCTTAAGCACGGATAGCCCGTCGCCCAAGCGGAAGTCAATCTCTGCGCCTGCGTCGGCGGCGAGCGCGCGCGCTTTACCCAAGCATTTTTCGCTTATGTCGGCGGCTATCACTCGGCAACCCGAAAGATAGAGCGCCAGCGCCGTCTTGCCGTGGTCGGTGCCGATGTCGGCGACGCATTCCGCGCCCTTAGCCGCCTCGACTATTGCCTGTATGCGCGCGTCCATCAGTCGATGTCTTTAAGCTTTTTAATGCGGTTGGGATGGCGGAGTTTTCGGAGCGTCTTAGCCTCGATTTGGCGGATTCTTTCACGGGTAACGTTGAATTCCTTGCCCACTTCTTCGAGCGTTCTCGGATGGCTGTCGTCCAGCCCGTAACGAAGCCTTAAAACCTTTTCTTCGCGCGGCGTCAGCGTGCTCAACACCTGAACGAGCTGCTCCTTTACCATGTTGTTTTCGGCGACTTCGGAAGGCGCTTGCGCGCTGTTATCTTCAATAAAGTCGCCCAAATGGCTGTCCTCCTCTTCGCCTATCGGCGTTTCCAAGGATACCGGGTCCTGCGCGATTTTTTGAATTTCGCGGACGCGCTCCTCCGACACGCCCAGCCGTTCCGCTATCTCCTCGGGCAACGGCTCGCGCCCCAACTGTTGCATAAGCTGGCGCGTAGCGCGCACCTGCTTGTTGATGGTTTCCACCATGTGGACGGGTATTCTGATTGTGCGCGCTTGGTCGGCTATGGCGCGGGTTATCGCCTGCCTTATCCACCACGTCGCGTAAGTCGAAAACTTGAAGCCCTTCTTGTAGTCGAACTTTTCGACGGCTTTCATAAGCCCCAAATTACCCTCTTGAATTAAATCGAGGAATTGCATGCCGCGCCCGACGTAGCGCTTGGCGATGGAAACGACTAGCCTGAGGTTGGCTTCGCTTAGAATGTCGCGCGCCACCTCGTCGCCCTCCTCCATCTTTTTGGCAAGCTCGATTTCACGGTCGGCGGAAAGCAAGGGAACTTTGCCTATATCCTTAAGATACATCTTGACGGAGTCGTCGATGTTGCCTTCGCTTATGATTTTTTCGATGAACTCCTCTTCCTCTTCGGCGGAAAATGAATCCTCTTTGACGGGAATGCCCTCCTTTTCCAGAACCTGAAAGACTTTCTCCATCTCTTCGGCGGTGCCCGGAAGCTGTTCGAGCTTTGCCATTATGTCCTCTTGAGTCACGCTCCCTTTCTTTTTGCCGAGCTGAATGATCTTTTCGATTTGGGAGGCAAGCAGCGCTTCCTTTTCGTTGTTATCCATATTTTCCTCGCAATATGTAGTATTAATATAAAAGCAAACCCTATAAAAATTTGCCTTGACTCAATATTTTTTTTCCAAAGACTGCGCCGTCAGCTTTTTTTGAAGCGCGGCTATTTTTGTAAGAAGCTCCGGCCGCTCCTCTTTGTCGGCGTTTTCGAACCTCGCCGAAGCATCGGCGATTTCGGCCTTTATGCTTTCGTTGGCAAGCCAAATCAAAGACTCGATATAATATTTTTCGGCGGCCTCACCTTTTAAGCCCGGCTCAAATCCGATGACCTTCGGCGCGACGGCGCTGTCGCGAAGATGGTCGAAAATCTGCCCCGGCTGCGGCCTCTTGCCAAAAGAGACGGCGTCTAATACAAAGTCGAAGACCGCCCTCTCGTCCTCGCTTTTAAACCACTCGCGCCTGACTTTGGAAATATCGGCATACTCGCGCGAAAACAAAAGCGAGTTAAGCACAAACAACGAGGCCGGCGTGATTTCGCCCGATATTGCCGGCGCGCTTTCAATCGGTCGCGCGGGCGGCTTTTCGGCGGCTGTTTTATCCAGTTGTTTTCTGAGCACCGCTACCGTAACGCCGCTTTTATCGCTTAAAATCGGAAGATAAACGTCGCGTTCGGAAATATCTTTGATTTTGGATAGCAGCGTCAGTGCTTCCTTTAAATATTGCGCACGCTCGCTCGCCGATTTTAAATCGAATTTTTTCTCGATGAGGCCGAGGCGGTATTCGACATGACCGGGCGCTTCGTCCAAAAGCTTTAAAATGCCCGCCTTCCCCAGTTTCTTTGCGGCGTCATCTGGGTCCATTTCATCGGGCAACGCGATTACCTTGACATTGAAGCCTTCGTTTACCAAAATATCAATGCTCCGTTCGGCGGCCTTTCTGCCCGCCTCGTCGCCGTCGTAGCAAAGAACGATGTTATTAGTCCATTTTGCGAGCTCGCGCGCCTGACTTTCGGTGAAAGCGGTGCCCATGCCCGCCGCTGTGTTCAGTATTCCCACCTTGCCCAAAGATATTACATCCATATACCCTTCGACCAAGATAACCTCGCTGAACCCGCCGGTGCGCTTGAGCGTCTTTAAAAAATTGAGGTTATAGAGCGTTCTGCCCTTGTCAAAAAGAGGGGTGTTGGTGGAATTTTTATATTTGGCGATGCCTTCCGGGGGCTTGCCCACCACTCTGCCGCCGAAGGCTACGACCTTGCCCAGCGAGTTTATGATGGGCACGATAATCCGACCGGCAAGCGCGTCCGACATCCGCTCGCCCGAAAGCACACCCGACAGCTTTAAAAGCCTTTCGGGATAGTTTTTGAGCTTTAGATAAGTCGGAAGCCTGTCATAGTCGACGGAATAGCCGAGCCCATAGCGCACGATTATATCTTTTGTTATTCCTCTTGAGTGAAGGTAGGCGCGCGCCTCTTCGGCTTCGGGTTTGGATATAAGGTTGTTGTGATAGTGCGTGGCGGCGGATTTCAAAATGTCAAATAAAATCTCGCGGTCATCTTTCGTCTGCCTTTCGCCCTCGCGGCCGCCTTTGAATTCGGGCATCTCGACACCCGAGCGGTCGCAAAGATGCTGCACTGCCTCGATGAAGGAAATGTTTTCGATTTCTTTAATAAAGGTTATGACGTCGCCCGAGACGTTGCAGCCGAAGCAATGATAAAAGCCGTCGTCTTCGTTGACGGCAAAGGAGGGAGTTTTTTCGTTGTGGAAAGGACAAAGGCCGAAATGGCGGTTGCCTTTTTTAGATAGTTCTATGTATTCGGAAATGACCTCGACGATGCCGTTTCTCTTTTTTAATTCTTCAAGCCAGTCGGGCGTCAACCCACTCTCTCGCATATCTCTCCGTATCGGTCAAAAAAAATATATTACTAAACTTGGCGGCGGCTTATAAATTCAATAAAATTTGAATCAAAAAAAAATTTGGCCGCAACTTTCTCGCGGATTATCTTTTGAGTAAACCTGTCCCTATTAAATATACGACAAAAAAACTCAAATACCTGAATGCCGAAAATAAATGTTGGGATTTAATATCTGCTTTTAATGTTGATATTGGAGTCGCGGATGGCGTAGACATCGGTCATACCCGCAACAAAATCGGCGGCAACCGTCTCGGGCGGATATTTGTTTAAAAGCGAGCGGAAAAAGGGCGGCAGCTCGTCGGGATTTTTTAAGTATTTTTCAAAAAGAGTCGTTACTATAAGCTCTGCCGTCGTCTCCTCTTGCGCCGTGAATTTCCGCGCGTAGACGTTTTCAAAGAGAAAATCCCTGATTTCGAGCAGGGCGGCGTAGGATTCTTCCGACATTCTGACACCGGCCTCGCCGCTGTTACTAACGACGTCCAAAACAAGCGAAGCGATTCTGTCCGACTTGGTGGCACCCAGCCGCTTAACCGCCGCCGCAGGCAAATCCTCGGGCATTATCAAGCCCGCCGAAACGGCGTCGTCAATGTCGTGGTTGATGTAGGCGATTTTATCGGCCAAACAGACGACTGAGCCTTCGTAGGTGGCGGGCGAGCCCGTCAGGCGGTGATTAATTATGCCGTCCCTGACCTCAAAAGTGAGGTTGAGCCCTTCCCCGTCGTTTTCTAAAATATCGACGACACGAAGGCTTTGGGCGTTATGCGAAAAAGCGCCGCCGGTGAGCCGCTTTAAGACGCGCTCGCCTGTGTGCCCGAAAGGGGTGTGCCCCAAATCATGGCCTAGGCTTATCGCCTCCGCCAAATCCTCGTTGAGCCTGAGCGCGCGCGCTATCGTTCGCGCAATTTGCGATACCTCGAGCGTATGTGTCAGCCGCGTCCTGAAGTGGTCGCCCTCGGGCGCGATAAAAACCTGCGTCTTGTGCTTTAAGCGCCGAAACGACTTGGAGTGCAAAATCCGGTCGCGGTCTCGCTGATAGTCCGTCCGCAGCGGGCATGGTTCGACAGGCTTAAGCCTGCCTTTCGTCAGCCTGCTGAAAGCGGCGTAAGGCGCAAGTATCATCTCTTCGATTTTGTAGGTATCCTCTCTCATAGTGCCTATATGTTTCGCGGGCAACGAGTGCCCGCGAACCGATTTTTTTTGTTATTTTCTGGGCGACTTTATGTTCGCCTGAGCCGCAGCCAGCCTTGCGATGGGGACTCTGAAGGGCGAGCATGAAACGTAGGTCAATCCCGTGTTGTGGCAGAACTCGATGCTGGAGGGGTCGCCGCCGTGTTCGCCGCAGATGCCCAGCTTGATGTCGGAGCGGGTGGCTTTGCCGAGCTCGGCCGCCATTTTAACGAGTTTGCCGACGCCGATTTGGTCTAAGCGGGCGAAGGGGTCGCTCTCAAAGATTTTATTGGCGTAGTAGGCATCTAAGAATTTGCCGCTGTCGTCGCGCGAGAAACCGTAGGTCATCTGGGTGAGGTCGTTGGTGCCGAAAGAGAAGAACTCGGCTTCCTTGGCGATGTCGTCGGCCGTCAGCGCCGCTCTCGGAATCTCAATCATCGTTCCCACTTTGTATTCGACGGAAACACCCTTTTCTCTCATGACGGCTTGGGCGGTGGACACCACTATATCCTTGACGAACTTAAACTCTTTGAGTTCGCCGACGAGAGGAATCATGATTTCGGGAACAACGTCGAGCCCCTCGGCCTTGACGGCTATCGCAGCCTCGATGATGGCGCGCGTCTGCATCGCCGCTATTTCGGGATAGGTGACGGTCAAACGGCAACCGCGGTGCCCCATCATGGGATTGAACTCGTGGAGCCCGTCCACGGTCGCTTTGAGCTCCTTAAATGAAAGCCCCATATCCTTGGCGAGCGCGGCGATTTCGTCGTCGGTGTGCGGCACGAACTCGTGAAGCGGCGGGTCGAGGAAGCGGATTGTGACGGGATAGCCTTTCATCGCCTTGAACAAGCCGATGAAGTCCTCTCTCTGCATGGGCAACAGCTTGGCAAGCGCCTTTTCGCGCTCCTCCACCGTCTTGGAAACTATCATCTCGCGAATGGCGGGAATGCGGTCGTCGGCAAAAAACATATGCTCGGTGCGGCAAAGGCCGATGCCCTCGGCGCCGAAGCGGTAGGCTACGCCGGCGTCCTGAGGAGTGTCGGCGTTTGTGCGGATTTTGAGGGCGCGGAATTTGTTGGCCCATTCCATGATGGTGCCGAAATCGCCCGAAAGCGAAGCCTCGACGGTGGGAATCTTCTCGGCATAGACTTTGCCGGTCGAGCCGTCGAGCGAAAGATAATCGTTGCTGCCGTAGGTCTTGCCCGCTATCGTCAGCTTCTTGGCGTGCTCGTCAATGGCGATGCCGGAGCAGCCCGCTACGCAGCAGGTGCCCATGCCGCGCGCTACGACGGCGGCGTGCGAGGTCATACCGCCGCGGGCGGTCAATATGCCTTGGGCGGCATACATACCTTCAATGTCCTCGGGCGAGGTTTCGAGGCGGACCAAAACCACTTTTTCGGTCTTGGCGCGATCGCGCGCTTCTTCGGCGGTGAAGCAAATCTTGCCGCAGGCGGCTCCCGGCGAAGCGGGCAGGCCGACGGCGACTTCCTTGGCGTTTTTAATGATTTTGCTGTCAAACTGGGGATGCAGCAACGCATCGAGCTGTTTGGGGTCAATCATTAAAACGGCCTGTTTTTCGTCAATCATGCCCTCTTTGACGAGGTCGACGGCAACCTTGATGGCTGCGGCGGCGGTGCGCTTGCCGTTTCTGGTCTGAAGCATATAGAGCCTCCCTCTCTCGATGGTGAACTCCATATCCTGCATATCTTTATAGTGGTTTTCGAGAGTGTCGGCGATTTTAACGAACTGTTGATAAACCTCGGGGTTTTGAACTTTCAAATCCTCGATGTGGGACGGCGTGCGGATGCCCGCCACGACGTCCTCGCCCTGCGCGTTCATGAGGTATTCGCCGTAAAGCTTCTTTTCGCCCGTCGAGGGGTTTCTGGTGAAGGCGACGCCGGTGCCCGAAGTCATTCCCATATTGCCGAACACCATCGACTGGACGTTAACTGCGGTGCCCCAGTCGCCGGGGATGTCGTTCATGCGGCGGTAGACGATGGCGCGGGGGTTGTTCCAGCTTCTGAACACCGCTTTAATGGCGCCGATAAGCTGCTCTTTGGGGTCTTGGGGAAAATCCGTCCCCTTTTCTTTTTTATAGAAAGCCTTGAATTCCTTGATGAGTTCCTTAAGATTGTCGGCGGAGAACTCGATGTCGTCTTTTATGCCCAGAGCATGCTTATGGCGGTCGATGATTTTTTCAAACTCGCTCTTGCCGACGCCGGTGACGACGTCGCTATACATTTGAATAAAGCGGCGGTAGCAGTCGTAGGCGAAACGCGGGTTTTCGGTTAGCGCGGCAAGCCCTTCGACCGATATATCGTTTAAGCCGAGGTTCAAAATGGTGTCCATCATACCGGGCATGGAAGCGCGGGCGCCCGAACGCACCGATACCAAGAACGGGTTTTTGGCGTCGCCGAATTTTTTACCGGCGTCTTCCTCCACCTTTTTAAGGGCGGCGAACACCTGCTCGATTATTTCCGGCGCAATCGTCTCGCCGTCGGCGTAATATTTGGTGCATGCTTCGGTGGTAATGGTGAAGCCTTGCGGAACGGGCATTCCCAAACGGGTCATTTCGGCGAGATTTGCGCCCTTGCCCCCGAATAAGTCCTTGCGTTTGCCGTCGGCCTCGCTGAAGAGATAAACGTATTTTTTCATCAAAAAAAATCCTCCGGAAATAATATAATTCTTTACTATATAAATCTTAGTTATTCTACACTAATTACCATTTTTTAGCAAGCGAATTAAATTTCTTGTCGCTAAAAAAACGCGTCCCATCGGGACGCAAAGCATAAATTTTTATAAAACTTATCGGGTAATTTCGAATTATCATAACTTTAATAAGTTAAGAATTAGTATTAGCTAAAAACTATTTCAACATCTTTTTCTTGAAAAGAATGAGACCGGTCACTATGCAGCTCACCACCGAAATGCCTATGACAATCCAAAATCCCCAGATTTTGCCTTCCCAAGGCACCTTGGTGTTCATGCCCCAAAACGCCGCTATCATGGAAGGCACGGCTATCAGAATGGTGAGCGCGGCGAGCAGCTTCATCACTATGTTGAGGTTGTTGGAGATAAGGGAGGCGAAAGCATCCATCGTGCCCGTCAAGATGTCGCGGAAAATGTTACACATTTCGAGCGCCTGCCTGTTCTCGATGGAAACGTCCTCCCAAAGGTCCTCGTCTTCTTCGTAGAAATTGTTTTTTTCAATGCGCTGCAGCTTATCCAAAACGACTTGGTTGGTTCTTAACGCCGTGGAAAAATAAACCAGCGAATTTTCGAGGTCGAGAAGCTGAATGAGCTCTTTATTTTTCATCGACTTGTGCAACTCGGATTGGATGCGCTGTGACGCCTTGTCAATCTGCTTTAAGTATTGCAAAAATTTGACGGCGGTCTTATAGAGAATTTGGAGTAGAAATCGCGTCGGCTTTTTTATCGAAAAATCTTTGACGCGGCCGTTGACAAAATCGGTGGTCAGCGTCGTTTCGTTCAAACAGACGGTTATGACGGCGCCGCCGCCCCTGATATATGCGAAAGGAAGGGTGGAATATGTATAATATTCTTCCTCGTCCTCGATGACGGGAATATTGAAAAGCACCATGCTGGCGCAGTCGTCCATCTCGATACGCGAAGTTTCTTCCTCGTCGAGAGCGGATTTAATCAAATCCTCGGCCACTCCCGTCTTTTTGCAGACGAGCTCAATTTCCTTGTCGTCGGGATTGACCATGTTTACCCAACAGCCAAAAAAAGACTGTCCGTTCAAAACGGATTCGGGCGGCAGCGCGTTGAGAGCGCCGTTTATGTTTTCATAAACCTGAATCATTAGGCCACCTCCTAAAAAAAACAGTATGGCTCGCCGCCATACCCGTCGGAGGCGGGAGGCGGTCAGCAGTTTAAGATATGCATCTTAGATAAAGGGTCTGCGTCCATATTTTCCTCACTTACATAATAGCATTTTGAGGGCGCCTTTGCAACCGAATTGAGGCAAAAACGAGGCTTTTTGAAAATTAAATTATTAAATTACGAAAGCGCGGCAAGCCGCGCTTTCTACCATTCTATGAATTTTAAGTAACGGTTATTATTTTTTTGTTAAGACGTAAACCATCGTCTTCAAGCCGTCCTTTAAGATTTCCTTATCCCTCGGGTCGGTTGCTGCGGCATAGGCGCCAATCAGCACCTTGGTGATGGCTACATAAGTGCTTCGCTTGCAGTTGGATGCCCGAATTATCGGGAAAAACGCCTTGAGCTTAATGTATTTTGGCGGTTTTTCCTCGGCTGGAGCGACTGCCTCGGCTGGTTTTTCCGCCTTAGGCTCGCTCTTTACGGGCGTTACGGGTTCTTCTTTAGGGGCCGGTGGCGCTATGTCCGCCGGCTTGGATGTTTCCGCATCCGCCTCTAAGTCTTTTTCGACTTTTTTGTCTTGCGTATCGCTCGCCGTGTCGATAGTGGTCTTGGAAGCCGCTTCATTATTTTCAGCGGAAACAACTGCCGAGGCTTCGGTTTCAGCGTTGTCCGCTATTTGAAAAAAATCGTTACCGTCAGGCTCGTCCATAACTATGGGGCCTTCGCCGGCATCTTCAAACTCGTCGTCGTAGACACCCTCCATCGGCTCCTCGACGGCGGGAGCTCTCTCCACCTCGGGGAACTCGTCGATTTCTTCCGCCTCTTCTTCGGAGGCTTCTTCTGCCTGTTCGGCCTCTTCTTCGGCCGTATCCTCGGCTTCAACCGCCGCTTCTTCGGCTTCTTCCTCCTCGCCCGGGTCTATTTCGGGATAGGCGGCGACGCACTCTGCGACGACCTCGTCGATGGCGTCGGCAACCTTGTCCAGGAAGCTTTCGGCAGGCTCTACCGTCTTAAAGTTTTGGAGCAGAACCTTGGCGTCCAAGGCGTCCTGCGCGGCATGGAAAGCCTTGAGCGATGCGTTAGTGTTCAATCTTCCGATTAAAATAAGGACGAAGCTCAAAATCGCGCCCGCAATAATTAAGTATAGCGCGTTTTCAAGCACCGTCGCGATATCGCTCACCGCCATGCCGAATATGAAGAACAGGCTGGTGAAAACGATGGTCAGCGCGTTGAAGAGGCTGACGCCGAACTCGCGGCAATATTCGACGCGGGGTTTGACGTAGCAGACTTCCTCGTTTACGCAGTCGCTGGGAAACCCGAAGCGGATTTCGGAAAAAGCGGCCCATGCGCCTTTGAGCGATTTGGGGGCTTTTTCTATGCATTTTTTTTCAAAATCCTCGACGTTATCTGCGGTAATAAAATCGCCGCCCAAACCGTTTGTATATTTAACGATTTTCTTTGAGGCGGCTTTTAATCTGAAAGCTTTGTTTGCGAGGGTAAGCAGCGCGATAACCAAAAATGCGGCAACCAGCGCGATAATTATTGCGATAAACCAGCCGCCGACGCTGAAACTCGGAATTTTGTCGGTCAAAGCGGTCAGCTTATCGTAGATTTGATTCAAAAAATCCATAGAAAAAAATCTCCTCGTAAATTTATACAACAGTATTATATCACAACAAGTTAAAAAAGCAATACTTTGATGGTTTATTTTTTGACGGAATATTTTATTATAAGCGCGGGGGCAAATAAAAATGCCGTTGCTGCGGTTTAAATAAAAACCGTTTTGCCGTCTTTCAATGAAAACAGCGCCAATTCGTCGATATTTGCATTAATCGCGGCTTTAACTGCCGTTTTGTATAGATAAAGCTGCTGTTTGTAACTATTTATTAATTCATCAATACTTTTCAGAGATGCCTTGTAATCGACTATTATATTTCTTTCGCCCAAAATCAAAAGGTCGATGACGCCCTGAACCAAAACCTTATCGGCCGAGTCGGTGGCGAGTATTTTACTTGCCGGAACATACATCATAAACGGTTTTTCGCGGTAGCATTTGCTAAACTTTGCAAGTTTAATCAAATCGCTTCTTAGGCATCTCAAAATATCGGAAGGCCTGACGAGCGCCGCCGCCTCCGCCGTAAGCACGCCTTCTAATACAAGCTTTTCGATAAAGCTTGCTATCTCCTCTTCCGAATCAAGCTCAAAAGGTATCTTCTCCATAACGGCATGGTAGGCCGTGCCCTCCGCCCTGCCGTCGGCGCGCGGCGCCTCTGCCGAAAGCGCAATCAGCTTTTCCGCTTCGCTTTCAACATCTCCGTTTATGCTCTCTTTAACCGCCTCTCTCGCCTTTTCGTTGAGTTCGGTGACGGTGAATTTAGAGGCGAGCGTCGTAGAACTTATATAGGGATATTTAAACTCGAAAACCTCTTTGAATTTTTTGGCATAGGGCGACTCTTCCCCTCTTTCGGTCAAGTCTAAAACAAGCGGCGCGGAGGTTATAAGGGCGGGCGAAAGAGTTGCGGCGTCGTGGACGGTGACTATGCTTTCAATCTTTGGCATGGAGGGAAGCAAAAAGTCGTTAAAGCACTTAAATTCGGTTAGGCGACCGGCCGGCTTTTCGGAATATTTGCCCAAAAGGAAGAGCTTACTTTTTGCCCGCGTCATGGCGACGTAGAAAAGGCGCATTTCTTCTCTGACGGCGCGCTTGTTAGCCAGAGTTTTCGCGGCATCCAAAAACAGGCTGTCGCGCATGATTTTTCGGTCTTTGTCAAAATATTTGATGCCGAAAATCTCGCCCGCGCCGATGAGGCTGCCGTCTTCAATCAAAAATTTTTCGGAGCCGGTATTAAATTTAATGTTTTCGTTTATCTCCGGCACAAAGACGACCTCGTATTCAAGCCCTTTGCTTTTGTGAATGGTGGTGGCCGTAACGGTGTTGCCGCCGCCGCCACGCTCGCGGTTCTGCTTTTTTTCGTCTTCCTTTATCTTGTCGTAGGCTTCCAAAAAAGCGTGGGGCGAGGCGGCGTCGGAGTCCTCGGCAGCCTTTAAAAAGCGGTGCACCGTCTTCAAGGCGGCTACGCCCGCCGGCCGCGCCAGCACTGCGGCCTCGTAGCCGCAGTCGGAAATGACTCCCGAAATAAAGTCGTGGACATTTTTATAGCCGCTTTTGAAGCGGACGTTTTCAAAACGCGATAACGCGGCGGAAAGCTTTTCGTCACAACAGGAATATTTTTTCAAACAGTCGTAAAGGCAACCGCGCTCCTCCCCTCTCTCAAGCTCGAGCGTCCGCGCCCGCAAAATGTCGGCATCCGAAAGCCCGCCGAACGGCGAAAGCAGATACGCCCCCAAGGGGATATCCTGCCGCGGGTTGTCGACGGCGGCAAGCAGCGCAAGTAGCTCGCTTTCCTCGCGCGTTTCTTCCTCGGCCGAGGCTGCCTCTATGGGGACGCCGAGCTCGGCAAGGGTCTCTAATATCGTTTTAACGGGTGCGCTCAACGAGCGGTAAAGGACGGCGAAATCGCCGTAGTCGTAAAAGCCTCCGGCCGGCTTTTTCTTCCCTAGAATCGACTTGATATTTTCGGCGATAAATATCCCCTGCGCCCTTGCCGCGCTTATCTCGTCGCCGTCTTCGGTTTCGGGATGAGAAAGCACGCTGTAAGGCTTTTCGACGCCTTCTATAATCAGTTTGCCGCTTTTTTCCGAACGTTCGGGGATAAACAAATCGACCGAAACGCCGCCAAAGTCGACTTTTTCTTCGTTTTCGATATAAAATCGTCCCCTCCGCTTATAGTCGATGAGGCAGCTTTTTTCGGTCATCGCGGCGTCGAAAACGTCGTTGACGAATTTCAAAATTTGGGGCGCGCTTCTGTAATTTTGGTTGAGTTCCCAGCCGTCGCCGATTCTGTCGTAATCGTTGAGCCGCCTTAAAAACAATTCGGGGGAAGCCTTGCGAAAACCGTAAATGCTCTGTTTGATGTCGCCCACAAAAAAGGTGTTTTCGCCGAGAAGCCGGCCGATTATGTATTCCTGAATGGGGTTGATGTCCTGATATTCGTCGATGAAGATATATTTAAACCGCTCTCTCAGTTCCGCTCCGAACATATCGACGAGCCTGACGCCGCCGCGCTCTAAGTCGTTAAAAGTGATTTTGCCGGCGTCCGCCTTGATTTCTTGCAAAGTTTTTCTGTAAACTTTAGCCGCCTCTATAAGTTTTAAGGCGTATCGCGCCGAGCATTTCGCGCGGGCGAGCATATCTTCAAAGCTGCCGTAAAGTTCCTTCCAGCCTTGGTATTTGTCGTAAAAATCATTCGTAAACTTTCGAACATATATTTTTAAGCTCTCCTCAAGAAAGCATTTGCCTCCTTGAAAATTAGGTTTTTCAAAGTCAAATGTCAGAGCCTCGGCGAGGCCGTCAAAGCCCGCCGCCGCAGCAACCCTCTCCGCGGCTTGCACGGTATCGGAAACGGCAGAGTAATACTTGGGAGAGTCCTTTAAGCCGGCATAAGAAAGAACGTCTGCCGCCGCCTCGGCGCATGCCGCCGCGACGTCTTTTATGTCGGTTAAAACGATTGTTCCCGCCGCGCCCTTTTCGATGGCGGCGAGATTTTGTTGAATTCTTTCAAAAAACTCCTCGGGGTCGGGGCGGACGTCGGCTTCGGCGGATAGCTCGAAAATTATCTTTTTTAAACCGTCCTCCTTGCGGCCGCCTATGACGTAGGCCAGCTCGGAAAACAGTTCGTCGCCCTTTTCGTAGAAAAAGTCGAAGGCAAGCCGCGCGGCGCGGTTCTCGAGGATGGATTTTTCGCCCGCCGACATAATTTGAAAATCGGGCGAAAGATTAAGCGGCTCGAAATATTCGCGCAGCATATCGAGGCAAAACGCGTGAACGGTCTTGATTTCGGCAAGCATGATTTCGTCGAGCTGATTTAGCAAATACCCGCGCCTTGAGTCGTCCTTTTCGACTTTTGCGGCAAGATACAGGTTGACCGCCACCTTTTGGCGGATTTCAGCAGCGGCGGCATTGCCGAAGACAAGCACTAATATATTTTTCAAAGGAACGCCCGAGGCGACGGTGCGGACGATTTTTTCCACCATTGTCGTTGTCTTGCCAGTGCCCGCGGCTGCCGATACCAACAGCCTGCCGCGCTTTTCCACGGCGTAGCGTTGCCTCTCGTTAAGCTCCATCGCCCTTCCCTCCGCATTTATTTTCGCCGTCAAAATCAGGCCTTGCTTCCTCTCCTTCGAAAACTAAAAAAGTATCGCTTTCGCCTAAGGCGCCGGCGGTTTTTTCGGATTTTTCGGGATAGTATATCGAGCACGCCGCCTCGGCGGCGCTATCCTCAACCGCTTCAAAATCCTCTCTAATTTTTACGCCGAGCCCCGAAAACGCGGCGGCGCCGTCCTCGTTTGCCCACGCAAACGATTTTACTTTGAAAACGGCTTTTGAACGCGGCCGCCTCAATTCCTCGACGCAAAGGCCGAGGTAGTCGCAGTGTTTGCAGCAGTCGCCGATCGGCGAGGGCGCGATGCTGCCCGCCGCGATCTCCTCCGCTGCGCCGGCAATCAGCTCCTCAACGTATTTTATTTCGCCCAAAAGCTCCTTTTCGCCGATAAAGCCATCGGCTTTTTTGACGGGAAGAAGCGTTTTTGAAAAGTCAGGATAAACCGAGTCGATGTCCGACGCGCCCTCGGGGCCGGCGACGCGGCCGGTATATCGCCGAAGCTTGCCGTCATCGCTCGAAAACTTGCTTTCGACGGGAATATAAAACAGTCCCGCCGGTCTTAAACCCGTCGCGTTTATGACGGCGGCGGCATAGATGTAAATTTGAATTTTCAGCCCTAAATACGCCTGCGAAAGCGAAAACTCGGAGGCTTTTTGGCTGGATTTGTAATCAAAAATAAGCATTTTGTCGCCGTAAACGTCGACGCGGTCAATTCTGCCGATAAGCTTGAGCTTGCCGAAAGCGGTGTCGACGACGGCGGGCGGTATCTCATCGCCTCCGATTTTCACCTCTAAATATTTGGGCATAAATTTTGAGCGCTTAAGGTATCCCGAAAGCTCTATGAAAATTTCGGCGCATTCCTCCCCCAGCCTTTTCATAGTCGCCCTCTCGGCGGCGGAATTTAAAAAGTGGGGATATTTATTCTTTATCAAAGAGTCGAAAATTTTATTTGCCAAATCCTTGAGCTCGGACTCGGAAAGAATAAACCCATTTTTCATTTTCATCGCCGCACCGAATGCCGACTGTAAAAATGCGTGGATGATATTTCCCATCATTAGCGCGTCGAGTTTGGATTCATCGCGCTTTTTGAGCCCGAGATAATAAGTGAGGAAATGTTTATAGGGGCAGGTGAAATAGGTTTCCATTCTGGCTGCGCTCAGCGCGCCGCCCAACGGCGGCAGCGCGCCGATTTTTTTAGCCGCGGCAGGCATAGCCGCAAGCGCTTTCTTCCGCTCCATGGAAAGCAAAGGATAAACGGCTTCGTAGGGCGCCGCCAAGTGCTTGGGGAGGCGCTCCGACGCTGCCGTCATAATCTCGTGGTAGGCGTTTTCGGGCGTGGCGAAAAAGTGGGCGAAATCGGCAATTTCGCGCTCGGATGGCGAAGCCGAGGCTTTGGGCGCGTTTATTAGCTCCTGAGTGAGCGGCGAGCCGTCGGCATGAATAAACAGGTTTTCAAACTCGTTAAAGAGTGTTGACGGACGCCTGAATTCGCCGTTTTGGCCGAGGTCGGAGGCCGTTACGTAAATTTTTTCCTTAGGCTTCGCTAGAAGCTGTATTAAAAAGAATATTTCGTCCTTGGCCGAAGTCAGGCGCGTTGAAAACAGCGGACGGCCGGTATTTAAGAAGGCGGCCTCCTCGGCGTCGGTGATGACGGAAGCGCCCTTGACTTCTCTCGGAATCTTTCCCTCGTGCGCGCCGACGACGAACATGGTGTTGACGTCGGCATAGCGGCTCTCGCCCATCTCGCCGATGAAGACGCAGTCGGCATACATGGGAATGAGCGCGACTTCGAGCGCCGAAACCGCCGACGCGAACATATCGCAAAACAACTTGAATTTTTCGCGGCGCTCGCCGAAAACCGCTTCGATTTCGGAAAACAAAAGCTTAAGCTTGCCGTCGACCTGCTCTAAGCATTCGGCGTAAAATCGGCTGTCCACCCGCACTTGCTCTATGTAGTCGGCAAGCTTTTTTTCATATCCGAGCTTTTCCAAAAACTCCTTGGAAAGTCTGACAAACTCATGTCCCGCGATTACGCGGTTTTTAACCGAAATAAATCCACTCAAGGCGTCCGACATTAAAGCGCGCGCCGCCTCCGCCGACTCGGCCTCTTCACCGCCCGCCGTAAAGGGTGCTGAAAAGCGGGAGCGGTCGACGTTGTATTTCAAAACATAGTTTTCCAAGCTGTCGGAATCGACGCCGAGCAAGGGGTTTTTGACAAACTCGAGCACGGCGGAGCGCTCCAAATCGGTCTCGACGGCCTTATGCGCCGAAAGCAGCAACCTTATGCCCGCCTGCCATGCGAGCTTTTCTTTTTTGTCGATAAAAAAGGGTATGCCGAAGCGCTTGAAAACGCGCTTGAATATCGCGGAGTATTCCTCGAGGTCGCCGGCCACTACGACAAAATCCTTATATCGCCTGCCTTCCTCGACGACGCCCCGCCTTATTGCCGCCGCAATATATGCAGTTTCGCGCTCGATATCGGAAAAGCGGAGGAGTTTTATGCTGTCGGTCTCCACAGGCTTGACATCGCCGAAAGAATATAGGTTGTGGGCAATTTGGAAAGGAACCGCTTTGAGCCTCGCGAAGCGCTCCGCGACTTCCGTTTTTATGCCCGCCGTTTCCATGATGTATTTTAGCTTTTCATAGGTGCGGTTGGGATAGAGCCGCTTATTGCTGCCGTAAAAATTGACGACGAGCGCGACGGAGAGAGAGCGCGCTTTGGTTGCCAGTTTTGCTATCACCTCATATTCGGGCGAGGAAAACTCGAAAAAGTCGCAGACGTAGACGTTTGCGGGGAAGTCGGTCATTTCCTCTATCGCTTTGGCGAGCCCGATAAGGCGGGAGCTGGCATCTGAAAATCCGTCCTCAAGCGCCGATACGTAGGCATCATAAATAATCGCGAGGTCTTTAAGTTTTTTCGACGCCGATTTTTCGGCCGCTTTTGCGGCCTCTAAAATATCCACAGCCGAAAAACCGCTGTTTCGGAGCGCCGACACCGCAGTAAGAATCTCTTTGGCAAACGCCGGAGACCTTAAACCGCTCTTAAAATAAACGAGCTTTCCCGCGTTGTCGGAGAGCACCTTCGCCATCAGCATGACTGCGCCCTCGGGCGAAAGGCAGCGGGATTGCGCGCGGTTTTGATATTTCATGGCGAGCCGCCGAAAGCCCGCCACCTCTATATCAAGCGCACACTCCGTTTTCAGCGAAGTCAAAATGCCTTTTTCAACGTTCATGGTAAATTCGTCGGGAACGATAATCAAATGGTTGCCGCCTTCCGCTCTTCTTTTTTTAAGCTCGGCGACAATTCCCTCGTAAGCGTCGTAAAAGGTATTTGAGAGATAAATCTTCATACAAAAATTTTAACACAGCTTATCCGCTTTCACAACCACGAACGGCTAAAAATTCAAAACTACAAGGCCCGTCATATCATTGCCTAACCGAGCGAATGGTGATATAATGTTCTTTAATATTGATTTATGAAGAAAACATTTTATTTATCGGCATTAATAGTTCTTACACTCGCGCTGGCGTTTTCGTTTTCGGCCTGCTCGGCGACGCCCGTCGAAAAGCGCATGGCGGCGGCCTGGGGGCCTTACGAGCGGCTGACCTATGACGTTATCGAGGACGGCGAAATCATAGGAAGCTACGTCTCGACCATCGAGAGCATTGAAAACATCGGCGGCATACCTTTAAAAATCAACGGCGTGCAAATTTCATTCACGGCGGGTTATTTGATAAAAACCGAGCTTACGATAGGCAATACAAAATGCTACGGCGAGGTTTTCATTCACAAAATCAATAACAATCAGATTTTCCGCCCCGAGGCGAGCCTTTTCAAAAAGGAAGTCGACGGCGAAATCACCGAGTCGACCTATATCAAGTATGAAAACGGCTCGGCTAAAGTGACCGCCGCAAAAAACGGCGACACTCAAAACTACGACGTCAAGCTGAAGTCTGTATTTTTCGATAATTTGAGCATCTACTATGTTCTTCGAGCTATGCCCTTTGAGGAAGGCGCGGCCAGCCTTACCTTCCTCGTTCCTCTCTCGGACGGCTCCGCCGCCAAAATGACGGCGTCCACATCCGCTGCCGCCCCTTTGAGCGGAATAGGCGCGTCAGCTTATTTTTCGGGCGCGGAGAGCGTGGATGCCTACTTGACTTCTTTGAGCCGCTCCACTTTCGTGCCGGGCGTCAGCTACTACGTTTGCTTCGCCAAACCTAACGCCGCCGCAGACGGAGCCGAGGTGAAAAAAGCGCCGCTGAAAATCATCGAAAACACTGTCACCTATATGCTGAAAGAAATAAAAACATCTCGCGGGTAGTCCGATTATAATCGGTGCAGGTTATTTCCTAAACCCGATTACTTTTAACCATTTGCAAAACCATTTATAAAAGCTAAACCATAATAAGAATCTATTGATTTGAAAAATACTCCCGAGGCCAAACGGGAGTATTTTTTGTTTATTATCAAATATTTAGATGAATTTTTCGCTCTTTTTTCCCGCGTTATATTACGCCAATTATTTCTAGATATATTTGAGCCGCTCCGGGTATAAAAAACGTCGCGAATTGAGAAAATTATAGTGTATTCCAAAAAAGGAGGAAGCTATGCCAGCAAAAATCTTTAAGACAGGCGAAAAACCCGGTGTGGGCAAATATTCCTGCACCAACTGCGGCACCGACGTCACGATGTCCAACGCGACTTCCAAGATGCCGCCCTGCCCCAAGTGCACCAACAACGAATTTACCAGAGTTTAATTAAAAAATAAAAAAGGAGTAAAAATCATGCCTAACCAAAAACAAGAAAACAAGACCAACAACAAAACCCAGCAACGCGGAAACGAAAACAAGACCAACCAAAAGGCCGGCAACAAGACCGAAGGCAAAACGGAAGGCAAGACCGAAGGCAGAACCAACAATAAAGGTATGAAGTAATTCAAACGTAAAGACTAATTCCGCAAGATAGCGGGAAAAACAAAAATTCGGGCAGTAATGCCCGAATTTTTTATGCAACGACGGTTGATTTAATTATTGATATTAAAAAATCTTAACAATTATTAGTTTTATTTTTTACCGATATATGTTTGATATTTATTCTTTCGGTAGCCCAACGAAGCAAAATGCATTTTAACACATTTGGGTTATTTGTTTTTCCTAAGCAGCGCCAAAACGTTTTCAAGATAGTCGGGAAGGGGCGCGGTAAAGGTCATTTCTTCTCCCGAAGCGGGATGGGTAAAACTCAAGCGGGCGGCGTGAAGAAGTTGTCCGGATAAATTGAAATCGTCCTTTTTGCCGTAAACGGTATCGCCTACCACGGGATGGCCGATATATTTTGAGTGAACCCTTATCTGATGGGTGCGGCCGGTCATAAGCTCGAACTCGGCGAAGGTATATGCAGAAAACCGCTCTAAAACTTTATATTTGGTAGCCGCCGCTTTGCCGTCCTTTACCACCGCCATCGTCTTTCGGTCGCGCGGGTTCCTTCCTATCGGCGCATCTACTATTCCCTCGTCATTTTTTAAAACGCCGTCCAAAAGAGCGAGATAAATCCGCTTGGCGCTCTTCGTAGCAATCTGGCGGGCAAGGCTTCGGTGCGCGGCGTCGGTCTTTGCCACTACCAAAAGCCCCGAGGTGTTTTTGTCGAGCCTGTGGACAATGCCGGGACGGATGACGCCGTTTATTCCGCTCAAACTTCCCAGCCGAAATAACAGCGCATTGACCAAGGTGTGGCTCTTGGACGTCGGCGAGGGATGGACGGTCAAGCCTTGTTGCTTATTGACGACGGCAAGCTGGTCGTCCTCGTAAACTATGTCGATGGGGATATCCTCGGGAGTTAAATCAAGCTCCTCGGGCTCGGGCAGATAGAGTGTCAGAATGTCGCCCGCTTTTACCAAATATGATATTTTAATTTGCTTTTCGTCGAGATAAAGTCCGAATTCGGATGAAACCGTCTTAATTTGCGAGCGCGAAATGTTCGAAACCGCGGCTATAAAACTGTCCGCCCTCATGCCTTTGTGTTCCTCTTCGGCGGCAAACACCAGCCTTTCCAAAGCCCTGTCCGAGGCGTCCATTTCAGCCGCTCTCCCCGTCCGAAGCCGCACTTTCGGACTCTTCGCTTTCGTCCTCAATCGGGGTGCCGTTGTCGCCGAAACAGGCTTCGGCGTCGCTTCCCATCCCGTCTTCGGCGCTGTTATTTGCCGAGGCGGCGGCTTTCTTTTTTTGAGCGTCCTTAACGACGGCGACCGCAAGCGATAAAATCAGTAAAACGGCACCCACCGTAATGCAGGTGTCGGCGACGTTGAATATCGCGAAATCAATAAACTGAAAATTGAAAAAATCCCGGACGTAGCCGAACTTTATTCTGTCGACCAAGTTGCCTATTCCGCCGGCGAGAATGACTACTAAGGGTAACCTTATATATTTTTTTTCTTTTCTCGCGACTACTAAATAAACCAAAAGCGCGGCCATGGCAATCGCGGTAAGCACGATGAGCGCCACCGTGCCGTTAGAAAAAAGCCCGAAGGATGCGCCGGTGTTCTCGGTGTATCGAAGCTCGATGACGCCCTTAATCAGCGGATGGCTCCTCGTCGCCTTTTCCGCCAAAAACGCGCTGATATAGTGCTTGGACACCAAATCCGCGGTGAGCAACAGCGCAAATATAACTATTTCAACAATAAAAAAAATCATCAATCCCCCGTATCGCGTCCGCAGCGCGCCGTAAGTAAAAACATCCTGCCCTTAAGCCGCTTTATGCCGCCGCTCAAGGCGTAAACCGCGCCGCTTAAAATGTTCATAGCCTTTTCGGCGGAGTCCAGACTGAGTTCGGAAAAATCCACAATCGCCTGCTCTCCCCTCTTGAGGCTGTTTATTATCTGCTCGGCCTCGTCAAGGCTCTTTATGCTAAAGACCGAAACGATATCCCGCTCGTCGGTTGCCGCGCCCGGGCTCTTTTTGCCCCCGAAGATTTTATTGGTGTTCATAAAATCCTCCCAAATTGCGATTATTACCGCAAATCGGGCGGCGCTTTTCATTGGTGGCCGAGCCTCGCCCGGCACTTTTTATCTGGCAATAACTGTTTTTTACTCGTCCGCACAGCCCTATCGGTAACTTACCGATCGGAATTATTTTAGGTGCGAGCGCCGAATACCGCGGTGCCCAGCCTCAGCATGTTTGAGCCGAACTTTATCGCCGTTTCATAGTCGTGGGACATGCCGGCGGACAAAATTTCTATTTTCTCGTCGGCTTCACTTAACGACTTAAACAAATCATAGAGCTTTTGATAGTAAGGCTCGAGCTCGGTCTTTGAAAGAAAGGGCATGACCGCCATAATCCCTTTTATGCACACGTTCTCAAACTTTGCCGCGTCCGCCAAAAAATCGCAGGCTAACTCGGGCGCTATCCCGCCCTTAGCGGCGTCGCCCGCGATGTTTATCTCGAGGAGGCAGTCCTGAACAATCCCGTGTTTTTTAGCCTGCCTGTCAATTTCCGCCGCCAGCTTTAAGCTGTCGAGGGATTGAATGAGCGCGCATTTTCCCGCAACGTATTTTACCTTGTTGGTCTGAAGCCTGCCGATAAAATGCCACGTTATTTCGGGTGTCCACTTTTCGACAAGCTCCTGAGCGCGATTTTCGCCGAATATCAGCCCCGATTTAAGCGCATTGACCGCTAATACTAAATCGCGCGGCATCGTTTTGGATGCCAAAGTCACCATAATATCGGACGGCTTGCGATTTACTTCCTCGCAAGCCCTCACGATTTTTTTCTCGACCTTAACCAAGTTGTCTTTAATTTCTAAAAGCGACAGCATTTATTTTTCTTTTGCTTCCAAGACTTTCTCGCTGTATTCGCCCGTCAGCGTGTTGAAAATCAGCTTTTTGGTATCGCCCTGCTTGAACACTATTTGGATAATATTATTATTTAAGTATTCGGCGGAGATTATTTGGGCATCGCTTTTTTTGTAGGTTTTCAAAAGAAGCTGCAATTTTTTGTCATCGTAGGTGCCGATGTCGTCGGAGACGAACAAGATGTTGCCGAACATATTGTTGATTTTAGCCAAAATCTCTTTCTGCGTCCACGAATACTTGGCGTTTTCGTCGCGGAGGAAGAAGACGTCGGGGTCGTTGACGAAGGCGCGGCCATCGAGGTGGCGGCGGAAGATGGTGTTGTTCATGGCGTTTTTGGTGCTGATGATTTCCTGATTGGTTATCTTGGCGTAGAACTTTTCCTTAAAGCTAAGCTCGGCGTCGCAGCTTATTCTGCAAAGCTCAAACTTGCCGAAAGCGGGAGCCATCGGCACGCCGCACCCTAAAATCAGCTTGTCGCGGCAGCATTCGCGAAGGAAATCGACGGCTTCATACATGATTTGCCCACGCGTTTTATTGTTTCTCGGGACCATGCAGGCGCCGTAAAGAAAGTCGAGCTTGACCATGTCGAAGCCCCACTCGTCAAAAACCTTGTCGAAGCAGCTCTTAATGTATGCCGCGCATTCGGGGATATAGAAATCAAGCGCATAAAAGCCGCCCCACGCGATTCCGGCGACAATGGGCTTACCTTTTTTGTTTTTAATCGTCCAGTCGGGATGGTCTTTCAGGACCTGAGATTTATACTCGGCGGAAAAGGGCGCCAGCCACAGCCCCGCTTTGTATCCCAAGACGTGGACGTCGTCGACAATGGGCTTGAGGCCGCGCGGGAATTTCTCGGGGTTGGGTGTCAGCCAATCGCCGACTAAAGTTTCATAGCCGTCGTCGATTTGGAAGATGTCGGCCTTGTCGCCCACTCTCGAAAGGCCTTTTAAGTCGCGTAGAATGATGCTTTCGTCGATTTTTTGGAAATAGTTATACCAGCTTGTATAGCCGCTCATGTGGGAAATCCTCGGCGGAGCTATTTCCATGGCGGCAAAATATTTGTCGAAAACTTCGTCGTAGCCGCCTGTGATTCTGACTATTTCAAAGAGCGTGTAGGCGGATGCGGGGCTCAGTCCCTCGACGTCCTTTTCAATCCTCACGCGGTCGTGGTTCATGTCGAAGTTAATTATCGTCCAGCCCGTGCGGTCGGTAAGCGAGCCGATAAGGTCCACTCTCATGCCCGACCTTATGTAGCCGTAGGTATAGCTGTGGAAAGCGCCCGCGACCTTGGCGTAATTTTTGAACATATAATCGCCCGTCGCGCCCGCGATTTTTTTAATCGCGCCTAAATTGCAAAGGCCGCGAAGCCCGTATTGGCGGTCGGTTTTTTTGTGTTCCTTGGATGTCGTCCACGATTGATAGCCGTTGGTGAAGACAACCGCGCCCTCGTCGTATACGTATTTATAGCTCAGTGAAACCGCTAAAAGTTCTATTTTCTGCTTGGGTATTATTTCGAGTTTTAAAAAGTTTTCATTTGAATTTTCGGAGATTTTCAAGGCGAAGTGCTCGTTTTCGGTTTCGGCGCGGAACTTGTAGGCGCCTATTTTGTAGTCAATCGAAAATCCAAAATCTTTCAAATTCATAAAAAACCTCACGCCCGTTTTGGGAACATATATAAATTATATAATAATAATACCTGCCTGTAAAGGCTTTTCCGCCGTGGAAAAAGACAAAAAACCGCGATTTATATCCGCTTTTCTTATTTTAAACCTTTGGTTTATTCGAAATATTCAAATTCCAGCGCGCCCATGAGCACGGTGTCGCCCTCGCGCAGTCCTTTCTCTTTAAGAGCGTCTATGACACCCGCCTCAATTAGCTTTCTTTGGAAATAGCGCATGCTGTCGTCGTCGTCGAACAGCACGTTCCGCTCAAGTTTTTCGACAATTCCGCCCAATACCTCAAAGACGCCCTCGCCTACCCGATGGATTACAAAGCTGTCGCCCTCGGGCTTTTTATATTCAAACTTATAATCTTCGGGCACCAACGGGCCGGGCGTGGGAAGCGATTTGAATCGGCTGTAAATTTCATGAATAAGCTCGTCAAGGCCGGTGTAGGCGGCCGCCGAAATTTTTATTGCGGAAACGCCGGTCGCTTTTTCAAACTCCTCGATGTTTTGATTATCCGTAAGAAGGTCGGTCTTGTTTAAAACGACGATTTCTGCAAGGCTTTCGAGCTTTTCGGAATACACTTTAAGCTCTTTTCTAATAGTGTAGTAAT
Organism: Eubacteriales bacterium; assembly: GCA_035449045.1. Classification (GTDB taxonomy): domain Bacteria; phylum Bacillota; class Clostridia; order Christensenellales; family CAG-917; genus DAOTKC01. Next base: position 46,919 of record DAOTKC010000003.1, read on the forward strand.
CCTCGGCGGGCGTGCGCCCTTCCGAAGCCGAGATGTCGACGACATGGACGAGCAGACGGACGCGCTCGATATGCCGAAGGAAGTAATGCCCCAGCCCCGCGCCCTCGCCCGCGCCCTCGATAAGGCCGGGAATGTCGGCCAAAACTATGCTCTCGTCGTAGACTTTGAGCACGCCGAGATTGGGAGATAGCGTAGTGAAGTGATAGTTGGCAATCTTGGGCCTCGCCGAGGTCAAAACGGAAAGCAATGTTGATTTTCCCACGTTGGGATAGCCGATGAGGCCGACGTCGGCAAGCGTCTTCAGCTCAAGTGTAACCTTAACTTCGGGCGCTTTTTCGCCCTGCTGGGAAAAGCCCGGCGAGCGCCTGGTAGCCGTCGCGAATCTGGCGTTTCCTTTGCCGCCTCTGCCGCCGGAAAGCACTACGCTTGTCTGTCCGTCGTAATAGAGGTCGCAAATAATCTCGCCGCTTTCAGTGTCCTTAATGACGGTTCCGACGGGCACGCGAATAATTAAATCCTTGCCCGAACGGCCGGTGCAGGTGTTGATGTCGCCTTTTTCGCCGTTCTCGGCGCGGTAAAATTTTTGATATTTAAAATCGATGAGCGTGTTGAGGCTTTCGGTGGCGGTAAAAATTATATCGCCGCCCTTGCCGCCGTCGCCGCCGTCAGGCCCGCCATTCATGATGAACTTTTCGCGGTGGAAGGACACGCGGCCGTCGCCGCCGTCACCCGCTTTTATCGTGATTTTTGCGTAATCCAAAAACATAACCGCACCGTCGGGAAATTTTCAATCTTAAATAATCCCGTCTTTCTGCATGCAAAGCCGACTGAATTATTATTGACTATTTTGCTTTGCGTTTCGCTTTGATTCTAGTTTTTTATATTTCGATTGTAATAACAGAAAAAGTTTTTTCTTTTTATTAATTGTTATTCTTAAATCTCTCTATTATAGTTCTCGCCGCGGTTTTGCCCGCGCCCATGGCGAGAATGACGGTGGCTGCGCCCGTCACGGCGTCGCCGCCCGCAAAGAGGTTTTCGACGTTGGTTTCGCCGTTTTCATTTATCAAAATCGTGCCTTTATCGGTGGTATTCAACCGTTTAAAGCTGTTTTTGAGCAATGGGTTGGGAGTCGTTCCCAAAGCCACTATCACTTGGTCGCAGGCTATTTCGTGCTCCGAGCCCGGGACAGCAATAGGCCTTCTGCGCCCCGAAGCGTCGGGCTCGCCCAACTCCATTTTTATGCATCTGATGCCGGTAACTCGGCCGTTTTCACCCAAAATCTCGATGGGATTGGTAAGCAACCTAAACTCCACGCCCTCCTCGAGCGCGTGCTCGATTTCCTCGGCGCGGGCGGGCATCTCCTCTCTGGTGCGGCGGTAAACAAGAGTTACTTTGCCGCCCAGACGAAGCGCGGTGCGCGCCGAGTCCATGGCGACGTTGCCGGCGCCAACCACCACCACGTTCTTGCCGCGAATCAGCGGCGTGTCGGAATCCTCGCGGTAGGCCTTCATAAGATTGACGCGCGTAAGGTATTCGTTGGCGCTGTATACTCCGTTCAGGTTTTCGCCCTTGACGCCCAAAAACGAAGGCAGGCCGGCGCCCGTCGCGATGTATACCGCGTCGTTTTCCTTCATAAGCTCGTCGACGGTGATTGTCTTGCCGATAACGGCGTTCAATTCTATTTTGACGCCCAAATCTAGGAGCGTTTCTATCTCGCGCTCCACGATATCCTTGGGAAGCCTGAATTCGGGAATGCCATAAATCAAAACGCCGCCCGCCTTGTGAAGGCTTTCGTAGATTGTTACCTCAAAGCCGGCAAGAGCGAGGTCGGCGGCGGCGGTCAAGCCCGAGGGGCCGCTGCCTATGACGGCGGCCTTGCGGCCGTTTTTGGCGGCGGGTTTTATCTCCGATTTCGCTTTCAACGCGTAGTCGCCGATAAACCTCTCAAGATAGCCTATGCCGACGGAGCCGCCAAGTTTTGCCTTGCGGACGCAGTATTTCTCGCACTGCTCCTCTTGGGGGCAGACTCTGCCGCAGACGGAGGGCAAGTTGTTGTCGCCCTTCATGACCTTGACGGAGGCGGCAAAATCGCGATTTTTAATGCAAGAAATGAATTCGGGGATGGAAACGCCTACCGGACAGCCCTTCTTGCAGGGCGCGTTTTTGCATTGAAGGCATCTCTCCGCCTCTTTGACCGCCGTCTCTTCGTCGTATCCGAGCGCAACTTCGCCGAAACCTTTAATTCTCTCTTTAGCATCCGCCGTGGGGATGGGATTTCTTTTTTCCATATCTTCCTCGCTGTTTGAGGTCTTCTTAGCTTGTTTTAGCTTTTTGGGTTGTGTTAAATTTTAACCACAGAATTTGTTAGACTTTTTTTCGCCGTTACTTAGCTTTATTGAACGGAATTTTGAACCATTCAGCCCTTCTTTGGCGCACCGCTCAAGCGGCAGATATGCTCTTTTTCCTGTTCGACATAGGTGCGTGAGCGCGCCATCGCCTCCTCGAAATCGACGAGGTGGCCGTCGAACTCGGGCCCGTCTACGCAGGCGTATTTAACTTTACCGCCCACGGTGAGGCGGCAGCAACCGCACATACCGGTGCCGTCCACCATGATGCTGTTCATGCTAACAATAGTCTTTAATCCGTAGCCGCGCGTGAGGTTGGCGACCGCCCGCATCATGGGCAACGGCCCGACCGCGAATACGGCGTCATAGTTTTTCCCCTCTTTTATGAGCGCTTCAAGCTTTGCCGTCACAAAACCTTTCTCGCCGCGGCTGCCGTCGTCGGTCACGACGCAGAGATTTTCCGAAAACTGCCGCATTTCGTCCTCATAGACCAAAAGCGAAGCCGTTCTCGCCCCGATTATGGAATCGGCGGGCTTTCCCTCTTTAAACAAATGCTTAGCCTGCGGATAGACGACGGCGGTGCCTATTCCGCCTCCGACGAGTAATATTTTACCGAAATCCTCAAGGTCGGTGGCGTTGCCGAGCGGACCTACTAAATCGTGGATATACTCCCCCTCTTCTTTTTGCGCCAGCTTCATAGTGGTGTATCCCACCGTCTGCACCAAAATCGTTATGCCGTCGTCGTGAATGTCGCAGATGGTAAAGGGCACGCGCTCGCCCTCGGCGTCGACGCGAAGGATGATAAACTGGCCGGGCTTGGCGTGCGCGGCAACTTTAGAACATAAAAACCGGTATTCAATTGCGTTTTCGGCAAGAGTTCTCTTTTTCAGTATCTTATACATCGTTTGCTCCGTTTTACATTTTCTATCGCCGCATTTCAGGGCTTTCAACGGCTAATTTTTGTGATTTTACCGAGTATGCGGTATTACCTTTTATTGAAATCAGGGATTATTCGCATTGGGCGAAGGGTTAAGCTTTAGCGTGGTCTTATAGTATTCGCAAATATCGGTGAGGGCGCAGACGCCGCATTCGGGGCTTTGGGCGCGGCAGATGTAACGGCCGTGGAAAATTAAAAGATGGTGGAGATTTCGCCACATCGAACGGTCGAAAAACTCCATCAGTTGCTGTTCCGTCTTTTCGGGCGTGGCGGCGTCGGCTATACCTATGCGGTTGCTAACTCTAAATACATGGGTGTCGACGGCGATGGCGTCGGAGCCGAAAGCCACCGAGGTTATGACGTTGGCGGTTTTTCTGCCCACGCCGGCAAGCTTGATGAGGTCGTCGAAGTTATCGGGGACGCGGCCGCCGTAGTTTGCGACAATGTCGCGGGCGGCGAAAACGATGTTTTTGGCTTTGTTCCGGTAAAATCCACAGGAAAAAATGTGCGGCTCGAGCTCGGCGGGCTCGATTGCGGCAAAAGCCTCGGGAGTATTCCAAATTTTAAAGAGTTTTTCGGTGACGATGTTGACGCGCTTGTCGGTGCATTGCGCCGACAAAATCACGGCAACCAAAAGCTCAAAAGGCGAGCTGTAATTAAGCTCGCAATGCGCCTCGGGGTGCATTTCCTTAAGCCTCGAATATACCGCTTCCGCCAAATTCATTTCCATATTATGCGTTATATTATGGCATATTTTGGATTTAAGGGCAAGTATTAGGCTCGAAATGTTTTTATTCCTTTTTATCGGCTTAAACGGATTGATATTTTTTGCGGCAGGGCTTTTTGTAAAAGCCGCGCCGAAAATGCGGCGCGGCTTAAATCGAACTTATTTTGAGCATTAAGCTGAGGTGTGCTTAACTATTTTTTCAATCGCGTTCAAAAAAGCCGCGGCGTCGCGGTCGGTGTTGTTGAAGCCGACGCTGGCGCGCACCATGCCCTGCTTTTCGGTGCCGTAATATTTATGAAGCAGCGGCGCGCAGTGAAGGCCGCTTCTGACGGCGATATCGGCGGCGTTCAAAAGGTCGGCGACGTCGCTTGAAGGGATGTCGCCTAAGTTGAATGACACTATTCCCGCCCGTGCGTCCTTGGTGTAAACCTTGACGCCGAGAGAGGTTAAGCCGTAAATAAGCTCTCCCCCGATTTTTTCAATCAACGCGTTCCCTTCTCTAAGGTGCGAATAAGTCCAGCGCACTGCCTCGCCCAGCGCGGCTATTCCCGCCGAAAACAGCGTGCCGCTTTCCAAACTTTCGGGATAACCCTCGGGTTGGGTGACGCTGCTCGAATATGTGCCGGTGCCGCCCAAAATGAGCGGCGCGATTTTAACTTTGTCGGAAAAGACCAAGACGCCCGTCCCTTGAAAACCGTGAAGCCCCTTATGACCGGGCAGCGCCAGCATATCGACGCCCATCTTTAAAAAATCAAAATATATGTGCGGCACGCCCTGCGCGCCGTCCACCAAAAAGACTATATTTTTGCTTTTGGCGAGCTTGCCTATCCCCTCGATATCGGCCACGGCACCGGTGACGTTAGAGACAAAATTTACCGCGATGAGGGATGTATCGCGCCTGATATACGGCTCGATTTCGGAGGCAGTTACAAAGCCCTCGTCGTTGGGCTCAATCAGCGTAACCGCCACTTTATCTGTCGAGTTCAGCCGATAAAGCGGGCGAAGCGTGGAATTATGCTCTAAAACGGTGGAGATGATGTGTCCTTTGAATCCGCCTTTCAGAAGGCAGAGATTGAGGGCTTCGGTGCAGTTTTTGGTGAACACCACGTTGGCCGATTGTGCGGCAAGTTTATCTTGAATTATTGCCCGTGTTTCCTCTATTTTTAAAGCGGTCGTTATGGCGTCGCGGTGGGCGCTTCTGCCGCTGTTGCTGCTTTTTGTGAGCTCGTTTATCAATATGTTCAAGGCAGACTTAGGCTTAAAGCGCGAGGTCGCCGCGTTGTCAAAATATATCATAATTCCTCATTTTCGGACATAAAATTTTATTCCATAATATAGTGTATTAGACCGAATGTGATTTGGTTATAGAGGTTATGATATGAAAGAAAGAACGGGCTCCGGCTTCAGAGCGGCCGTCTTTAGGTCGCGCTCTCAAGCCATAAAATTTCAGGAGGCGCTGCGAAGTTATAGAATTCCGTCAAATATAATAAACACGCCGAGGGAGCTTTCGCAGGGCTGCGGGCTCTCGGTGCGATTTGATGAAAGGTTTGAAAAAAACGTAAAAATGGTGCTATCGAGAATGCAGCTTTCCTCCTATGTGGGCATTTACCCGATTTCGGGCGAAATATTGTAGATTGATAAATCAAACAAAAGCAGGAAAGACGGAAACTAAAGCAACAATAGAGGCCTTGTAATTTAGAACACAAGAACTCGAATGAACTTAGGAAGAATAATAGGTCCGGACAAAACATTGAAACACAAAAAAAGCCGACATTTTGTCGGCTTTTTTAATGCGTTTAGAAAAATAAGTTAGTAAATTAGGTTCTCTTCCAGCTCTTGAACCACTTCTTGACGGAAACCAAGAAGGTGTCGCGCATGGGCGGGATTTCCTTTCTCTGGCCGTTGTTGCAAATCATATAAGTGAGGTAGCCGTAGTAAAGCGTGACGAGCACGGCGAACACCGACATCATGATATAGAACACTTCGATGCTCTCGAAGTTGACCAAAGGCCCTGCCGGCTTAGACGCCACAAATCCCGATATGTTCATGAGCTGGGCGATGTTGAGGAAGTTCAGAAGCGAAAGCGCGAAGAAGACGAAGTAGAGCCGCTTCTCGCCCGCCAGCATAATATAGGCAAGCAACATGCCGAGCGAAAGGAATAGATAAGTTTCGGTGTGTTTGAGCGTGAACACCGAAATTATGGCGAAGGTGAACGACGCCAAAAGCATAAGCTCGAGGCGGTTGCGGTTTTTGAGATAGAGCGAAATGACGTAGACGACCAACACCAGAATGAAGATAAGGTTGAATATCGACGCCGTATTATTGACTATCTTATTGTTCATGCCGACCATGCCGTAGAGGTTGAAGTTGTTGGAAACGAAATAGTCGACGTCCTTCATCATGGCGGTATATTTGCCTAAAATATAGAAGGGCTTGGAGGGCTTAGCCGCGATAAATTCATAGGCGAAGGGCAGCGAAAGCAACCAGAACGCCACAAATACGGCCACCGTGCCGCCGATGGTCAGCGCCAGCAGCTTTTTGAAGTCGCCCTTATCCTGCGCTCTGTATTCTTTATAGCAGAGATAGCCGAGGTAAGCCAGAATGAGCGGCACAACTGCCATTGCGTCGAGGCTTAAAAGCACCGAGAAAAGCACGGTGACAAACATCCAAATATACTTCTTTTCTATGAGAAGAATGAATGTCAGAAGGAGTAGCGCGGCGAGTATGGAATCAAAGCTGCCGCGGACGCCCGAAAGCACCAATGCGACGGGAAGCAGCGCGTAGATAACGGAATAGAGCGCAGCGAGCTTTGGTCCGACGTATTTCTTGCCGAAGAAGAACAGCATGGCAACCACAGCGGTGTCGGCGATAACGGCAGGAAGTTTCAGAAGAAGCGCGAAGCCCATGCTCGACGTTTCCAGTTTAAACAGCTTGCCCAGCCCGCCGATGATGCTCAGAATATAGAGTTCGCCCGGCGAATAGAGAGTGGAAGGATTAAGCGTGTAAAACTTATGAAGACCTTTGGCAATCAGTTGTTGAGCCGTCGAGAGAAGACCCGCCGTTTCTTTGCCGAAGCCATACATTGTGGAAGCAAAAACCATTCGCACCGCGAACGCAAGCGCTATCAGAGCGGCCGCCACGATAGCGGTATCTTTGAATTTTCCGCCTGTGAAGAAACGCCCTTCGAGCGTGGAACGGTCGGCCAGCATCCGCCTCAGCACAACATATCCTCCGACGACTAAAGCCGCCGAGAAAATACCTATAAAGGTCTCGAACAAAATTCCGCCGATAGCCTTGTTGTAAAGCACGCTGTCTTTTCTGACGATATCGGTGACTGTCGCCGACTTGGGAATGCTTTGGACGCGAACCATGGAGACCTTGTCGAAGCGCGCGGTCGCCGCAGCGGGAGCGTCTTCGGCGCCAACTCTTAAGCATAGCGTGAGATAGTCGGAATTTCTGGGCTTGACGTAGACGGTCGCTTCCGTCCATTTACCGTATGTGAGCTGCTCGGCGAGCACTACTTCGGTGTTTTCCAAAAAGCTTAAGTGTGCGCCCGTCACGTTGGCAACCGAGCCCGGGGTAGCCTGCGCGTTTTGATAGTAAGCGAGGGTAATGCGGTAGGTCGCGCCTCTCGTCACCGCGATCGTCTGGTAGGCATAGCCCACGTTGGCGGAGGAGTTGGTGATTCTGAGATACTGCTTGCCGTAGCTTGCGTCGGGCGTGCCGTTAATCTTGGCGATATCGCCCGTCAGCGTGTGCCCCACCTTATCGAACTTGGTGTTGGCGGCGGTGCCGACTTTGCCGAACTGCCAATCGGTGAAAGTCGAGGTCTCATCGTCGAAGTCCTCGAAGTTGCCGTTTAAAACCAGCTCTTCGTCAAAGGGGCCGCCGGTGTCGTTGCAGCCGTATAAGAGAAACGCCGAGGCTATTATAACCGCCGCGATTAAGAGTAAAGCGAATTTTTTATGTTTTTTCATTATTGCCTCTAATAGGAATGAATTATTTTGGTGAGGATAATTTCTTCTATTAGAAAATTAGAACTTTTTAATTTCCTTGACCTTGGCGGCCTTGCCCTTTCTCTCTCTCAGGTAGTAGAGCTTGGCGCGTCTGACCTTGCCGTGGCGGATGATTTCGATGTGGTCGATTTTGGTGGAATAGACAGGGAATGTGCGCTCGACGCCGATGCCGTAGGAAAGCCTTCTGACCGTGAAGGTCTCGCGTAGCCCGCCATTTTTCTTGGCGATAACGGTGCCCTCGAAGTTTTGAAGACGCTCTCTCGTGCCCTCGGTAACTTTGACGAAAACTTTGACGACATCGCCCGACGCAACTTCGGGGAAAGCGGCCTTGGCGGCCTCGATATCTTGCTCAGTGAGCTCGGACGCCTCTTTCTTCTTCGCCCTTTGCAGTGCGCGCAGCGTTAGAATGCGCTCGATTTCTTCTCTTTCGACTAAATCAATGGTGTTGCTCATGACATATACCTCCGTTGTTTTAAAACTAAGCGTTCGTTCGCGGGTTCAAAACCCTATATGCCAGAGGAACGCCGAGTCATAATGCGGTATAAATATTAACATATATAACATTTTTAGACAACCGTTTTTTAGTTCTCTTAGTAATTAAATAATAAAATTGTTGAATATAACGATGCCGCGGGATATAATTAGTTTAAAGAGGTGTGATGTGAAAAAATTTTTATTGACTTTAGTCTGCTTTATCGTTGTCGCGGCGACGCTCATTGGCCTTGCCGCCTGCAACAGAGGTTATAACGATTCCGAAAAAGGCATAAACCCCGATGAACCTTCCTATGACGAGAGCGGCAGCACCTCGGATGTGCCCGGCGTCAGCGAGCGAAAAATCGTCTATACCGCTCATCTTACCATTTCGACCGACGACCTTGAGGACGCCATCGAAAAAATCAATGCCTTAACGCAAGATGGCGAATGGTTCGACAGCGAATCAATCGGTGAGGAGAGCGCCGTGCTCGTTTTCAGAGTCAAGTCCGACCGCATCGACGCTTATTTGGAGGCTCTCAAAACTTGCGGCAAAGTCTATCACCTCGTTAAGAACGCCGAGGACGTCTCTCTCCACTATTATAATTTAGAGTCGCGCATCGAATCGCTGGAGGCCGAATATGACACCCTTGACGCTCTGCTTGCCTCCGCCGACGACACCGACGAAATTGCCGACATTTTGGCAATCAGAAAGCGCATGACCGAAATCGATGTCGAGCTTCGCGCCATTCGGAACGCCATTAACGTCTATGATAGTCAAATCGAAAACAGCATTGTCACCATCACCGTCATCCAAAACTATCAGCCCGAAACGCCGCCGCCCTTCGGACAAAGAATAGCCAAACTCTTTAAAGACGCATGGAAAGCGCTCGTCGTTTTCTTCAAATGGATAGTGATGGCGATAACGGCGACCTTCCCCTTCCTCTTGGTCTTCGGAGCCCTCGGCGTCGGTGTGTTCTTTATCGTTCGCGCGGCGCGGATTAAAAACGGCACTTGGCGTTATCCCTTCCGCCGCAAGAAGAAAGCAAAGGCTACCGATGCCGCAACAAAAATCGAGCCCGCTCAAGAAGCGCCGTCCGAAGAGGTTTTCGATGCGCCGAGCGAGGAAGTTGCGCCGGGCGGCGACGATACGCCGAGCGGGGATGCTTAAAAAACCCGAAGAATAATATTATTACAATTCAGTAATGATAAACCGCCATTCGGCTATCGAATGGCGGTTTTTATGCTGCATTTCTTAATAACTTGTGAAGGGCGTTTGGTAATAAATATGATTTTTTATTATTAGCGCTAATAAGTTAAAAAAATTACCGTTTTTGAAAGGCATTTTCGATGTGGTTAATTTGGCCGTCCAAAATCTCTATGACGTCGAAGCGGATGTCGCGGCCGGCAGCGCGGCGGCAGGATATATAGCTTTGGGCGATTTTTATGTAGCCCTGCTGTTTAGATATCCCAACAGCTTCGGCGGGTAAACCGAAGGCGGCGCTCGCTCGTGATTTAATTTCGCAAAAGACTATGACTCCGTCCTTTTCGGCAATGATGTCCGCCTCGCCGAAAACCGTCTTGAAGTTGGTCTCCAAAATTTTGTAGCCGCAAGACTCAAGATATTTTTTGGCGGCCGCCTCCCCCATTCCGCCCTTGGCGCGCGTGTTCTCAGCCATTTTCAAGCAGCAACTTTTTCAAAAAAGTCAAGCGGTGGATTTCGGAGGCGCCAACGCGCTTTATGGCGTCTAAGTGCGTCTTGGTGCCGTAGCCTTTGTTGTTTTTAAAGTCGTATTCGGGATAGATTTCGTCATATTTCCTCATCAACCTGTCGCGAAGGACTTTGGCGATTATGCTCGCAGCTCCTATGGTGTAGGAAAGCCCGTCGCCGCCTATTATGGGAATGCAACGAATGCCTACGTTAAGGTTAATTGCGTCCGACAAAATGACGTCGGGTTTTATCTTTAAATTGCAGATTGCGGCGTTCATGCACCGCTTTGTGGCCTCTAAAATATTGATTTTGTCAATAACTCGATTATCTAGCGACTCGGTGCTGACTGCTACGGCGTGCGATAAAATCAACTCAAACAGCTCCTCGCGCTTGTTTTCGCTAAGCTTTTTACTGTCGTCCACGCCCTCGATTACGTCATCCAGCCGCATGATTATCGCGGTGCAGGTAACGGGTCCGGCAAGCGGGCCTCTGCCCACCTCGTCGATACCGCATATGTATTTGGCACCTTCCGCCATGCATTTAAGCTCGAAGGCGAGTTTGTCGGTCTTTGACGCTATCATGGTTTTTCGAGCATGATCTTGCCCGTTCTCCCTTTTCTGAAATCGTCGAGCACCGCTTTCGCGGCGCGGTCAATGTCCGCCGCTCCACCTTTTTTTATAAATCCGCGAAGCGCGGCGATATCTTCGAGAATTAGATGCGGCGGTTTTGAAATATCTACCGCATAGCGGCTTAAAAATTCCCCGGGCGCAATTGAAATGAGCTTTTTTATTAGCTCACAGGCAAGCTCGGCGGTGTCAAGAATGTCGTCGCGTATGCTTCCGATAAACGCAAGGTCAAGCGCGTGCTCGGCGTTGTCAAAAGACGCCCAAAGCGTGCCCGGCGTGTCTAAAAGCTCAATATTTTTGTCGACGCCTACCCATTGGCGGCCGCGCGTGACGCCGGGACGGTCGCCCGTCGCCGTTTTCTTTTTGCCGCAAAGGCTGTTGATGAGCGTCGATTTTCCCGAGTTGGGAACTCCCACCACCATGGCGCGAATGGTTTTGTCAACACCTTTAGCGGCGTATTTTTCCACCTTATCCGACATCGCCTCGGAGAGAGCGGCGATAACACCGGTAGTGTCGCCCGAGGCGCTGTTGACGGCGGCAAAATATTTCCCTTCCGCCTTGAATTTTTTTTGCCAAAGCTCGAGGTCGCCGCGGTTTACAAGGTCGCACTTGTTTAAGACATAGATTGGCCGACGCCTTTCAATCAGCGGTTCGAACTTGGGATTCATCGATGCCTCAATCGCGCGGCTGTCCAGAACGTAGAGAACGGCGTCGACAAGCTTGACGCTTTCGCGCATCTCTCTGACGGCTTTCGCCATATGTCCCGGATACCATTGAATCAACATTTTTCCGCTCTCAAGCCCTAAATAACCTTAGGCCAAACGACTTCTATAGAATTTACAAAAAAAGAAACCTACTACAAATTTTTTCAACTTCTTTCTATTGTAAAACTTTTTTTGAACTACTCTTTTTTTTCTATAAGGTCAGGGCGCCTTTTTTTCGTCAGCTCTTCCGACTGACGGCGGCGCCACTCCTCGATGAGTTTATGATTGCCTGAAATAAGGACGTCGGGCACCGCAATCCCTTGCCAAATCTGGGGGCGGGTGTAGTGTGGATATTCCAAAAGGCCGGCCGAAAAGCTCTCCTCCACCACCGACTCGCCGCTTCCCAAAACGCCTTCGATATAGCGAGAAACAGCGTTGATGAGAACGAGCGCGGGAAGCTCGCCGCTAGTCAGCACATAGTCGCCGACGGAAATTTCCTCGTCGATTTCGCGGTCTAAAACACGCTGGTCTACGCCCTCGTAGCTACCGCAAAGAAGCACCAGCCCGCTCTCACGGGAAAGCTCCTTAACCATGTCCTGATTGAGTGTTTTGCCCTTGGGCGAAAGGTAGATTCGTTTGAAGTTGTGTTCAATATCGGCAAAGTCAATGGCGCGCGAGATGGGGTCGGGCATCATCACCATGCCTGCGCCGCCGCCGAAGGGATAGTCGTCGCACTTCTTGTGCTTATCGAGCGTGTGGTCGCGGATATTTATAACCTCAACCGAAAATTTTTCTTCCCCAAGCGCCTTACCCAAAATGCCGACGTTGAGAATTTCGAAAATTTCGGGAAAAAGCGTCAAAACTTTGAAAATCATCAGTAGCCCTCTCCGTTCTCTTTCACGGCGATTTTGGCGAATTCTTCGCCGTTCAGCCTAATCTCGCCGCGCTCGACGTCGATATTTTCAATGACTTTTTCCAAAAAGGGAAACATCACTGCTTCTCCGCCGCATTCGGCGACGATTATGTCGGACGCGCCGTAGTTTAAGATTTCCTTCACGGTTCCCAACCGCTTTTCGCCTTCAAAAACGACGGCGCCGATAAGGTCGGCAATGAAATACTCGCCCTCCGAAAGGGGCACGGCGTCGGCTCGCTCTACTTCGACAAACTTGCCTTTGAGCGTCTCGGCGGCGTTTCTGTCGTCAATGCCCGAAAGTTTTATGACGATTTCGCCCCTCTGCGGCCGCGCGTATCCGACCTTAAAGGGTTTGCCGCCGACAAAGGCATTTTTCAGCGCGTTAAAGCGCGAAACATCGTCGGTCAAAGGGAAAACCTTGACCTCGCCCTTGATGCCCTGCGCCTTGACAATTTTTCCGATTTTTATAAACTTTTCCAAATTTTTTAACCTTGGCAAAGCCGAAAAATCTACCGACTAACGCGCAAGCGGTTCATTAAAAATGCAAGCATTTTGAGCCCGCTTGCGGCAATCTTTGCAAAATCCGCCTCAGTCCATCTCCTGAATGACGACATTATAGCGGCGGGTATCCTCTTTGGCGCCCGCGGCCTTGACGATGGCGCGGATGGCCTTGGCGATTCTGCCCTGCTTTCCTATGATTTTGCCGATAACTTTTTTCTCGCAGGTGACGGTGATGTCGACCTCGCTGCCTTTTTCAATCAAGGCGACGCTGTGTTGGCCTTCGCTGCCTACCAGCTTATCGACGATAAACTCAACAAGTTCAAGCATTTTTCACCTCAAATGATGTTGTTCTTTTTGAAAAGACCGCGGACGGTATCGGTCAGTTGAGCACCGTTGCTAATCCATTTCTTGGCAAGCTCAACGTCGATGTTGACAACGGCGGGCTCTTTGGTGGGGTCGTAGAAGCCGACCTGCTCGATGTAGCGACCGTCCCTTGCCGTCCTGGAATCGGTGGCTACTATGCGGTAGCTGGGAGCCTTCTTCGCGCCGATTCTCGTCAATCTGATTTTAACCATATTTGTGCCTCCTATGTTTTATAAAAATATTTTTTATTTGTTTGCGAATTGTTTATAGTTTAGATGTGGATTATCCTTGAAGATTGATTCGATGTTTTTTTGTTTTGTTGTGAATTATCATTCAAAGATAATGCGCTTTGTTGACCACTCTTAGAAGCTTAGAACGGGAATCCGCCCCTCTTGCCGAGCCCGCCGCCCTTGGCCATGCGCGCCATCATTTCCTTGGCCGCCTCAAACTGCTTTAAAAGCTGGTTGACTTCCTGAATGGATGTTCCGCTGCCCAGCGCTATCCTTTTTTTATGGCCGGATTTAATGATTTCGGGCTTTTGCCGCTCGCGCTTGGTCATCGATTGAATGATTGCCTTGGTGCGCTTGATTTGGTTTTCGTCGATGTCGGCGTCGGCGCCCTTGAGTTTGGCACCCATGCCGGGAATCATGCCCAGCATGTCCTTTATGTTGCCCATCTTTTTAATGCTTTCGATTTGCGAGAGATAGTCCTCGAGCGTGAAGCTGTTTTCGCGCATCCGCTTCAACTGCTTTTCGGCTTCCTCGGCCGAAATCGTCTGCTCGGCTTTCTCGATGAGCGTAAGGACGTCGCCCATGCCCAAAATTCTCGACGCCATGCGGTCGGGATGAAACTCCGAAACGTCCTCGATTTTCTCGCCCGTCCCTATAAATTTGATGGGCTTGCCCGTCACCGCCTTAACGGAGAGCGCGGCGCCGCCGCGAGTATCGCCGTCCAGCTTTGTTACGACGACGCCCGTCACCTCGACAGCCTTATTGAAGGTGTCGGCAACGTTGACGGCGTCTTGGCCGGTCATGGCGTCGATGACGAGCAGAATTTCGGAAGGTTTGACGGCGGCGCGGATATCCTTTAACTCCGCCATCAGCTTATCGTCGATATGAAGCCGACCCGCAGTGTCGACAATTAGGATATCCATTCCCTTGCTCGCCGCCTCGCGCACCGCGGCTTTGGCAATCTTGACGGGGTCGCCTTGGCCTTCCGAATAGACCGGCGCCTTGACTTTTTCGCCCAAAATCTGAAGCTGTTTTATTGCCGCCGGACGGTAGACGTCGCATGCCGCCAGCATAACGTTTTTGCCCTGCTTTTTCAGCATATAAGCGAGTTTGCCGCACATCGTCGTTTTGCCCGAGCCCTGCAACCCGCACATCAGAACCACGGTGGGCGGATTTGGCGCGGCGGCAAGCTTGGAAACCTTGCTTCCGAGAAGGGCAATGAGCTCCTCGTGAACAATTTTAATGACTTGCTGGGCGGGCGAAAGGCTCTTTAAAACCTCTTCGCCGAGCGCTTTGTCGCTGACTCTTTGAATGAAGTCCTTGACAACGGTAAAGTTGACGTCGGCCTCGAGAAGCGCAATTCTAATTTCGCGCATAGCCTGCTTTATTTCAAGCTCGGTAAGCTTGCTCTTGTCGCGGATTTTGGAAAATATATGATTAATTCGGTCGCTTAAATTATCAAACAGCGCCATATTCCTCCTCCTTTCCGAATAATTCGGCGGCGATATTGTCAAAGTATGCGTTCTTTTCGCCCTCGGATGCGGCCTTGCCGCGCTCTATCAGACTAAGGACCATTTCCTGTGATTTTATAAGCCCCAGCTTGCTCTCGTAGTCCTTTAACTGCCTCTCGCCTCTGACAATGGCGTCGCGCGCCGCCTGCCTGGAGATATTAAAAATTTCGGCAATTTCAAAGAGCGAAATATCCTTGTTGTAGTAAAGGTCAATAAGCTCCGCCTGATGCGGCGTCAGCAACTTGCCGTAAACGTCGATGAGCTTGCCCATTTCCAATGTTTTTTCCAGCATAAGGCCTCGCTGTAAAGGTTTTCGCCTTTACACCATGTGATAATAAACTTATTTTTTTGAAAAGTCAACGAAATTTGCCAAATAGAAAGAAGTAAATGTGTCAGGCTGTTTTCGGGTATGTTTAGGAAATAATTTTAGAATAATGGGTAAAAAAAGCGACTAATGCTTAAAGGGTAAAAAATCATCCTCGGCGGCTAGCTTATGGCCGATTATGACGTCGTTACCTAAAGTGATGCCGCGGCGGAGGGCGCTGTAGCCGTATTTGGAGCGGATTTTGTCGGCGGCGCGCTCGAGGCGGCTCTCTTTATCCCTCTTTTCGTCGAAGAAGCTTATTTGCGAGCTGTCCTCGGGCGTCAGCTTGATGGCCGTCACCGTGACTGCGCGGAGGGGGCATTTGGCGAATGAGTGATTTTCTTTTAAAAGGCATAGCGCGCCCTCGGCGAGATCGGTGGCGTTGGATGTCGAATAATCAAAGGCAAGCTGACGTGATATGCCCTCAAAATCGGGATATTTTATATTGAGGGAGACGCCGTTCGCCTCCATATTACAGCTTCGAAGGCGCATGGCGACCTGCTCCGAAAGCGCGTAGATGACAGCAGCGGCGTCCTCGTAGCTCGCCATGTCCTGCGCCGTTGTCGTGCCGTTGCCCACGCTCTTGGGAGCCCGCTCGAAAAACGCCGAATTGACCTCTTCGGTTTCGATGCCGTTGGCATTGTCATGCATACCTTGAGCTATTTTGCCGAAGCTCCTTTTGAGCGCCTCGACGTCGGCGGCGGCAAGGTCGCCGATTGTGTGAATGCCCATTAGATTTAAGACCTTGGCGGTCTTTTTGCCTATCATCATCATTTCCGACACTTCGAGCGGCCAGACGACCGACTTAAAGTTTTCGGGTGATATCTCCGTCGTGGCGTCGGGCTTTTTGAGGTCGCTCCCCAGTTTGGCGAAAATTTTGGTGAAGGACACGCCTACCGACACCGTGAGGCCGGTTTCGATTTTAACCCGTTCTCTGATTTCGTCGGCAATTTCTTTGCCCGTTCCCAAAAGCGGAAGAGATTCGGTGACGTCGAGCCAGCATTCGTCGATTCCGAAGGGCTCTACGCGGTCGGTATATCGCTTGTAGATTTCAAACACCTGCCCGCTGTGCTTGACGTATTCGGCGTAATGGGGCGGCACCAGAACTAAATCGGGGCATTTTTGCTGCGCCTGCCAAATCGCCTCGCCCGTAATGACGCCCGCCTTTTTTGCAAGCTGATTTTTGGCGAGCACGATGCCGTGCCGCTTTTTAGGGTCGCCGCAGACGGCGAGAGGGCGGCCGTAAAACTCGGGATGGAACTTCATCTCGACCGAAGCGTAAAAATTATTCAAATCGCAGTGCAGTATCGTTCTCATATGCCCATTTTAATTTTACCCGATTAGGAAGCTAATATCAAATTTTTTTTATGTCTTTAATATCAAACAGTCCTCATCTTGCCCCGCGCAAACTTTTCGGCGCCCTGTTAAGGCTTAAATTTAATAACTCGGATTGCATTTTTGACGCCGCTAATATATAATGATAAGCGAGGTGTGATTATGGACGTCAAAAAAGCGTTTATCCCCGCCGCAGGCTTCGGCACAAGATTTTTGCCGCAAACCAAGGCGATGCCCAAGGAGCTCCTGCCGATTGTCGACACTCCCGCGCTCCAATATATCGTGGACGAGGCGATAAACAGCGGCATAACCGATATTTTAATACTTCTCTCGCCCCAAAAAAAGGCCATCATCGACTATTTTTCAAGAAATTTCGAGCTTGAGGAGCAGTTGAAGAAGAGTTCCAACTGGCCTGCGCTTTCCCGCCTTCAATCCTCGGTAAATAAGGCCGATATCCGCTTCGCATTTCAAGACACTATGCTCGGCACCGGCTACGCCATTAACTACGCCGCGGCATGGTCGGCGGGCGAACCCTTCGCCGTGCTGTTCGGCGACGACGTCTTTAAAAGCACCGAACCGGTCACTAAACAACTTATCCGCGCCTTTTCGATAACCGGCACGCCGATTTTGGGCGTCCAGAAGGTCGCAGAGCCAATTGCGAGGCGTTGCGGCGTCATCGAGCCCGGCAAGATTAAAGGCAACATTATCGAGGTTAAAAGCATCATCGAAAAGCCCGAGGGCGAGCTCCCCTCGCCTTACGCCAGCTTGGGCAGGTTTATCGTCACTCCCGAGATTTTCGACGCCGTGAAGCGGACCAAGCCGGCAAAGAACGGCGAAATCAATTTAACCGACGCTCTTTCGCTGCTTGCGCGCGAAACGGGAGTTTATGCATGCGAATTCGAGGGAAGAAGATACGATATCGGCGACAAACTCGGTTTTATCATCGCCAACATCGAATTCGGCCTTTCCCATCCCGACACAAAATCGGAGCTCATAGACTATCTTTCCGACTTGAAAAAAAATTAAAAAACCCGCTTGTTCATTGCACATTAAAAACACCCTCTTGCGAGGGCGTTTTTTAATTTTCCGTTTAAAACGTTTGGCACTAGGTTTGCAGATTTTGAGCTTATAAAAACTAATTATTTGGGTGCGGATTGAAACTGAAACTGCTAAGCTTTATAGACTAAAGCTTTCATGGGAATGTATTTTATGGTAAAGAACAGCGCCGTGCCCGTCGCCAAGCCCGCCGCGGCGCCGGCGAGAAGAAGATAGGGGAAATAAATAAACACGCCCGGCCCGATGATTGCCGCGGCGACGGCGAGTTGCGTCAGGTTGTGCAAGATTCCGCCCGCCGCCGAAAGAGCGGGAATGCCGAAAAATTTGGTTTTGTATAAAAGGATTATCGCGGTGTAGCTTACCGCAGCCGCGGGAAGCGAATACATCAGCATACCGATGTTTCCCGAAAACAACGCAGCGAGCACGCACTTTAAGACGAGCACGACCAAGCCCTGCTTTACGTCGGCAATAATGAACACGCCGAAGACGACGATATTGGAAAGCCCGATTTTGGCATAAGGCAGCACCGGCACAATAGGCGGAAGCATATTTTCAAGCAACGATAAAATAAGCGCGAATGCCAAAAACACGGCGAGGCGGGCTATCTCTCTTAAGTTTATTTTTTTATCAGTCTTTTTGCTTTTTTCTTCCATTTATTGTCTGGCACTCGGTTCTTGGGAAGTTTTTCTGTTTATTAGCCTTTGCTTGCATCCGCTTTAAATAGCGAACTCTTTTGAGGTTTCTGTGCATTTGGGCGAATTGTCAACTTTGCCGTTATTTTGCGTTGCGCCGATGTTAAGTTATAGCGTCTATGTCGGTGGCGGTGATTTTTATGACGATTTCGTTGGGAAGGCAAATTATCACCCCTCCCCCACTCTTTATCGGCGCCGAATGGACGCAGTCCTGATTGGGGCAATCCGAGGTTTTAACAAAAACCTTGCCCTCCTCGATTTTCACAATAAATTTACCGTCGCCTTTTACGTCGACTTCCCTGTCCTCCGAAAGCGGCAGCGAGTAGACAAGTTTTCCGCTCTCGTAAATTTCTACGGTGTTGCCCGCTTTGGGAACGGCGAGCCAGACAGCAAGCCCGATTAGCGCCAAAACGACGGCGAGCAACAAAAAATCGCCCCATCGGAAGGGCTTTGAACTTTTTATTTCGTTTATTCTGTCTTCAGCTTTCAAAATTGGTTCAAATTACGGCGAAGATGTAAGCGGTGTCCGTGAGAGTAAAGCCGTCGGCATTGACTGTATGATAAGTGTTGCTGTCGGTGATGATGACGGCCGAAAGCCCGTAGTATTTTATTAGCGCGGCGCCCGCTTGGGCGCCCAGCGCCAAGGCGGCGGTGGCTATTGCGTCGCACCTTCCGCCGTCACCCCCCAAGACCGTAACGCTGATTAAGCCCGACGCCGCGGGATAGCCCGTCCTGCCGTCGATAATGTGGCAGTAGCGCCTGCTTTCGTCCTCGGCGTCGAGGTAGTAGCGTTCATAGTCGCCCGAGGTCGTAATACTTGATAAAACTCTAAGACTGCCGAAATAAGGGAATTCGGAGGCGCGCGGGTTGCCTATTCCTATTTTTTTCGAGTCACCGACGACGTAGATATTGCCGCCTATGTTGATAAGCCCCTCGGCGTTTTCGACAAGTTTGAAGACTTCCTCGGCGGCGTAGCCCTTGGCAATTGCGCCGAAGTCTATCTTCATTTGGGAATATTTTTTGGTGACGGTGCCTCTTTCAAAGTCAACCGTAAAATCGAAAAGATAAGTATAGGGCAATAGCGCCGCTATTTCGGAGGCATCGGGCGGCGTAATCTTATCGCCCTTGATAGTAAAAGTATCGGGAGAAAAGCGCCAAAGCTCGACGAGCGGGAAGACGGCGGGATTGAATGCTCCCTCCGACGCCACGAAAATCTCAAAAGCTATTTCAAACATTTTGAGGGTGTCGGCCGATACCTTGACCGCTTCGCCCGCTTGCGCTTCGTTGATTTTTTTTACGTCGCTGTTTTCGAGCGATGTCGAGAGCGTTTTATCGAGCTCGGTAAGCCTATTAATTATGAGACGTTCCGACTTTGCCGCGCCCGCGCCGCTCAAATTTATTTCAACGGTGGTGCCGAAAATGAAATATTGCTCCTTTCTCGAGCATGCCGAAAAAAGAGCAATCAAAGTAAGAACAATAATTAAAAATAAGGTAAATTTCTTCATCTTACGCGTCCCGCGGCTTTTATTTTATTTTGAGCCGCCCGCGTCCCACTTTTTTACCGCTCAAAAATCTATGCTTGGGCGGATAAAAGTCAGGTTATCTGTGGCTGCTCATGTAGATGAGGCCGATGGTGCCCGGCCCGCAGTGCGCGCCTATGACAGGCCCCACGGGCTGTTCCCAAATCTCGATATCGGGAAACACCGAAAGAATCTTCTGCTTCAGTTCGGCGGCGGCCTCCTCGCAATCGGCGTTGACGATGACGACGGGCGCCGAAATGTCGCGGTTGAGCCCGTTGGTTATCTCGTCAACGAGATAGGAAATGGCCTTTTTGCTGCCGTTCACCTTGGCGCAGACGTCGAGCTTGCCATCCTCGGTCACTTTGAGCACGGGTTTTATTTTCATCACCGTGCCGAGGAAGGCTTTGGCGGCCGATATTCTGCCGCCCCACTTTAAGTAGACCATGTCATCTACTATGAAGCGCACCGCGACTTTGCCGACTATTTCGTTTAAATATTCTACGGTTTCGGCGACGGTGTGGCCGGCGTTAAAGAACTTGGCGGCGAGATAGACCAAGAGGCCCGCGCCCATCGAAATGTTGAGCGTGTCAAACTTGGTGATTTTGGCTTTGGGGTATTTTGCCGAAAGCTCCTTGACGGCGGCTTCGTAGCACTGGAAGGTGCCCGAAAGCTCGGATGAAAACGCTATGTAGAGGATTTCCTCGCCCGCCTTGAAATAAGGCTCGAAAATTTCTTTGTAATTTTCGCTGTTGAGCGCCGAAGTTACGGGCACGCTGCCCTCGCGCATGCGGCGGTAAAAATGCTTAAAATCGGTGGTTTCGCCCGAATCGTAGTAGTATTCCTTGCCGTCCAAAGTATAGGGCATTTTAATCATTTGAAAGCCCAGCTCTTTAGCGGTAGTCCACCACAGCTCGCAATCGGTATCCAAAAATAAAACAGCCATTTTCCCTCCGAAAATTTTAGTAAACAAATTATAGCACACTAAAATTTATTTTTCAACTGCATAAAAAAGCGCGGTTTTTACAGTTATTTACAAAACGCAAAGCTTGCTATTTAATCTTGGAGCGCGGGTTAACGTCGTTGTTGAAGCCCTTGCCCACTATGTCGTGAAGCTCGGTTACGTAGTAGAACGCCTCGGGGTCGACCAAGCTTATATACCGTTTGAGATGAAGCGCCTGACGCTTTCGGACGACGCATACGAGGTAATTAACGGGATTGCCAGTATACATCCCTATCCCGTCGATATGTGTGACGCCGTGGTGAAGCTGGCTTAGGACGAAGCGCGTAATCTCCTCTTCCTTTTTGGTTATTATCTTAAATTCCAGCGTCGAAACGAAGGTGCGCTGCATGAACTCGGCGGCAAAACTCGACATAAAGATGGTTATTAGTGAGTAGATGGCGAGCTCGAGCGAGCCGAACACAATGCCTGCCGATGCCGCGACGCAGGCGTCCATGATGAAGACGAGCCAGACTACCTTGAAGTTGGGAAAGCGGTTTTGAATTAAAAGCCCCACTATGTCGCTACCGCCCGAGGAGCAGTTGATGCGAAGCAGCAGCGAAAGCGAAATGCCGCTGAGTATGCCGCCGACAAGCGCCGCCACCAAAACGTTGCCGGTGAAAGTAGGAATGGGCAAATAGGTGAAAAGCTGCATTAGGCCGGTGAAGACCGCCGTCGAAATCGTGGTCGCTATGACGAAACGCTTGTTGATGAAAAAGAAAGCAAGAACCATCAGCGGAATATTCATTACTAAAATGACTAGCGGCGCGTTCCAGCCCAGCGTGTTGTAGAGTATGGACGCTATGCCCGATATTCCGCCCGGCGCGATTTTGTTGGGCAGCACGAAGACGTTCATCGATATCGCGCGGATAATGCTGACGAGAATTATATAAAAGCCCTGCTTGAAAGGCGGCGTCTTCTCCAAAGCCTGTTCGGCGCTCTCGGCGTCGGCAGGGTAAGGCCTGAGCGCGCCGAGAAATTTTTTAAATGTCTTTGAAAAGGCATTGCCGACGGCATCTTCCGACGATGCCCCGCATTCTTCCTCGGTATCGGGCGCTTTATAAGGCGTATAAGTTTTTACCGCAGGTGATACGCCGAAGCCGCCGTTGGCCTCGATAAGGCCGCCGGCAGACTCTTTCTTTTCGATTTTTGCGCCATTATCTATATTGCCGGCATTCTCAAGACTGCCGTTTTCGAATTTTCCCGATGTTTCGGTTATATTTTTATCCTCGGTTTCCATACCGCTTCCCTATACCTTATTAATCCTCGTAGCCGTTCAAAAACAGGCTGTCCTCAAGGCGGTAGTAGTCGCCCTCTTTTACTATTCCGACGCAGTGCTCCTTCATCAGCTCAAATAGCCGCGCGCTGTCAATCAGCATGATGTTTTTGACCTTGGACTGGAGCAGCCGCGTTTCCTTGGTGAAGTTGCTGTTGGTGATGAGCACGCCCTTTGTCGCGCCGAAGGCGGTAACGACACCTATTAACTCGCGGATTACCTTGACCGAAACGTAGGCGCGCGAGTTGAGCTTGGTTTTGGACTGGAAGAAGATTTTATCGATGAAGCCCAAGCCGTCCTCCACCGTTAAAATGCCGTCTATTCCTTGGTCCTCGGGGCCTGCCGTCAGCTCCTCGCTCTTGACGGCGGCGCCGTAGCAGGATTTTAAAAGTTTCATCGACATTTGCTCGAAAAACTCTCCGCCGGCAAGATTTATGCACTCGATTGCGAGCTTTTTCAAGCGGTTGTTGTATTCCTCGGCCTTGAGCTTTTTGGCGCGGAGCTTCTCTAAGTTGTCGTCGCCCGTCTTTAGGAGCTTTCCCATCGGGGTGGCGGGATATTTATCGGGATCTTTTAAAATATACTTTTTGACCGATTCGTTCTCTAAAAACTCTTCCTCGATTTCGGAGAGCACCGATATGCCCTTGTGGGCAATGCTGTTGTCGGCCGATTTTCTCTTGATTATCTGGCCTAAAATGGCTTTCAGTTTATTTTTTTTGCCGCTCGGGCTGTTGTTCTTAACGTCCTCGGGCGTCAGGTATTTTTTGATGAAATATTCCTGAATTTCCTTTTCGGTGATGGGGATAACGTTCTTTTTCACGAGGTTGTCCTCGTCCAGCGTCAGAATGTTGGAGTTAATCAGCTCGTTGATGACGACGCCGGTCAGGCTCTTTAGGCGCGACGACAGGCTTTCGCAGCTGTGGTCGGCAAGCTCCTCGGCGGAATAGCCGAGGTTTTTTATCGTTTCGCTTATCAAAAGCTTGCGCTTTAATTTTGTTCCGTCGGCGAGAATCTTTAAAAGCTCCTCGCTGATTTTTAATTTTTCAGTCGTCATTATATCTCTTTTATCGTTATTCGATTTTTTTATTTAGATTTAATTTAGGTGGTAATATTTTTAATCCACAATTATTCATTATTAATTATTAATTATTAATTATTTGTTCGGCGCAGCCGCTTATATTCCGCCGCGTGAGCAAGCATGCTTTTTGCGTGCTTTTCGGCAAACTCGCTGTAATCTCCCCCGCCCGAAAGCCTCGCTATTTCGGCGACCAGCGCCGCTTCGTCCAAGACCTTGAGTTTGGTCAGCGTTTTGCCGTTTTCGACAACCTTGGTAATGAGGTAGGACGCGTCCGCCATCGATGCAAGCTGGGGAAGGTGCGTCACCGCGACGACCTGCCGCTCCGCAGAAATGTTGTAGAGTTTTTGGGCGACGACCTCGGCCATGGCGCCCGAAATTCCCGAGTCAATCTCGTCGAAGACCATCGTCGCTATGTTTTCGAGGGATGCCGTGATGTTTTTCAGTGCCAACATAAAGCGCGACATCTCGCCGCCCGATATGATTTTGGCAAGCGGTTTCAGCGGCTCGCCGATATTGGGCGAAATTAAAAATTCAACGGAATCACAGCCGTCCTCGCGCGCCGATTTAATGACGTCGTCGTCGCTTATTTCGGCAAAGGACACCGAAAACCGAGAGTTTCCCATGCCTAAATCTTTAAGCTCCTTAGTGACGTCGCCCTCAAAGCTTTGCGCCGCAGCTTTCCGCGCTTTCGTCAGGCGCGACAGCGCGATGACAAGCGCTTCCGACGCCGCTTCCAGCTCTTTTCCGAGCGCGGCTACTCGCTCCTCGGCGTTTTGAAGAAAATTGAGCTCAACTTCGGCCGAAGCCAAAAAGCGGTTGACCGCTTCGGCTGTGCCGCCGTATTTTTTCAGTATCGCGCGGATTTTTTGAATCCGCTCTTCAATCGCGGCTTCTTTGCGTTCGTCATATTCCAGATTTCCCGCAATATCTTTAAGAGATTTCGATATATCCTTAAGTTCTATTTTGGCACCTTCGAGCCTCTCTGCCAACGCCGCAATTTCTTCGTCGAAAGCCGAAACCCTTAAAAGAGAGTTTAGCGCTTGTCCGAGGGATGCCAGCGCCGAATAGGAGGAGGCGCCGTTTAACGCGTCATACGCCGTGCCTAAGCCTTCGCCGATGACGCCTAAATTTTGGAGGCGTTTCCGTTCGGCAAGAAGGGCGTCAAGCTCGCCTTCTTTGACGGAAGCGGACTTTATCTCTTCAATTTGATAGGTTAAAACGTCGATTTTGCGCTCACGCTCGCTAGAGTCGCCGATTGAAGCTATCTCGGACTCAAGCTTTTTATAGTGCGAATACGCTCGAGCGGCCGCCTTTTTTAATGGGGATATAGCGTCGCGGCCGTAGGCGTCTAAAAGCTCAAGGTGAAAGTCGGGGTTCAACAAAAACTGGTGCTCGTGCTGGCCGTGGATGTCGGCCAAAAGCGCCGTCAAACCCTTTAGCGTCGACAGGCTGACCTGCCGATTGTTTATGCGGCACTCGTTTTTCCCCTCCGCCGTCATGACGCGCCTAAGAATGAGGACGTCGTCGTCCGAAATACCGATATCATTTAAATATCCCGCTACGGCGGGCGTTATAAAATCAACAAAAACCGCCTCGACCGAAGCGCTCTTCTCGCTGTGGCGGATTAATGTGCGGTCGGCGCGTTCGCCCAAAACGAAATTGAGGCTGTCGATGATTATCGACTTGCCCGCGCCCGTTTCACCGCTCAGAATATTGAGGCCGGAAAACAGCTCGAGCCCGATATCGTCAATCAGCGCGATATTTTTTATGGTGAGGGTTTTTAACATATAACCAAGGCGGATTGCTCCGCTTTAAGCAAGAGGCTTAGTTCATAAACTCGGTCAGCATCTGCATGACGTGCGGCACCGAGGCCTTGGACGTCACCACGGCGATGATGGTATCGTCGCCCGCTACCACTCCCAAAACGTCGTTGACATTCATCTTGTCGATGAGGGCGGCAGCCGAGTTGGCGCTGCCGGGAAGCGTCTTTAAAACGACGATATTCTCGGAGGACGATATGGACAACACCGAGCTTTTGAACAGCGTGAACAGCTTTTGCTCGCTCTTGTCGCCCTGCGGCGCGTGGTAGATATACTTATAGCGCTTGTTGTCGCCCAAAACCTTGACGAGCCCGAGCTCTTTAATGTCGCGCGACACCGTCGCTTGCGTCGCCTTAACCCCCTCGGCGTTGAGCATTCTGACCAGCGTCTCCTGCTTGTCGATATCGTGCTTTGAAATTAACTCCAAAATGCGGATTTGTCTGTCGTTTCTCGACATAATTTACTCCTTGGCGGCCGACCAGCCGCGCAGTTTGTTGATTATTCTGTCATAAAAGTTTTCGTCTTTGAATCTAATGAACTTTTGTTTGAGTTCGGAAACCTTGATTTCGACGCTTTCCGAAGAGAGCTCGGCAACCAACCTGCCGTCGACGGCCGCCTGCATTTTTATGGGCGGGTTTTTGGCGCGGACGGTGATTTTGTGATGTCCCGACAAGACGATGGGCCGGCTGTAAAGAGTGTGGGGGCAGATGGGGCTTATGACGACGCCGAAGACGTCGGAGCCCACGACAGGCCCGCCCGCCGAAAGCGAATAGGCGGTTGAGCCCGTCGGTGTCGAAACTATTATGCCGTCGGAAACAAAGCCGTCCAAAAGCATGCCGTCGATGTAGACCTCGGTGACGACCGGCCGCGTGTTGGCGCCCTTGGACAGCACGAAGTCGTTTAGTGCGATATGCTTAATTCCCAGCACGTCGGCCTCAAGCAGCAACTTTTCCTCAATAAAATAGTCGCCTTCAAGATATTTATTGAAGCATTCAATGGCCTCGCCCGGCTCGGCGGAGGCCAGAAAGCCGATCTTGCCTATGTTGACGCCGAGAATGGGCACAGCCGAAGTCGACGTTGCCTCGACAACCTGAAGTATGGTGCCGTCGCCGCCGAAAGCCACCGCCAAATCCAAGCCAGCCGCGCTTTCGCGACGGTCGGGTTCGATCATTCTAATTTCCGCCCCGAGTCCCCTCAGATAATCGGTGAAAGCGGTGATCGCCATATTGCCGCGGTCGCGGCTTTCATAATAAAAAATACCGACTTTTTTCATTTGTCCACCACTCCGCATTATATATCGGACTGAAAAAAAATGCAAACATTTTTGCCATTATTTACGCATACTTTGTGCATATTGAATGAATATTTTGAATTTTCTTAGCTTCTCTAATCCTTTGACACCGCTTTACAACACGTTCTATTTAGCTTGTTTTAACTAAAATTGTCCTAACTTTATAAAATTAATAAATTATCGCTTGCGCCTTTTCGTCGAACCTTAAGCAAATGCGAGATTTTGCTTCCGCTTTTTTACAGTAATATTTCGGGCGGATAATAAGACACTAGAAAAAGCGAGGCAGTCTATGAGAAAACTTTTTTTATTTTTTGCGGCCATACTCAGTTTAGCTTCAATCTTCGCGGCGGTCACTTCTTCCGCCGCCATATTTTCTTTTTCATCGGCGGAGGGGGCGGCCGAGATTTTAGGCCTCAAAATTGACGAAGGGTTAATTACTAAAATTAAAGAACATTTCGACAAGGAGCCTGCGGCCTCGGGCGGCGAGGAGGTCTATTTGGGCGGCGTTCCCGTTGGCGTCGAGCTGTTCGGCGACGGCGTCAAAATCATTAAAATTTTGGACGTCATAACCAGCAAGGGCGCGATATCGCCGCTCGCGGGAAAAAACATCGAGGCGGGCGACGTCATCACCCATATCAACGGCCACATCGTCCGCTCGGTGGGCGAAGTCAAGGAGCGGTTGCTGGGCTCGGCCGGTCAGGTTACTTTGAGCGTCAAGCGCGGCGATACCTCCTTCACCGTTTCGGTCACGCCCGCGATTGATGCCGCGACAGGCCTTAGGAAGCTCGGCATCGAGCTTGAAAACAACACCAGCGGCATAGGCACTCTCACTTTCATAAGAAAAAACGGCCGCTTCGGCGCGCTGGGGCATAAGATTGCCGCCGAAGGCAAGCCCGCGCGCGGGCACGGCAATATTTATTTCGCGCGCATAAATTCCATCAGGCGCGGCGAAAAGGGCTGCGCGGGCGCGCTTCTCGGCAACTATCCCGTCAAGCGCAAAATCGGTGCGATTGACAAAAACGGGCCCTTCGGCATCTACGGCGATTGGAACAATCCCCCGCTCAAAACCACGGTATCGGTGGGCAGCCGCGACAAAGTGACGACGGGCGCCGCCCAAATCTATACCACAGTCAAGGGCGGGCGTCCCGAGCTTTACGACATAGAAATTATCAAAGCGTCGGAGCAAAGCGCGCCCGAAGAAAAGGGGTTGATGATAGTCATCACCGATAAACGGCTGATTGAGGCGACGGGCGGCATCGTGCAGGGAATGAGCGGAAGCCCCATTCTTCAAAACGGGCTTTTGGTGGGCGCGGTCACGCACGTGCTGACGGGCGAGCCGACCAAAGGCTACGGCGTCTATATCGACTGGATGTTGCTTGAAAGCACGGCGGCCTACGGCAACGGCGAGATTGAGATTGCAGCGTAGCGGCGAAGTGGCTTCGCCGCTACGCTGAATTAATAATTAATAATTAATAATTAATAATTAATAATTGTGGATTAGCGGCTTTGCCTAATTAATAATGAATAATGAATAATTGCGGTAATGTTGAAAGTGATTTTTGAAGAAAAACAAATAGGCGCGAGGCGGCGATATGGCGATTAAAAGCTCTATAAGCTTCGGGTTGGTTTATATTCCCGTCGAGCTTCAAAACACCATCAAAAACAACGATATCGGCTTCAACATGATTGACAAAAAGACGATGTCGCGCATTAAGTATAAAAAAACCTGCGTCGACTGCGAAGGCCGCGAGGTTAAGCAGGAGGATATCGTCAAAGGGTTTGAATACGAGCGCGGCAAATACGTGATTTTAGAGGAAGAAGAGCTGGAAAAAATCAAGACGCAAAAGCAAAAGAGCATAGTCATCGAGCGTTTCGTCGATTTGGATGAGATTGACGCTCTCTATTTCGACAAGACTTACTATCTCGCGCCGACGGGAGCCGAAAAAGCGTTCACGCTGCTTTTAAAGGCGATGAACGACGAGAAGAAAGCGGGGATAGCCAAAACGGTGCTGGGCGCCAAGGAAACCTTGATAGTTATTAGGGCGCGCGGCGGCGAAATGCTTTTGAGCACTCTCTACTTTAAAGAAGAGGTGCGCCCCAACCCCGCCAAAAACATAGGCGGCGACGTCAGCGACAAGGAGCTTAGCGTAGCCAAAACCATAATCAAAACGATGGCGGGCAAGTTCGACCCCGAGGAATACCGCGACGAATACCGCGAAAAACTTGTCGCCGCCATCGAGAAAAAAATCAGCGGCAAAGAAATCGAGACGCCCAAGGAGCGGCCGCAATACCGCGTCGCCAACCGTATGGACGCCTTGGAGTCGACCTTGAAAGGGCTGGGCAAACCGACTCCCCCGCCCAAGAAAACCTCCCGCCCCCGCGCCACAAATTAAAACAGCCGCTCTCGCGGCTGTTTTCAATCCACATTATTCGATTTAGTTTTTCGTTATTCGTTCGGCGCGCTAGCGCCGGTGTTCGGCGAAGCCGCCCAATCCACAATTATTCATTATTAATTATTCATTATTAATTTTCCGTTTAAAGAAGTATTTCACCGCTTCGTCCAGCTTTATTTTCTCCACGCTTCCGTCGCCCAAAAACTTGACCTCGGCGGCGTTATTCTTAATTTCATCTTCGCCTATGACGAGGACGGCAGCGGCGCCGTTTTTATCGGCGTATTTCATTTGCGCCTTTAAGCTTCTTGCCATGAGGTCGGTTGCGGCGGCGACGCCGTGCAGCCTCAGCTCATAGACAAGCCTCGCGGCGTAAGGGTATTGCTCCGCCCCGGCCGGCGCGACATAGACGTCTGCTCCGGTGTCGGAAAATCCTTTAAGGCGGCCGCAGTTTTCAAGCGTCAAAAGCAACCGCTCGATACCCAGCCCGAAGCCGACGGCCGCGGTGGGCTTTCCGCCCAGCGATTCGACAAGCCCGTTATAGCGGCCGCCGCCGCAGACGGTGCCCTGCGCGCCGATGTCGCTACTGACGAACTCGAAGACGGTATTCGTGTAATAATCGAGCCCGCGGACGATTCTCGGATTGACCTCGAAAGCGATGCTTAAATCTTTAAGCGCCGCCTTGACTCCCTCGAAGTGGGTTTTGCAGTCGCCGCATAAGTAGTCGGTGATTTTGGGCGCGTTTTCGCCGATTTTTTTGCAAGCGTCCTCCTTGCAGTCTAAAATTCTTAGCGGGTTTTTTAAGTATCTGTCGCGGCAAGTGGGGCAAAGCGCGGCAAGGCGCGGCTCGAAGTAGGCGACAAGGGCGCGGTTGTAGTCGGCGCGGCAATCCTTGCAGCCCATGCTGTTGATATAGAGCGTCAGCTTGTCAAGTCCCAAACGGTCGAACAGCGTCTTGGCAAGGCTTATTACCTCGGCGTCCGCCAATGGCTCAATGGAGCCGAACAGCTCGACGCCGAACTGGTGGTGCTGGCGAAGCCGTCCCGACTGCGGCCGCTCATAGCGGAAAATCGGCGAGATGTAAAACGCCTTAAAAGGTTGAGGCAGCGCAAAGAGCGAGTTTTCGATAAAGCTTCTGACGACGCCCGCCGTGCCCTCGGGCTTGAGCGTGATACTGCGCCCGCCCTTGTCCTCGAAGGTATACATTTCCTTGTTGACGATGTCGGTCGTCTCGCCCACGCCGCGCAAAAACAGCTCGGTGTGCTCGAAGACGGGCGTTCTTATTTCCTTAAAACCGAAAAGCCGCGCCGTTTCTCTTGCTTGACTCTCGATATATTGCGTCTTATACGCCTCGCTCGGCAATAAATCCTTAGTCCCCTTGGGAATATTAATCATAACAAATCCTATATTTTTTATTATTTGACTCTGTCCGCTTTTTTGAGCCGCCCAAACGCTTTGTTTTTGTGACTATCCAATCACACGACGTAAATGGCGAAAGCCCGCCCAAAGTTTATTCATTACAAAATATATTTGTTCAAGTTCAACGTCTTCAGGCTCTTTTCGAGGTGTTTTTCAACGTAGGTGTCGTCGATGACGAATTCTCTTTCGCTCTCGCCCGAGGCCTCGAAGGAGATATCCTCAAGCAGTTGTTCCATGACGGCGTGAAGCCTTCTCGCGCCGAGGTTTTCGCTGTTTTCGTTTTCGAGCGCGGCGACTTTGGCGATTTTTGCTATCGCCTCGTCGGTGAACTTGAGTTCGACGCCGTCAATTTTCAGAAGCTCTTGGTATTGCATTAAAATGGCGTTGTCGGGTTGGGTGAGAATTTTAATGAAGTCCTCCTCGCTCAAACTGTCGAGCTCGACTCTTATCGGGAATCTGCCCTGAAGCTCGGGAATTAAGTCTTGTATGTTGGAGATGTGGAAGGCGCCCGCCGCGATAAAGAGGATAAAGTCCGTCCTTATCGGCCCGTGCTTGGTTTGAACGGTGCTGCCTTCGACAATGGGCAGAATATCGCGCTGAACGCCTTCTCTTGAAACGTCGGGGCCGTGCCCGCCCGAAGCGCCGGCGACTTTGTCAATCTCGTCGATGAACACCACGCCGTCCTGTTCGGCACGGCGGAGCGCCTCCTGAATGATTGTGTCGTTGTCGATTAATTTGGCCGATTCCTCGGAGATTATAAAGTCCATCGCCTGCTTGACGGTGATTTTCTTTCTTTTCTTTCGGGGCGGACCGAACACCGAGCCTATCACCTGCCCGAAATCAATGCTATTGTCCATTTGGGGGTTGATGTTGAGGGGCTTGGGCTGCTCCTTTATTTCAAGCTCGACCTGAATGTTGTTGAGGTTGCCCGCCCTAAGCTCGCGGAGGATTTCCTCGCGAATCTCGGCGTCCGACATATCGACTGTCAGCGTCTTTTTGCGGACGGGCAAGAGCGTTTCGACTATTACTTTTTCGGCGGCCTCGGTGGCGCGCGGCTGAACCTCTTTGTATTTTTCCTCGCGCACCATTCTGATAGCGACCTCCGCCAAATCGCGGATTATCGACTCGACGTCGCGGCCGACGTAGCCCACTTCGGTGAATTTTGTCGCTTCGACCTTGATAAATGGCGCTCTGACGAGCCTCGCCAGCCTTCTCGCTATCTCGGTCTTGCCGACGCCGGTAGGCCCTTTCATGATGATGTTTTTGGGCGTGATTTCCTCGCGCAGCTCTTCGGGAAGCCGGCTCCTTCTGTAACGGTTTCTGAGCGCGATCGCGACGGCCACTTTGGCTTTTTGCTGGCCGATGATATAGCGGTCAAGCTCCGACACTATATTTTTAGGTGACAGTTCCATATTGACTCCTTTATACCGTTTCGACGGTGATGTTGCTGTTGGTAAACACGCAGAGCTCGCTCGCTATTATGAGCGCTTTTTTAGCTATTTCCTCGGCGGGAAGCTCGGTGTTGGCGATAAGCGCGCGCGCCGCGGCAAGCGCGTAGTTGCCGCCGCTCCCAATGGCGCAGACGCCGCTTTCGGGCTCGATGACGTCGCCCGTGCCGCTCACGATAAACAGGTTGGTCTTATCGGCGATAATGAGCAGCGCGTCCAGCCGCCTTATGATTTTGTCGTTGCGCCAAAGCTCGGCAAGCTCGACGGCGCTTCGCATAAGATTGCCCGAATATTTTTGAAGCATTGATTCGAACTTTTCCGACAGCGCAAAGGCGTCGCTGACCGAGCCGGCAAAGCCGACCACCACTTTATCGTTATAAATCCTTTTAACCTTGACGGCGTTTCCCTTCAATATGACGTGTTCGCCCATGGTGACCTGGCCGTCGCCCGCCACCGCGGTGACGCCGTTCCGCTTAACGGCGCATATAGTCGTTCCGTGAATCTCCATATTTTTCTCCTTTTCGGATTTCTTGGCTCATTGCATTCTTGCATTTTCCTCATTGATACTTTTAAATGAGATATATTTTTCAAGTTTGTCAATGCCCAAAATCTAAGTCCGCTATTAATAATTATACAAGCCGCAAGTCCGTCATTATCACGCTTCGGGATTATCCACACCGTTAATTTGAGAGGCATAAACCCCGATATCTTTTAAAGATCTCTCGAAGTAAGCCCTGCCGCGCTCTTTTTTATCTCTGCCGGAAACAGATGGCAGCAACCCGAAGTTGGCGTTCATCGGCTGAAAATCGGCGTTTTTTCGCGCGATATACCTTGACAACGCGCCGAGTAAGGTGGTTTCGGGCGGCAGCAGCTTGGGCAAACCGCTAAGCTCCCGTGAGAGGTGCAGCGCCGCCAAAAGCCCCGACGCCGCGCTCTCGACATAGCCCTCGACACCGGTAATTTGACCGGCAAAATAGACCGCGTCCTCCCCTTTCAGCCTGAAAGTTTCATCTAAGCTTTCGGGCGAGTTTATATAGGTGTTCCGGTGCATGACGCCGTATCTTAAAAACTCGGCGTTTCGTAGGGCGGGAATCAGCCCGAAGACGCGCTTCTGCTCGCCGAAAGTAAGGTTGGTTTGAAAGCCGACAAGGTTATACATATCGCCCGCCGCGTTTTCCCGCCTGAGCTGGACTACGGCGTAATATTTTTCGCCCTCGGAGCCTCTTAGACCTACCGGCCGAAGCGGGCCGAACCGCATGGTATCGCGGCCGCGCTTTGCCATCGTCTCAATCGGCATACAGCCCGAAAACACCGCGCTGTCCTCGAAATTCTTGAGCGGCGCGGTCGCCGCCGAAATGAGCGCCTCGTAAAACGCCTCATACTCCTCGCGGCTCATCGGGCAGTTCAAATAGTCCTCGCCGCCCTTGCCGTAGCGCCCGCCGAAAAAGGCGCGGCTCAGATCAATAGACGCTGCCGACACTATGGGCGCAGATGCGTCGAAAAAGTGAAGCCCGCCGCCTAATTTTCGTTCAATATCCTGCGAAAGCGCGTCCGATGTCAATGGGCCGCTTGCCACGATGACGGGCGCTTCCCCGATTTTTTCCGCCTCTTCCCTTCTTATTTCTAAGTTTTCAAATTTTAAAAGTTCGGTTTCGACAAGCCCCGAGAATATCTCGCGGTCTACCGCAAGCGCGGCGCCCGCCTTGACCGCGGCCTCTTTGGCGCATCTTATTATCAGGCTGTCGAGCGTTTCAAGCTCATATTTCAAAAGCCCCGACGAGGTAAACGGGTCGACGCTCTTTAAGCTGTTGCTGCAGACGAGTTCGGCAAAAAGCCCGCTTTTGTGCGCCGGCGTCAGCTTGCACGGGCGCATCTCGGTGAGGATAACTTTGTATCCTCTTTTCAAAAGCTGATAGCAGGCTTCCGATCCGGCAAGGCCGGCGCCTATTATATTAATTCTCATCTAAGCTTTATTATTTAATCACCGACCGGTATTTTAACTTGCTATTACCGCTTTTTCAAGTGTTTTAATAATTTTAAATTATTAAAGAGCTAGTTTCTCGGATTTTCGATATACTCACTTATTTTCTGGCTTAAGACTTGTTTCGGGCTCATATCGGTTTTTGGGCTTTAGCCTCGCTCTCTTCGGCGGGCTTCTCCTCGCGCTTTTTAGGGATATGCCACGCCTTATACTCGCAGGCGGGATAGTTGCTGCAAGCGTAAAAAGGCTTGCCCGACTTGCTGACGCGCTTATAGAGGTCGTGGCCGCAGGCGGGACAGGTGCCCTCGGGCTGATTTAGAGGCTTGGTATTCTTGCACTGCGGATAGTTGGGGCAGGCCAAAAACTTGCCGAACCGCCCTTCCTTGATGACCATTTGCGCGCCGCATTTCTCGCAGACCTCGCCCGACACCTCGCTCGCCTGCTTGGCGGGCGCGCTCTTATACGCCGCCATCACGCGCTTCAAAAGGCCGGGGTAAAACGATTCTATGAGCGCCTGCCACTCGCCCTCTCCTTCCTCGATTTTGTCGAGAGCGCCTTCCATTCTCGCCGTGAAGGTTAAGTTCATGATTTCGGGGAAGAACTTGAGCATATAGTCGCAGACCGACTCGCCGAGCTCGGTCGGCTGAATGCTCTTTCCCTCGCGCACTATATATTCGCGCTTCAAAAGCACGGAGATTATCGTCGAATAAGTGCTGGGGCGGCCTATACCGCTGTCCTCCATCGCCTTGATTATTGTGCCGTCGGTATAACGCGCGGGCGGTTTGGTGAATTTCTGCTCGCTTTTTAAGTCCACAAGTCGCAGCGTTTCGCCCTCGGCGAGGTTGGGTATCGTCGCCGACTCGTCCTCGCCCTCCTCTTTTGCCTCCGCCTTTTCGTAAAGCACGGTAAAGCCCTTGAAGGCTACCGTCTTGCCCTTGAGCCTGAAGCCCAGCTTGCGGCCGGGATATACGGCGTTTTCGGCCGAAATCGAAACGGTCAGCGTATCGTAGGCGGCGGGCGTCATCTGGCTTGCGACGTAGCGGTCGTAAATGAGCTTGTAAAGCCTCAGCAAATCGCGCTTGATTTTCCCTTTGAGACTGTCGGGCGTCAAATTGAGCGAAATCGGTCTTATCGCCTCGTGGGCGTCCTGCGCGTCGCCCTTGGATTTATAAAAATTCGGCTTCTTGGGCGCGTATTCCCGCCCGAACCGCTCGCCGATGTATTCCAGCGTCTTAAAGGCAAAGTCGGGCGAAACGCGGACGCTGTCCGTCCTGATATAAGTGATGAGCGCGGTCAAACCCTCGCCTTCCACATCTACGCCCTCGTAAAGCTGCTGGGCGAGCCGCATCGTCTGGTCGGCGGCAAGCGACAGCTTTTGCGCGGCGTCCTGCGTCAGCGTGCTTGTAGTAAAAGGGGGCGCGGGCGATACCTGCGCGCGGCCGCGCTTTACCGATTCCACCTTGAACACATCGCCGCGCGCGATTTTCAGCACGCCGTCGGACTGCTCTTTGTTGGCAGGCTTGAATTTTTTACCGTCCAGCTCGTAAAGAGCGGCGCTCATCGTCTGCTTTGCCGCGGCGTCCACGTGTTTTGCGAGTATGGCGGCGATGTTCCAATATTCCTCGGGCTTAAAGTCCCTTATTTCGCGCTCCCGCGTCACAATCATTTCGAGCGCGGCCGACTGGACGCGTCCCGCCGAGGAGCCGTGCTTGATTTTCTTGCTTAGAATCGGCGATATCTTATAGCCGACGAGGCGGTCAAGGACGCGCCGCGCCTGCTGGGAGTTGACGAGGTTCATATCGAGCGGGCGGGGATTTTGGAGCGCCGCCGTTACCGTCTTTTTGCTTATCTCGTGAAACTCGATTCGGGGCGCCTCGGCGTCGATTTCCAAAACGTTCTTCAAATGCCACGAAATGGCCTCACCTTCGCGGTCGGGGTCGGTCGCGAGATAAACTTTTTTAAATTTCTCGACCGAGCTTTTGAGCGATTTTATCACCGCCTGCTTTTCGGCGGGAATGATATATTGAGGTTGAAAACGGTTTTCGATGTCGATGCCCAGCGTTTTTTCGGGCAGGTCGCAGACGTGGCCCTTGGACGCCATGACGACGTAATCGGGCCCTAAATATTTTTGAATTGTCTTGGCTTTGGTTGGTGATTCGACTATAATGAGTGTTTTCATTTCTTGCCTTTATGTTAGGAGTTAATCGTTGGCCGGAACAAACTAACCATTCGGGCGCGGTTAATACATCCCTTTCGCTTTATCAATTCTGTATAAGTTTGATGATTTTGTCAATGAAAAAAACTTAAAAATTTCAGCTTTATAAAAATATATATAAAACTCTTAGCTATTTATTTTAATAAATTTAGACAATCTTCACAATGAGTGTCGTTTTATTTTGACGCAAATTCCCAATTCTACGCCGGCCCGAAATAGTTGCCCGAAAGCTTTTCGATGACTCCCGAAAGCTCCAACTCCATGAGCACGGCGGTGAGCTCCTGAACTCCCAACCCCGAAAAGGCCAAAAGCTCTTCGAAGTGCATTTCGCCTTCCTCTTCGATTTTCGCCGTGATTTTGGCGGAGGTAAAATCCAGTTGGACGTGTTTTTTTTCGGACGGCTTGGAGGACAGCCCGAACGCCTTAAGCACGTCGTCGGGCTCGAGCGCGATGGCGCCCTGCATATCCCGAAGAAGGTTGTTGCTGCCCGCGCTGAAGGGATTGTTGATGGTGGAGGGCACGATAAATGGCTGCCTGCCCTGCTCCAGCGCGTGGCTCACCGTGTTGAGCGAGCCGCTTCTTTCGCCCGCCTCGGGCAGAAATACGGCTTCGGACAGCCCCGACACAATTCTGTTGCGTTCGGGGAAATGGTATTGTTGCGGCTTGGCGCCGAGGGGGTATTCCGAGAGAGCTAGCCCGCCCGACGACAAAATTGCGTTGAAAAGGCCGGTGTTTTCGGATGGATAAATGACGTCGAGCCCCGAGCCCAGCACCGCGGCCGTCGCCCCGTTTTCGGCGAGCGCCGTCTTGTGCGCAACGGTGTCGATGCCGCGCGCAAGCCCGCTAACCACGGTGAGGCCGGCTCGCGCGAACTCGCGCGCAAACTGCTCGGTCACCTTGACGGCGTAGCGCGACGGCTTTCTCGTGCCCACCACGGCGATGGACGGCGTGTTTAAAAGCTTGATGTTTCCCGCCAAAAATAGCATGACGGGCGGGTCGGGAATGTTCCTTAATTTTTCGGGATATTCGGCGTCCCGAATTGTGAGGATTTCCACGCCCGCCTTCTCCAGCTTTTCGGCTTCAAGGGAAAGCGCGTTAAGCCTTTCGGACATCGCAAAAAAGCCGTCCTCGCCGATAACGCGGACTACCTCGGCTTTGAATTCTCTCAAATTGAAAATTAAATCGGAAAGGTTTTCAAATATCGATAAAACCGCCATTTTCTTTCGCAAAGAAACGCCGTCCAGTCCGGCAAGGAGCAGCACGGCAAGCTTATCGGGGCTATAATAACAGCTACTTAGGTCAGCCATAATATTTTTTGTCCAGCATGCGGTATTGCACCGCCTCGCCGATATGCTTGGGCGCGATATCGGCAGAGCCGTCGAGGTCGGCTATCGTTCTTGCCACTTTCAAAATTCTCGCAGCGCCGCGCGCCGACAGCGCCAGTTTCTGATAGGCGCGCTCAAGCAGCCTTTCCGACGCCGAATCGAGGGCGCAGTATTTTTTGATGAGGGCGTTGGTCATCGCCGAGTTGGTCAGAATGCCGTCGCTCGCGAAGCGGTTGCGCTGTATTTCGCGGGCGCGGTTGGCGCGCGATTTAATTTCCGCCGACCTCTCGCCTTCCCGCGTCGTCCTAAGCTCGTCGTAAGTGATGTTGTCGACCTCGATTTGCAAATCAATTCTGTCGAGTAGCGGGCCCGAGAGCCGCGACATATACTGCCGTATCTGGTGGCTTGTGCAGCTGCATTGCTTGGTTTTGGAGCCGTAGTTGCCGCAGGGACAGGGGTTCATCGAGGCTATCAGCATGAAATCGGCGGGATAGTCGACGGTGCGCTGAACGCGCGAAACCGTCACTTTGCGATCCTCGAGCGACTGACGCAGCGACTCCAGCGCCCGACGGGAATATTCGGGCATCTCGTCCAAAAACAGCACGCCGTTGTGGGCTAAACTGACTTCGCCGGGACGGCTCTTGGCGCCGCCGCCGACTAATGCGGGTATCGTTGCCGAATGATGGGGTGTCCTGAAGGGGCGCGCCGTTACTATCCCGACGCGGCTGTCAAGTATGCCCGCCACAGAATGAATTTTTGCTACCTCGACCGCCTCCTCAAAGGTCATATCGGGCATAATGGTGGGCACGCATTGGGCGAGCAGCGTCTTGCCCGTGCCGGGCGGCCCCGACATAATGACGTTGTGCCCGCCCGAAACGGCAATTTCGAGGCCGCGCTTGGCGAAAGCCTGGCCTTTGACGTCGGCAAAATCAACGGGATAGCTGAAGCACTCAATAATGTTCTCGAATTTTCGCGGCTCTACCCTTAAAAACCCTTCGCCGCCCGAAAGAAGCGCGGCGGCCTCGCGCAGGCTTTCTAATGCGTAGACCTCGGCCCTTTCGATATAGCTTGCCTCGGGCGCGTTTTCCTTGGGCACTATGAACTTGGTATATCCGCTTTGAACAGCAGATATTATGACGGGCAGCACGCCGTCGATATGGCGAAGCCTGCCGTCGAGCGAAAGCTCGCCCAACATTATGAAATCTTTGTAAAGCTTTTTGGGAATTTGGTCGGAGGCGGCGAGAAGGGACACCGCGATGGCGAGGTCAAAGCCCGGCCCTTCCTTCTTGAGGTCGGCGGGCGCGAGATTGACGGTAATCCTTTTCACGGGATATAAAAATCCGCTGTTTTTAATGGCGGAATAGACGCGCTCTTTGGATTCCTTGGTGGCGGCCGAAGGAAGCCCCACTAAGTCAAAACTCGGAATGCCGCTGTTTATGTCGACTTCGACGTCGACCTCGCAGCCCAAAAGCCCGTCAAGGGCAAAACTCTTCACTTTTGCAAGCACGGGCGCACCTCGGAAAATATCTTGAAAGCGCTTGATTTTGAGCAAAAAATCAGTTGTAAAAAGAAAAGAAAAAACTGCGCTTTTTGAATACAACCATTGTAACATCAATGTATTTGAAAATCAAGACAAAACTGTCCCCGAAAGAACGCATTTATGCAATCGGGCATTTTGCGTTGAATAAATATAAATAGTCGCGCGTTTTGCATAAATATTCGCCGATTATTTGATGTATGCGAATAAAAATAACCGCAAAACCGCTTGATTTTGCGGTCGATTTTAGGGGTTTGGGCAAGCGGAAATTCGGCAAAACAAAGGGTGTTGCGAGCAGAATAAATTAGTAATTTTTAAGGCTTACGGAGAATCAAAAACGAGGAAAAAAGTAGCGTCGCGAGCCGAAAAAAGGTTCGATTTTAAGGCTTATTACAAGTGAAAAATGAGAAAATCAGGTGTGTTGCGAGCCGAAAAAAAGCCGATTCAAAGGGCTTTTGCAGGCCAAAACTATTCCTTTTTGTCATGCGCGCCATCCGCGCTTATGCCGCTTTTCTTCAATTCCTCAAGATATTTCTGCTTGGCAAGCTCCTTTTTTTCGGCTTCACTGTCGCGTTCGGCCTTCTGCTTGCCGGAGGTTTTCATGTAGTTGTAAATGAGCAGCGACATCATGACGAGAAGCGGCAGCACGATGAGGAAAATGAAACCGTAGGGCGTTTTAAGAACGTTGAAAAGCGTGGAAGTGAATTTTAATTTGCTGACCATTTTGGTCTTGACGGCGGTGGCGGGGACGGGATAATCCTCGGTCGCGCCTTCGATTATGCCGCGCGTCACCACCATGAGCTCGCCCTCTTCCGAGGTCTCGAAACGCTCGAGCCGGTGGGTGACGTTGTGGCCTTTCAGCCTGCCTCTTTCGGGCTTGTAGGTGACGTAGTCGCCGACTTTAAGCTCCTCGGGCGTCACTTCCTTGGACAAAATAACGTCGCCCGGCACTAGTTCGGGCGACATACTGTCGGTGAGAATTACATAAAACTGATAGCCGAAAACTCTGGGCTCGCCCGTCGCGATGCGCTGGAAAAGTATGACGCCGACCATCAGCATAAGGACGACCAGCATAATGCCGGACAAAACGTTGAAAGCGATTCTGACTTTCTTATTTATCGGATTTTTCATTATTTCTTATCGGGCTTTTTCTTGTCGGTCAGCTCGAAGCTTACGCCGCCGAGGGCGTCGCGTATGTCCATTCCCAGCCCGAAGCCTGCCGCGACTTTCCTTTTTTCCTTGACGCGAACCGGCTCTTTATCGATGTTTTTAGGCCCGCTTGGCTCAACCGCCTTGGGCGGTCTTCCCCTTTTCTTGGGCGCGTCTGTGGCCGCGGCGGCTTCCGCAGCCGCGGTGGTATATTCCGTGCCTGCCACCGGCTTTTTTTTCGGCGTCTTGGGCTTGTCGGCGGTCTTGGGTTTGGGCGTTGTCGTGTCGATTATGATGGGCTTGTGCGCGCCCGCCTCAACCTCGTAACTTGTGTTTAAAATATCATAAAAGAGGTTGGCGCGGGATTCCAGCTTGGCGGCCTCCTGACGCTTTTTCTCTTCCTTTTCCTTTCCTCTTCTCTCTATTTCGAGGCGGCGTTGCTCCTCTCGCTCGGCGCGCTGGCGTCTGATTTTTTCGCGCTTCTTCTCGTTTTTGTAGACGGCCAGGCAACGGTCGATGGCCTCGCGGATTTTGGCGATTTCGGCCTGGCGAAGCTTGTCGTCCTCGGGACGGCGGTAGAGCGTTCGGATGTCGTAGAGGTTGCGGTCGAACTCGTCCTCTTCGTCCTCGTCGGTTTCCTCTTCTTCCTCATCCTCGGGCTCGACTTCGACCTCGGCCTCCTCTTTTTCCTCTTCCTCGACCTCGCGCTCCAGCTCTTCCTCGCTCTTTTCGGCCTCGATTTCCTCTTCTTCCTCTTCGGCGGCCTGCTCCTCGGCTTCTTCCTCGGCCTGCTCCTCGGGCACGGGATACTCGGCGGGCACTTCGTGCTCCTCTGCCTGCTCGTCGGGCGTCTTTTGCTGCTCCTCGATTTCGGCTTCCTCGGTGTCGATGGGCGTCCCTTCTTCGGAAGCGTCGACGGGCACCTTGGACTCGCCGAACTCCATAAACCCGAATTGGTCGTCCTCGGCCTCGTCGGTGTCGTGCTCATACATCGACTCGAAAATCAGCGTGGAGAGCGCCACCATATTGCGAAGCTGGCGCGTCGCCTCGTCCTGAACCTCGCAGTTTTCAATCTCGTCGGTGACGGAATAGCCCTGCTTGGTTTCGTAGGTCTCGATAAACTGCCAAAGCGACAGCGCGCGCTTGAAGTCGGGGTTTTTCAAGATGACGTTCGTTCTCGTTATAGGCGGGCGCACCGGCGACGAATTTTTCATCTGCTTGGCAAACGCCGACGACAAAAAGCCCTTGACGATGCGGTCCATCTTGGCTATGCGCTCGATTTTGGTCGATTCGTCCGACTTGATGGCGAGCACCTCTTCCATGGGCATCTGGGCGATGCACTCCATGCGGTAGCTCATCTTCTTGGTGGCGATTTTGAACCGGCTTTCGACGTCGAGCTGAAGGACGTTCTGCATGGCGCAGACTTCCTTAATCTTGTCGAAGCGCATGGTTATGAAGAGGTTGAGCTTGTTCAAAAGGGTGTAGATAAAGCGGTTTTCGTAAATCTCGTAGCTCTCTTCTTTGGAGACGTTCAAAATCTTGTTGGGCGTCACCATTCCGTCCTTGTCGACCTTGGAAATCATATTGGTGTGCTGGGCAAGATGCTTGACCGACTCGGTAGTGATGCTTCGAGCAAGCGAAATATCGACGATGTCCTCTTCTTGAACAATAAACTTTCTGGGGTTACGGACGATGGTATCGAGGGAAGGAAGGCAATCCTCAATGAAGTCTATCCAGTCGATGGAAATATCCTGAACAAGCCTTTTTCTCTGAAGCTTGACGACGGAAGAGCCGGATTCGACGTTCGCTTTGTAGGCATTATAAAACTCCTCGCTTCCGAGGAGGTTGGTTATACGCCTGGCATATTCTTGGTATTGCTTCCTATTCATCTCTTATTTGCGGAATTAATATATGGGCGGGCTGCGGCGTTTATCGTCTTAGGGGCAAGGCGGTCACTTATTTCCCCCCAACAGATGCTTTCATCTGATGGGAGCCCCGATAAAGCTCGTTCGGCTATCCCCATTGACCGCAAGTCATTCAATGGGGTAAACTGTCGAGCCTTGTCCTGCATCCGATATCTAAATTCCTTTAAATTTTGTTATCTCTGATTCCGCTTTCTTTTTTTATTTCTGATTCCGCTTTTCTGATTTTTTTTTAAAGCTACTGCTGTTTTTATTTTGTTATGGTCATTCTGCTTTTTATGTCTTTTTAATTCTATATTAAAATGTTGTCTATTTGAGTATTTTGCTGTTGTAATTATTTGGATAAATATTAAATTTTTATTTACCATAACCGCGAACGAAGTGAGCGAATCCGCCTTCGCGCAGCGAAGATTTGACTTGGGCGAAGCCCGAATTTCACTTATTTAGGCTCGAATTTCAAGCCTAAATAAGTTAAATACTAGAACAGCTTCTTTAAGCGCAGGATGTATTCTTTCGACTCCTGCATCGCGTCCTCGCCGAAAAGCTCGGAGAGGTAGTAGACGAGGCCGTCTATTTCGTCACGTATGTAGGCGAGGTTCAATGATTCGAACTTTCTGAAAATCTTGTTACAAAGGACGTAGTCGAGGCCGTCAAGCATATCGCCGCCGCAGCCTACGAAGGAGGGAACGAACTCCTTAAGCTGTTTCACAATGCGGTTACCAAAAGCTAAGCGGAAGTGGGAGATAACATAGTTGTCGAGCTCTTCAATCTTATCGAGAATCTCCTTGGGAACCTTGTGCTCCTCCTGCGCCTTCTTGAACAGCGACTCGAGGTGGGTGTAGGATATGTAGAGGTTCTCGGTGTAGGGCGCGTCGAACGCTATGCCCTTGCTGTTGATGTTTATGGGGATGGCGCGGTCATAAACCTTATCCGATATGGCGAACGTCGAGTCGTCGTTGTTGGCGGTGCCGATAAACCACATGTTTTCGGGAAGCTTGAAACGGCCTTTGACGACGTGGACGGGGTCGGACGGCCAGCCCGAGGGAACGAGGTCGACAACCCAGTTTTCACGCGAAGGCATTTCGAGAATGGACAACATTTCGGCGAAGTAGTATTCGACACGCGCAATGTTCATTTCGTCGAGAACGGTGAGGTAGATGTTCTTATTGAAGGTCGCCTCATACATCTTCTTCAAAACTTCGGTCTCGTTGAAGCGCTTGGTAAACTCGTTGAAGTAGCCGAAAAGCTCCGTTCTGTCACGCCACGACGGCTGAACGGATGCTATGGTGGCGGGATTCATCAAAAACTGTCCGCAAGCGTAGGGAAGGGATGTTTTACCTGTTCCCGATATACCTTGCAAAATCATAAGCCTTGTCGTCGAAAATCCCGCGAAAAACAGGCGGATAATGCGCGGCTCATAATAAAGCCGCATTCTGGAGCAGGCAAAGTTTCTGAAGCGGTCGCAAAGCTCCTCCAGCGTTATTTCGTCGTCATAGACGGGCGGCACATAGTTTTCGTAAATCTGGTCGATTTCGGTCAGCTTGTAGAAGCGGCTTTCGCCCTCCTTGACTTCGGTCGAGCCGCCCTCGCCTTCTTCTTCCGACTCCTCGCGATTGGGGTCGTAGTCGCCCAGCTTGGACACCCTCATGCTGAGGATTCTGTCCTTTTCCGCGCTCATTTTGACGAGCTGGCGCTTGAGGTTGGTAATTTCTTCCACTAAATCCTGAGGAAGCACGATGTTCTTTCTCAGGCGTATACCGCGCCTGATGAAAAACACCAAAAACCAAATGATGGCGACCAAAATCGCAACAATCAATAAAATAAACAGTGAAATGACGAACCATTGCCAGCCTTCGGTGATAATGCCGGCGTTTTTATAATCCTTAAACACCTGCGCGTAGTCAAGCACGTTGAACATTCCGATGATGCCCAGAAAAATGCGCTTGATGCCGCCTTCATAAAAGACGCCTAAAAATGATTGCAAAAACTTAAAGACCGCTGTCATGCCATCCACCGATCCATGTCTTTAGGATTTTCTTTTATGTGCATCTTTCTTTCCCGACCAGTTCCCATTTTAACCTATCTGAGTTTGAATTTAGTTTCGCTTCCGCGAGATTCTGGCTCGTTTCACTCGCGGTGAAATTGCGCTTCGCGCAGTGGATTCGCGGCTGTGCCGCAAGTGGATCCTCGCTGTGCGAGGGTGAATCACTCGCTTCGCTCGTGGTTGCGGCGGGCACTCGGAGCTCAAGAGAGGGGTTCCCTTTCCTTGGCTCCAAAGCGGCCGCCCTGCGAGATCATCTTTCAAAAAACCGCGCCGGTCTTTTGAAAGATGCCCTCGGCCTAAGCTTTGGGATTCATCTTATTTTAGCGGATAGCCTCAATATTTCAAGGCGTCCTCAATTTTAGGTAATTTCGGTTTT
This sequence comes from Eubacteriales bacterium, assembly GCA_035449045.1. Taxonomy (GTDB): domain Bacteria; phylum Bacillota; class Clostridia; order Christensenellales; family CAG-917; genus DAOTKC01. Next base: position 91,209 of record DAOTKC010000003.1, read on the forward strand.
TCGAGGGAGCGTGCAATCCGATATTTAAAGCGCTTAATCAAGGGGTATTCTCGGTGTTGCGGCTATATCTCCCCCCACCCCGCAGTCACGCGGAGGAAAATTATTTGCTCTTGCCTTTCCCGATTGGCTCCCCCCGAAGCCTTGGCGGTTAAGCTCGATTATTTTTTGAGGTCTTCGGGCGCGCCTTGCGGCTTGCCCGCGGTGTTTCCCTTTCGCCCCGGGGCGGGCGGTTTGCCCGCCCCGGGAAGGGAATGATTAGTTAGTTTTCAGCCTTGCGGCCTGCTTTCGGTTCGCTCTAAGTATTAGGCGGGAGTTCCGAAAGTGAAG
>DAOTKC010000004.1:0-71797 GCA_035449045.1 Eubacteriales bacterium
CACACGCTTAGCGTGTGGTTTATGTAACCAACGGCTTGCGCTCGTTGGTTATAATGAAAAAAGCGGCCTTAAACCGCCGCTTTCACCAAATACGCCACTTTATCTATAAGTTTGTCGAGATTAAGCGCCGAAACGGTCAAAAGCCTGTCGAGCACGCTTTCGGTGTATTCCTCGACAACGCCAAGCACGCCGATGTCGCCCGCCGCGCCCAAATTCTTTTTGACCGCTCTTCCCGCCTTGACGCCGCCGCGCCTTATCTTGATTTTGCCCTTGTCTTCCTCGGCGCCGAGGCAGGCGTCGACGGCTATTACCACGCTTCCCTCGTGCACCGTTTCGATGAATTCCAGCGTTTCCTTGAGGTTTTTGGCGTGAACGGGACTGCCTTCGCTGCCGTAGACGAAGACGGGCAGGTTGTAGCTCTCTTTTAAAAGCGTGCCGACGGATGGCCCAAGGCTGTCGCCCATCACGCTTTCGCTGCCGATGCAGAGTATCACGGGTATCATATTTTCAAATCCTCTCGTATTTTAATAGAGGGAATTTTTGCCAAATAGTTTGAATTTATACGACAAAATCAATATTTTGGTTGCAAATACGCTGTTATATGCTATAATATTTTTGCTTAAGGGGCGGATTGGCCGCGCCGGAGGAGATTATATGTTCGCAAGCGTTATTGCCGCAACATTCAATTACGTCGATATAGCGGTGCTGGTTTTGGCTGTGCTGACTATTTTAATCGGCATATATAAAGGTCTCATCAAGTCGATGAAGGGCTTTTTCACCACCGTGCTGGTGTTCATCGGCGCGCTGTTTTTGACCGAAATCGTTTCCGCCGCCCTGCTCAACAACACCCAGCTCGGCGATATTTTGAGCGAAAGAATGGAAGGCTTCGTCAACAGCTGGGGCGTGGCGTTCTCGGGCGAACTGCAAATAATGGACGGCGTCGTCCGCGTCAACAGCAACGGCGCCTTCATTTCTTCCAAGGAAGCGCTGGGCAAACTGGGCGTCCTATCATCCTTCTACGACAAAATTGCGATTAAGGCCGTTCCCAACGGAGGAGCCTCGATGGCCGACGTCATCGTGCCCAACGTCGTCAAAATCGTGGCGGCGGCCGTTTCTTTCCTCGTGCTCTTTATTGCCCTAAAAATTGTGCTTGCCATTATCAGAAAAGGTCTCAATAAAATCACCGAAGCCAATCCCATGCTCAAAAAAGTCGACCGCGGCTTGGGCGCCGTTTGGGGCGCCGCCTACGGCGTAGCATCCATTTTTGTGATTCTCGCCATCATCAGAATGCTGGCCGACAAAGCGTGGATGTCGCCCGTCATCGAGTTTATCGACAACTCGATGATGACAAAGATGCTCTACGACGTCAACCCGCTGTTTGACCTGCTCAACGGCATGTTCGGAGTTTAGCCCCATTGAATGACAAGCATTCAACGGTGACCCCAAGATAAAATCAGAGCTCCGATAATGAAAAGCAATAAATAATCAAATAAGGCATGAGGCCAAAAACTTAATAAAAAACGCCTCCCCGTCGGGAGGCGTTTTAATTTTATTTTTCAGCACATTTTACTGATTTTTTTGGTTGCGGTAACTGAAAAAACTTTGCTTTGTTAGCTGAATTGGGTAAGTTTTTCAGTTGTTTCTGAGATACACCAAAAGCACGGCTATATCGGCGGGGCTGACGCCCGAAATACGGCCGGCCTGGCCGATGCTCCTCGGGCGGATTTTTTGCAGCTTTTCGCGGGCTTCCGTCCTAAGTCCGGAAAGGGAACGGTAGTCGATGTCCTCTGGGATTAGCTTTTCTTCCAGCCGCTGCTGTTCTTTGATTTTGGCCTCTTCCTTCTTGATATAGCCGCGGTATTTTATCTCGTTGACCGCTGTTTCCAGCGCGTTGTCGTCGGTCCAATCCAAATCGAGAAGCTCTCTCGTTTCCGAAAAATCTAGGTTAAGCCGCTTTATCGCCTCGGCGAAAGTAATCGGTCTTTCGGGCGGCGTCAGGCCGCGCTCCGAAAACGCTTTCTCTTGCTTTTCTTTTGCCAATCGCGTTTCAGAGATAGAAAAAAGCCTTGATATGTTTTTCTTTTTTTCTTCCACCAGCCTCAGCCGCTCGTCCGATATAAGGCCGGTGCGCGCCGAAAACTCGGTGAGGCGGAGGTCGGCGTTATCCTGACGCAGCATGATGCGGTATTCCGCCCGCGCCGTCATCATACGGTAGGGTTCGTTTGTCCCCTTGGTGACGAGGTCGTCGGTCAAAACGCCGATATAGGCGAGGCTTCGCGGAAGCACCAGCGGCGGCTCGCCCTTTAGGTAGAGCGCGGCGTTGATTCCCGCCATAAGCCCCTGCGCCGCCGCCTCCTCGTAGCCGCTGCTGCCGTTGACCTGTCCCGCCGTGTAAAGCCCCTGGATGTGCTTTACTTGATAGGTGGGATAAAGGGCGCGGCTGTCGATGCAGTCATATTCTATGGCGTAGGCGTAGCGAAGGATTTTGACGTTTTCGAGGCCGGCCACGCTTTTATACATTTCCTCCTGAACGTCCTCGGGCAACGAGGTTGACATCCCCTGGACATACATTTCCTCGGTGTCGGCTCCCTCGGGCTCGACGAAAACCTGATGGCGGTCGCGGTCGAAAAGCATGACCTTGGACTCGATGGAAGGGCAATACCGCGCGCCCACGCCCTCGATTATGCCGTTGAACATCGGCGAGCGCGAGATATTGTCCTTGATTATCTTGTGCGTCCGCTCGTTGGTGTAGGTGAGATAGCAAGGCGTCTGCTCGAAAAGCTTTTCCTTTGTCAAGAAGGAAAACCGCGAAATCGGCTCGCCCTCCTGCACCGTCATTTTGGAAAAATCGATGCTCTTTTTATCTATTCTGGCGGGCGTGCCCGTCTTGAAGCGCATTATGTTAAGCCCCAGCGCGGCCAGGCTCGCCGTCAAGCTGTTGGCGGGAGGAAAGCCCGCCGGCCCCTCGGCTTTTTGTTTATCGCCCACCACGATTCGGCTTTTGAGATATACGCCTGCCGCGACAACCACGGCCTTGGCGCGGTATTCGCCGCCGAGTTTCGCCCTGACGCCTATGACCTCGCCGTTCTTGACTAAAATTTCCTCGGCTTCGTCCTCGATTAGGCGGAGGTTTTTCTGGCTTTCCAGCGTAGCGCGCATTAAAAGGTGGTATCGCCGCTTGTCCTCCTGTCCGCGAAGGCTGAAGACGGCCGGCCCCTTGCCGCGGTTGAGCATTCGTATTTGCAAAAGCGCGCGGTCGGCGGCAAGCGCCATCTCGCCGCCCAAAGCGTCGATTTCGCGCACTAGGTGGCCTTTGCCGGTGCCGCCGATTGAGGGATTGCACGCCATAAAGGCAACCGACTCCGCGCTCAGCGTGAAGACGGCGGTCTTAAGCCCCATTCTGGCGGCCGCAAGACCTGCCTCGGCGCCGGCGTGCCCCGCCCCTATTACGATTACCTCAAACTCTTTATCCATTTCTAAACTTTTTGCTCTTCTGCCGGCGGGTTTTTTTTCTTTTACAGCCCTGTTTTCCCTAACTTTTCGTTTCCACGACTTGTTATTGGCAAGCTTAACTATTTTGCTTATTATCGCTCGGCGGTTATTTGCCGATACAGAACTTGGAGAAAATATCCTCGATGATTTTTTCCGACGCAGTTTCGCCCGTTATTTCGCCTAAGGAAAAATAAGCGCTTCGTAAATCGATTAAAACGCAGTCCGCCGTGTTGTCGCGATATCCCGTCATCGCATCGCCGAGCGCCTCCGACGCCGCCTTAAGCGCGGTCAAGTGGCGAAGGGAGGAAACCACCTCTTTGCCCGCCGCCGTCTCGCCCTTTAAAAAGTCGGCGGTCAAGGCGTCCAAAAGCTCGGTAATGCCGCCGCCCGTCCTTGCCGACACCCGAAAAACGCCGTCGTTAAAGCCATAATTTTCGCCCGAAAGGTCGCATTTGTTCAAAACTTTAAACAGCTTTTTCGTATCGGAAATCACGCTTTCGGCGCCACACAAAAGCGCGGCGTCATCTTCGACGTAAATGACAAAATCGGCGCTTAACAGCGCGTTTTTGGCATATAAAACCCCTATTTTCTCAATTTTGTCCTCTGTTTCGCGAATTCCCGCGCCGTCGGTCAAATTGATTTTCACGCCTTTGTATTCAAAGCTTTCCGAGAGAAGGTCGCGCGTCGTCCCCGGTATTTCGGAGACTATGGCGCGCTCCTTTAATAGGATTTTATTAAACAGCGAGGACTTGCCGACGTTGGGGCGGCCGGTGACGGCGGCGGTGATTCCTTCTTTGGCAATCCTGCCCGTGTCGGCCGAAGCTATGAGCCTGTCTATGCCATATTTAATTTTTGAAATCGCGCCTTCTGCCGCGGGAATTTCGTAGTCGGCCGTCTCCTCGGGGAAATCCAAAACCGCCTCGAGGTTGGTTATGGTGTCGGCAAGCGCGTTTTGAAGCGATTTGACGCGCTTTATCAGTTCGCCTCCCGCCATTGAATATGCGGCGCGGACGGCGGCGGCCGATTCGGCGTTTATCATGTCGACTATGCCCTCGGCAGCGGCGAGCGATAGCTTGCCCGAAATAAAGGCGCGCTTGGTGAACTCGCCGGGCGCGGCGGCGGCGGCGCCCAGCTCGATGCACCGCTTGACGATGCTCGTTAAAATCCTCGGCCCGCCGTGAGCGTGAAATTCAACGACATCTTCGCCGGTAAAGGAACGGGGCGCTTTGAAATAGACCATATAGCCGAGGTCGGCAAGCTCGTTCGTTCTTGTTTCGCCGAAGAGCATTTGGGCGTGTTTAACCGCCTCGGGCTTAACCCTCTTTCCCTTGACGAAAAAAAGGGCGCCCGCGATTGCAAGCGCCTCGCCACCGGATAAACGCACTATTCCCACACCGCCGCTGCCGTATGGAGTCGATATAGCCACAATGGTCTTCATTTCAATTTTTTGCCAGACTTTGCTTATTTACCGAAGCTTTTAAAGCGAACCGGCGCCTTCTTCTTTTCGGGGGATTCCTTGGGCTGCTCGTCGTAGTTGCCCTTGGGTTGATAGTCGAGATCCTCCTCGAATTCCTTATAGCGGTTTTCGCTTTCGTATTTATTTTCGTATCGGTTTTCGTAGCTTCTGCCGTAGCCGCCGCGGTTGTAGCTTCCTTGGCGGTTGTCGCCTTGGCGGTTGTCGCCTTGGCGGTTGTCACGGTTGTAGCGGGGCTTGTCGCCGTAGCCGCGTCTGTTTTGATAGCCGTAGCCGCCGCCCTCGCCCGTTCTCGCCTGACGCTTGGGATAGATGACGACGCGGCGGTTGGGTTCCTCGCCTTCGCTCTCCGTTGTGGCATAGGGGCTGTCGGCAAGCGCGGTGTGAATAACTCTTCTCTCGAAGGGGTTCATCGGCTCGAGGCGGATTTTGCGTCCCGTCCGAACTGCCTTTCTCGCCAGCTTGTCGGCGAGCGAAGTCAGCGTTTCTTCGCGCTTGGCGCGGTAGTTTTCGGCGTTGATGACTACTTTTTTAAATTTTTCGCTGTTTTGGTTGGCGACTAAAAGCGAGAGATACTGAATGGCGTCGAGCGTCTCACCGCGATATCCTATCGCGCTGCGGCTGCCCTCGCCGCTTATTTCGAGCTGAACCTCGTCCTCGGTTTCGGCGCCCGCGACCTCGCAGTCGATGCGCATTTTTTCAAAGAGCGTCTTTACAAATGATACCGCGCGCGCGGCGTGTGTTTCTTTGACCGTAAGCCTGACCGCCGCCTTGGAAAACAGTCCGCCCTTGGATAAAACTTCGATTTCCACTTGTTCTTTTGTTGTTCCGAGTTCCTTTAATCCTTGGTTTACGGCTTCCTCGACGGAAGCCGCCTTTACTTCGATGCTGTCCATTTATCCTCCCGAGCCCCGGCAAAACGCCGCGGGCCTATTAAAAATCCATTGCCCAAATTTTTTATCTGTGTTTTGCCAACCTAATACTTCTTTATATGGTCGGGTGCGTTCAAAGACCTTTTCGGTGTTGGGTATTTTTAACAAACCAAATATTTGTTATTTGAAGGTGGTGGCGAGCCGTCTTTCTTCTTCTTTTTTGTCCAAAACCTTGGCGACGGCGTTATACACCAGCTGGAACAGCACGCTGTATAGCGAGCTTGTGAAGAGATAGATGGTGAACGCCGAGCTGTATAAAACGGCGAAGACGCCGAAAATGACGGGCATCAAATACTGCATCATCTTCATGTTGGCGTTCATGGCGCCGCCCGCCGCGGGATTGGCGGGGTCGACGGGCATTTCGGGTTGTTGTCCTTGAGTCAACTTTTGAGTTAAGAAAGAAAGCGCGATGGAAAGAAGGGGCAGAAGCAGCCAGCCGTTCCACTTGCCGTTCTTAGCCCAGCCGCTGGTGCCGATGAGCCCGCCCATGACCTTCTCGTAGTCCTCGCGGACGACTCCCTGCACGCCGAGCTTGCCCATGCCGGTGCCGCTGAATGTTTCGTATTTGGGAATGCTTTCATTCCATGCGTCGGCGATGAAAACGTTTTTAATCCACAGCCACCCCTCGGGCTCATAAGCCGCGGCAACCGCCGCTTGGCCTCTCGCCACGACTTCGGGCTTATCCGCCGCCGCCCTGCCCGCCTGCTGGGCGATGATGATGTTGTCGGAGGCGGCTATCGCTTCCTGACGCATACCCTCGGCGTATTCGTCGGTTGCGCCGGCGTCCTTGGCGGCGTTATAGGCCGTGTCGCCGATTTCGTCGAGCTTGGCCTGATATGCCGCATCGTATTCGGGTTTGACTTCGGCGTCGTAGACTGTCTTTAATTCGGCATAGCGGTTGGCGTTTTGGAAGTTGACCATCTTATTGAAGCCGGTGAAGATTAAAATAAAAATAGCCATGGTGAGGATGGTCGGAAGACATGCCCCCAGCATGGAATATTTTTCTTCTTTATAAAGCAAAAGCTGACGCCTCGAGAATTCTTCGCGGTTGTGGCCGTATTGCTTTTGGAGCTTTTCGAGTTTGGGCTTCATCCGCTCCATCGCCTTGGCGTTTTTGCGCATGACGTTTTTCTGCCAGAAATCCAAGGGGAGAAGCGCCGTCTTCAAAATCACGGTGAATACAACGACTGTCCAGCCGAAGTTGCCGATGCTCTTATTTAAAATGTCCAAAAATTTGGCAATGGGATTGTCGGGCTCGGTGACGGTGCCGTCGGCGTTGACCTGCGCTTGGTTATTGCATGCCGCGAAGACGAAGAGCGAGAGAATGATAAGGAGCGCCACGGCGTATATTTTGAGCTTTTTTCTTCTTATGTCCGCTAAATAATCCACTTCAATTTACCTCTATAATTTTCGGGAACCGGGTCGAACCCGCCCTCTTTCCACGGCAGGCACCTAAGAAGGCGCGCAGCCCCCAGCGCGCAGCCCTTTAAAAAGCCGTGTTTTTCAATCGCCTGCAGCATGTAAATTGAACAGCCGGGCGTGTAGATGCATCTGCTTTTAAGCGACGGCGAGATGAGCCGCTTGTAAAACTTGACTAAGATTATTCCCAAACGCCGCATAACTAATCCGTCAGTTTGCCCGCTTTTTCGAGCACGCGGAGCATGGCCGCCCGAACTTCGCAAAATCCGAGTCCGACTATGGTGTCCCGCGGAATAAAGACATAGCTGAAGCTTTTATCGACCTTGGGCAGGATGTCGCGGAAGCTTTCGCGAAGCAACCGCTTGACACGATTTCTTACCACGCTTTTACCGATTTTGGTGCTGACCGAAAACCCCGCCTTCATAGCGCGCGTCTTGGCGTAAACAACGGTGAGCTCGGCGGTGTGCGCCGCCTGTCCGCGCTTGTAAATAAACTTAAAGCCGGCGTCGGAACGAAGCCGGTAATCGGGCGCGGGGGACGCCGTCATCAGGCGCTCAACCTCTTTCTGCCTCTGTTTCTGCGGGAAGCCAAAACCCTTCTGCCGCCGGTAGACTTCATTCTCTTGCGGAAGCCGTGAACTTTGCTTCTCTGTCTTTTCTTGGGTTGATAAGTCCTTTTCATATATCCATACCTCTTGAATAATCAATTAAATTTGCTTTCGTCGCCTTGCGGAGCGTGCCGACAGCCTTAAAAGTATATCTAAATAGCTTTTTTATGTCAAACGTTTTTGATATTTGGGGCTTCCGGCCCCTCGGGCTTTCTCTTTGCTTCTCTTCCCTTAACGCTTATGAGAAAATTTCGAGCTGAAAAATTACATTCTGTCAGGCGCTTCGATGCCGAGAAGTTTTAGCCCCGCACTCAAAATCTCCGCCGTGACATAAGTCAGAAGCAGGCGCGAGTCACGCTCGGTCTCGGGCGCGTCGGCTATTCTGTGATTGAGATAAAAGCGGTTGAAGCGCTGCGCCAAACCTATCAAATAGCGTGAAAGTATCGACGGCTCGTATTTTTCGGCGGCGGCCTTGACGGCGTCGGGAAAAGCGAGCGCGGCCTTGACGGTCTCGAACGCCTCGTCGCTCAATATCCCCGAAAAATCCTTGGGCTCCTTTCGCTCCGCCTTTTTCAGCACGCTTCGCGCACGGGCGTGAGTATATTGAAGGTAGGGTGCGGTCTCGCCGTCGAAGTTTAAAAACTTGTCGAAGGAAAACACGATATCCTTAATCCGATTGTTGTAGAGCGCGCAAAACACCACGGCGCCGACGCCGATGCTGGTTGAAATTTCCTCTTTGTTGTCGAGCTCGGGCGACTTTTCTTCGATAATTTCGCGGGCTTTTTTGATTGATTCGGCGAACACGTCTTTAAGAAGAACAACGTTGCCCTTTCTCGTTGACATCGCGCCCTCGGCCAAAGAAACCATGCCGAATGCGACGTGCTCGAGGTCGGCAGCCCACGGCTTTCCCATCAGCTCCAAAACCTTGAAAAATTGTTTGAAGTGGAGATTTTGCTGATACGCAACGACATAGAGGCATTTGTAAAAATCGTAGGTATTCTTTCTGTAAATGGCGGCGGCAAGGTCGCGCGTGGCGTAGAGCGTGGCGCCGTCCGCTTTTTTGAGCATGCAGGGCGGCATGCCGAATTCGTCCAGCCGGACGACTAAGGCGCCCTCGCTCTCCTCGGCCAAACCTTTGGCCTCAAGCTCGTTTAAGACCGGCCCCATCTTATCGGAATAAAAACTTTCGCCGGCGTAGCTGTCAAACTCGATGCCGAGCAGACGGTAAATTTTGGAAACCTCGGCGAGCGTCAGCTCCTTGAACCAGTTGAAAAGCTCGACGCATTCTTGCTCGCCCTGCTCGATTGCCTTAAAGTAGCGGCGCGCCTCTTCGTCTAACTCGGGATTTTTTTCGGCCTCGGCGTGAAAACGAACATAGAGCTTGTTGAGGGCGTCGACGCCGCCCGCCTCTATTTCCTTTTTATCGCCCCAGCGGCGGTATGCCGAAATGAGCTTGCCGAACTGAGTGCCCCAGTCGCCCAAATGGTTGATGCCAACGGCGTTATAGCCCAAAAACCTGAAAATGCGGTAGAGCGCGGCGCCGATTACCGTCGTAGACAGATGGCCGATGTGGAAGGGCTTGGCGATGTTGACGGAGGAATAGTCGATGCAGACGGTCTTTCCCTTGCCGATGTCGGAGGAGCCGAAGCCTTCTTTGGCCGCGGTCAAAAGTTCCCGCGCAATATATTCTTTATCGAGAAAAAAATTCAAATATCCGTTTACGCTCTCCGCCCTTGATATAAAATCGGCGGCGGGCAGGCGGCTAAGCAACATGTCCGAAATAGCCTTGGGCGGCATTCTGAGCGCTTTGGAAAAACGGAAACAAGGCAGCGAATAGTCGCCCATCGCGGCGTCTTTGGGAATTTCGATAAACCCCTCTATCTCTTCTTTTTCAATTCCTTCGATTTCGATAAGCGCTGCAAGCTTTTTTTGATAGTCCATATTTGCTATATTATCACAAAGCGGTCCGGATATCAAGCGGACTAAACCTTAGAAGCTTGAATAATAAGTATGGCGAGGGAAAGAAAGAAGGTGTAGGCGGCGAAGGCCCAAAGCGGCTTTTTGCGAATAATTCTCAGCATGAATTTTATAGCTAATAAACCCGATATGAAAGCGGCGGCGACGCCGAGCGCGGAAGGCAAAAATGCGGGCGCGGAGACCGCGCCGCCCGAGGCAAGCTCGAAGGCTGCCGAGGCCAAAATTATCGGCACCGAAAGAAGAAAAGAAAACTCAAGCGCCTTCTCGCGCTCGACGCCCGAAAGCGTCAGCGCGGCGAGAGTAAGCCCGCTTCGGGACGCCCCCGGCAGCACGGCTATTCCCTGAAACACGCCCGTGAACAGGCTGTTTTTGGTGTTTAAAGTGCCGATTCTGTCATCAAGTCCGCTTTTCTTTTTAAATAGCTCGATGGCGGAAAGCGCTACCGCGGTCATCATAAAGCCGAGAGGAAGATAGCTTCCAAGAAGCGCTCCTTCAAAAAAATATTTGAAGACGAGCGCCAGCGCCGCGGTGGGAACCGATGCCAAAACATACCATCTGAACTCGCTTTTTATGGGGTGGCGGATAAGCTCCCAAAGCTTTTTTCGGTAGATTATTACGACTGCGGCAAGACTGCCCGCATGAAGCAACACATTGTAAAAAAGCGAGGGCTCGCCCAGCCCCGCTTTTTCCAAAAGCAACAGATGCCCCGAGGACGAAATAGGGAGAAACTCGGTCACCCCCTGCGCTATTCCCAATAAAACCGCTTTCAAAATTTCCATTTTGCTCTTTACTTATCTCCCCCGCCGGGCTTATAATATAACCAGCCCGCAAGCTAATTATATTCAAACAAATAATAAATATAATTAGCGCGCGAGGTTGTTGGCTTACCGCAAAGATTTCGCGGATTGTGCTGAGGAGCCTGGCGGCGGCTAACTACCGACACCCAAGCTAACGCAGGAGATATATGAAACTGGGAGTAATAGGATTGCCCAACGTCGGCAAAAGCACCCTCTTCAACGCGATAACCAAGGCGGGCGCGATGTGCGCCAACTATCCCTTTTGCACTATTGAGCCCAACGTCGGCGTTGTCGCCGTGCCCGACAAGCGTCTTGACAAGCTTGCCGCTCTCTATAACAGCAAAAAAATCACGCCGACTTCCCTTGAGTTTGTCGATATAGCGGGCTTGGTCCGCGGCGCGTCCAAAGGCGAGGGGCTGGGCAACAAGTTTTTGTCGCACATCCGCGAGGTCGACGCGCTTGTGCATGTCGTCCGTTGCTTTGAGGACGAGAACATAGCGCACGTCGAGGGGAGCGTCGAGCCAGTCCGCGACATCGAAACGGTGGCGCTGGAGCTTATTTTGGCCGATATCGAATCGCTTGAGCGGAGAATAGCGAGAGTAAAGAACGCCGCCAAGGGCGGCGACAAAAAATATCTCGCCGAAGCCGAGTTTTTGGAGCGGATAGCGGCGCATCTCGAAAAGGGGCTGCCGACAAGGACGATGGCGCTCTCCGCCGATGAAAAGGAAGAATTAAAGCAGCTTTTTTTGCTGTCCGCCAAGCCCGTAATATACGCCGCAAACATAAAGGAGAGCGAAATCGGCAAGCCTTCGCCGCTCGTCGACGCCGTCGCTAAGTTTGCGCGCGAGGAAGGCAGCGAAACCGTCGTCATCTCCGCCAAAATCGAGGAGGAGCTCGCCGCGCTTTCGGAAGATGAGCGCGAGATGTTCATGGCCGAGCTAGGGATAACGGAAAGCGGGCTCGACAAGCTCGTCACCGCCTGCTATTCGCTTTTAGGGCTTATCAGCTTTTTGACGGCGGGCGAAAAGGAAACCCGCGCCTGGACCATCGAAAAGGGCACCAAAGCGCCTCAGGCGGCGGGCAAAATCCACTCCGACTTCGAGCGCGGCTTTATCAGAGCCGAGATAGTCGACTGCGAAACACTGCTTCAATGCGGCTCCTTCAACGCCGCCAAGGAGCAGGGCAAGGTCAGAAGCGAGGGCAAGGATTACGTCATTCAGGATAACGACGTCGTGCTCTTCCGCTTCAACGTCTAGCGTTTTGATTTAACCGAAAATTGTTTTTGTGAATAAACTTATAAAAAATTTTCAGATGTTTTAACACGCAAACGCGGCTCGAGAGCCAATCCAAGCGCGGCGGAAAGGAAGGAGTTCTTAAGTTAGCAAGCTAAAAATCGGTCAGGCTAAAATTTGTCAAGTTAAGTTAAGAAAGATGTGAACAAGAAGTTAATAGGAGTTTTTCAGTCGTCAAGTTAAGAAAGATGTGAACAAAAAGTTAATAAAAGTTTTTCAGTCGTCAAGCTAAAAAGATGTGAACAAAAAGTAATAAGAGTTTTTCAGTCGTCAAGCTAAAAAAAGTTAATAGGAGTTTTTCAGTCGTCAAGCTAAAAGGGAGGTAATTATGAGATATATAAAACAGCCCAAAAACCTGTCGCCGCGGGTGGAGTGGCTCAGAAACTATTTCTTTGAGGGTGTGGAGCGGGAATGGAACAACGAATACCGCGTCTTCACGACCGGCACGCCTTGGGACGAGATGTATAACGAAGTGACTTATTACATTGTTCCCGAGACTTTCGCCTTTATGGGCGCATTTCAGAAATGCTTGCCGCAGGGCGCGAAAAAAATCGACGTCCCCGCCGACTTTTTCAAAAAGGACTTAGTCGAGCGCCGCGCCTGTTTCGTCAAAGAGGCGATGGTCAACCATGTGCCGAGGCATATTTTGCGGGGCGACCTTATCGCGGGCGCGGTTTTCAATCTCTTCACCTCGCACTGCCTGACAAAGGCGGAATATAAAGAGCGCGCCAAGCTCGTCTACGGCAAAAACGGGACGCGCGCGGCGGTCATAAAGTTTCATGACACCGGCTTCGGCAACGCCGGCGCCACTTCGGGGCATCTTATTCCCGACTATGAAAGCGTGCTAAAATACGGCTTTGAGCACATCCTGCAAAGAGTCGAGGAGGCTTACTCCAAGCTGACGGAGGAAGAAAAGGCGTCGGAAAAGGGCGCCGAGCTCCGCGCCATGAAGACCGCGGCAGAGATGCCCATCGAACTGGCCGAAAAATACTCCGCGCTCTGCTCCTCGCTCGCCCAAAAAGAGAGCGACGCGCGCCGCAAAGAAGAACTTTTAAAAATGGCGGAAAACCTCAAAGTAGTGCCGCGCTACCCTGCCCGCGACTTTTGGCAGGCGATTCAGTCGCTTTGGCTCACCCACATGCTCGTCATGTCGGACGAAAACTACCCCGGTCCGGGCGTATCCTTCGGGCGGCTCGACCAATACCTCTACCCCTACTATAATAAGTCGCGCGAGGAAGGTATGAGCGAGGAGTTCATGAAAGAAATACTCGGTTGCTTCTGGGTGCATTGCAACACCGCCTACGACGCCCAAATCCGCGTCGGCGCCAATCAGGGAATAACGGCGGGCTTCGGCCAGCTGTTCATGATAAGCGGCGTAGGGCCCGACGGGGGCGACCTCACCAACGATTTAAGCTATCTTCTCCTCGACGTCATCGACGATATGAGCCCGATACTCGAGCCCAAGCCCAACGTGCGGCTCCACAAAAACTCGCCCGACAAGCTTTTAGATAAAGTCGTCGACATGATTGCGTCCAGCCAAGGGGCGCCCTTCCTCATAAACTTCGACGAGCGTTCGATGGCGGGGCTTCTCCGCGAGGCCGAGATTGCCGGCATAGCCGACAAAATCAACCTTGAAAACGTCTGGAACTATGCCGCGGTGGGCTGCCTCGAAAACACCATGGTGGGCAACGACCGTTCGGGCACCGTCGACATCAACTTAAATCTTTTGAAAGCGGTCGAGCTTGCGCTCGGCGGCAATCTTAAAACTTACGCCGACGCGCTCTGGAACAAGCCCTATAAGAGCGTTGAGCGTGGCGCGAGCACCGGCGACCCCGAAAAATTTAGGACTTTTGAGGAATTTTATAAGGCCTATCTCAAGCAGACCGAGTTCATCGTAAAGCATATTTACGAGCTTTATGACCGCACCGACGCCGTTCGCGCCAAGTTCCATCCCACGCCCTATCTTTCGCTGTTGGTCAAAGGCTGCATAGAAAGCGCCACCGACATAACGCGGGGCGGCGCCGAGATAAAATTCGCCACCGTGGAGGGTGTCACCTTCGCGACGACCGTCGACAGCCTGCTTGCAATAAAATATCTCGTTTTCGACAAAAAGCTCTGCACTATGAAGGAGCTTATCGAAGCGCTTAAGGCGAATTGGGATGGCTATGACAAGCTCGCCGCCGCCGCCAAATACCGCGCGCCTAAATTCGGCCGCGACGACGACGAGGCCGACAAGCTCGCCCGCGACGTCATGGAATTTTGGGCGGCGGAAACTTGGAAATACAAGACTACGGCGACAGGCGTTCAGCTCCGCCCCGGCATGCTGAGCTGGAACTACTGGGTGGGCGACTCCCATATTCTGCCCGCCTCGCCCGACGGCAGAAAATGCGGACAATTTTTATCCAACGCCATCTGCCCCAGCAACGGCGCCGACATAAACGGCCCGACCGCCAACTTAAACTCGGTGGGCAAGGCGCTGGGCGGCAAGGCCGAAAAGGGCGACTACCTCGACTATCTAAACTGCCTTCCCAACGGCGCCAGCCACACGCTGACGCTGTCGCCCGCGCTGCTTCGCGACGGCTCGCACAAAGAAAAGCTGAAGGCATTTTTGAGGGGCGCAATTGAAAACGGCGGCACCGCGCTTCAGCTCAACGTGCTTGACGTCGACACCTTGATTGACGCCCAGAAGCACCCCGAGGAATACCGCCACCTACTGGTGCGCGTCACCGGCTACAACGCCTATTTTACCTCAATCGGGCGCGAGCTCCAAAACGAGATTATCGCGAGAGAATCGCACAACAGGTTTTAACAACTCATAACGAAAGCCTATAAAACCGCTCAACTTATTGTCATTAGCTAAAAAAATGGAAGCAAAGATATTGGATATTCAACGGCTGTCGACCGAGGACGGGCCGGGCATACGCACCACGGTGTTCTTCAAGGGTTGCAACCTTGCCTGCAAGTGGTGCCACAACCCCGAGAGCATAAGCTCGCGCTTCGAGCGCTACTGGGCGGAGGAAAAGTGCATTTTCTGTAAAACCTGCCTTGAAGCCTGCGCCGCGGGCGCACTTTCGTTTTCCGAAAACGGCTTGATTTTTGATCTTGAAAAATGCTTAAACTGCGGCCGCTGCGGCGAGGCCTGCCCCACTCTCGCGATTGAAACAAAAGGGCGTTTAATCACCGAAACCGAACTTTATCGTGAATTATTGAAAGATAAAGCCTATTTTGGCGCGAACGGCGGCGTTACGCTGTCGGGCGGCGAGCCCATGCTTCAAAGCGATTTTTTGCTTTTGCTTTTAAAGCTCTTGAAAGCTTCGGGAGTTCATACCGCGCTTGATACAGCCGGCCTTTACGGCGAAGAAAGGCTTGCGCCGGTTCTGCCGTATTTGGACCTTGTGCTGTTTGACTTAAAGTTTATCGATGCCGCCGAGCACAAGAAATGGGCGGCCGCCGACAATGCACAGATATTGAAAAACGCGCGGATGCTGGGCGCGCTCGACTATCCCAAAGTCTGGGTTCGAACGCCGCTCATCCCCGGCGCTACCGCGACGCCCGAGAACATTGCGGCCATCGGCGCCTTTATAAAAGAAAGCATGCCCAATCTTGAAAGATGGGAACTGCCTGCCTTCAACAACTTGTCGCGGCGGAAATATACCTTGCTCGGGCGGGAATGGGAATTTAAATCGACCGAGCTCATGAAAAGGAAGGAGCTTGACGCGCTCGCAGGTGTCGCCAAAGCGTATTTTCCCGCCGCCGTCTGGACGGGCAGGGCTACGGATTAATTAATTCAGCTTATTTACCGCGCTGTTTCGGCTGCAAGTTGCGGGCCGGCTGCGCTACCTTATGAAAATTAAAAATTTAGGCGAAAAGGGAGATATTTATGAACACCAAATTCAACGAAGAGGCCAAGGAAAAATTTGCCGTCACCGGAAAAATAGGGCTTATCGCCACGGTGGACCCGAGCGGCATGCCGCACATCACCTTTATCAACACCATCGACACAAAGGACGACGATATTCTAACTTTCGGCGAATTTATCCACGGGCTTTCCAAGCAATATATGAAAAGCTACAAAAAAATCGGCTTTTTCGTCATGAATATGGAAAAAGAGTGGTGGACGGGCACCGCCGAATATCTTCGCACCGAGGTGACGGGCGAGGAATTCGACAAATACAACAACCAAAAGCTCTTTCGTTACAACACTTATTTCGGAATAGGCAAGGTCCACTACTTCGCGCTCAAGGATATTTCGGACAAGACCGCGCTTTCAATGGGCGCAGTGGCCGGCTCCGCTATTTACGCAAAAATCGCCAAAAACTTCGCCAAAAAATCTCCCGCGGGCGACGTAAAAATCAAGGGGCTTACTAAAAAACTCTCTTCCAAGCTCGGCGACCTCCGCTTTATCGCCTACATCGACGGCGAGGGCTATCCAAGAATACTGCCCGTCATTCAAGCCGCGCTGAAGGACGACCGCGGCCGCCTCGTCATCCCGCTCTCCCCCTATGCCGAGAAGCTTGAAAACCTTGACTCGGGCGTCAAAACCGCCGTTTTCCTTGCCGACCTTTCACTCTCGACCGCTCTGCTCGAGGGCTCATTCGGCGGAATTAAAACATTTTTAGGCAAAAAATACGCCATTTTCGACACCGAGCGGGTCTATAACTCGCTGGTGCCCGTGCCCGGCTATATCTACCCCTTCGACGACACTAAATATAAAGAACAAGATTAAGCCTTTATATAGCCAGGATAATATTTAGACATTCATTTCAAAAAAATGTAAAAAACGAAAAAGCGTTTTGCGCTCATCTGCACAAGTTAAAAAAATCCGCGGGTTTCCGCGGATTTTCGTTTATTTTGAGTTTTTTAACTTACATAACGATACGGATAGGAAGGATGAGGTAGAGCTCGGGCAAATCGGAGGCCGGCCTCATGATGCCCGCCGCCGTCGACGTCGTGAACGACATTTTAACCGAGGCGTCGGTGATGGCGCGGAGGCTCTCCATGATGTATTTGGAATTGAAGCCGATAGCGAGGTCCTTGCCCTCCGTTTTGATGGGAATATCCTCGACGATGTCGCCGGCCTCGCCTTCCGCCTTTATGTTCAGGTTGTTTTCGGCTATCTCGAAGCGCACGACGTTCTTTTTATCATTTTTATTGAACTGCGACGCGCGGTTGACGGCGTCCTCGAAATCCTTTTTGTCGGAAATAAACTCGGTTGTGAACTCGGTCGGAATAATT
The DNA here is from genome assembly GCA_035449045.1 of Eubacteriales bacterium. GTDB lineage: Bacteria > Bacillota > Clostridia > Christensenellales > CAG-917 > DAOTKC01. The sequence continues at coordinate 17,226 of DAOTKC010000004.1, forward strand.
TTTTTATAATTGATGAAGTCGCCCTCGATGAGCCTTGTCACGATGACGGTGTGGAAGAGGTCTATTTTTAAATAATTCTTTTCGACGGCCACCTCAAGCTCGTTGTCGTCGTCGTCGATAAGCCTGGCTATCTCGCTGAGGCTTCTTGCCGGCACTATAATGGTCTTTCCTTCGCCCGTGTAATTGACGGCGGCGGATGCAAGCGCCAAACGGTAGCCGTTTGATGCGACGGCGCTGACGTTTCCATCCGTCAAATCCAGACAAACGCCCTTGAGTATAGGGCGGCTGTCTTCCTGCGCGGCGTTAAAAATCACTTTGTTTATTATGTTTTTAAAATCCTTCTTTTGAATTTTAAAGCTCGTTTCCTCTTTTACTTCTTTGAAGGTGGGGTATTCGTAGACGTTCATTGCCGCGAAATTGGCAACGCCGCCGTAAATAAACTTGACGCGCTCGCGGTTGGTGGCGTCTATTTCGATTGTGACGGCGGGAAGCCCGCGCGCAAAATCGGCAAGGCTTCTGCCGTTAATCAATGCCTCTCCTTCGATTTTGACGTCGGCGTTAATCTTTTTTTCAATGGCGAGCTCGAGGTCGGTCGAGGACAGTATCAAAACGTCGCCCTCCGCTTTAAGTTTTATCCCTTCTAGTATCGGGTTTAATTTTTTGAGCGGCATCGCCTTGGTAACTTTAGATACCGCATCCGCAAAATCAGTGGAATCACAAAACAGTTTCATTTTTGCCTCTTTTCATTTTCATATAGTATTTTTAATAATAATAATAACAATAAGCGCTGTGGATTTGTTTACATCCCATCCATTCCCTTATATTTCAACACATTAACCCCAAAAAACAATGTTGACAAGCCGTGCATAACCTTTTCCCTTATTCCACATTTCCCCATTTTCGCCCTTTCCGCTCAAAAAATCCCCTCGCCTTCCCTCTCAATAAGCCCTAAATTCTCCAAATCCCACCTCACAAACATCTCAAATTAAAAAGATAAAGTTTAGCAAGAGGCACTCGGTTTTTAAATCTAAATTAAAATAGAATTAAAACACGGGATGCCGGGCTAGGCTCGTCGAAAAAGGGGCAGGCGCGTATTATAATACGTAACTGCCTCACGACGAAGACAGAAACAACGCCCCGCGCTCATATCTGAATTCTACCTATGTAATAACATGTCTTTGATGTCTTGCAACTGTATCCGAAGTTTAGGGTTAGTTTTCAGCCCCTCCGCAATCTTATCCCTAGCGTGTATGACGGTGGTGTGGTCGCGGCCGCCGAAATAGCCGCCGATGGTGACGAGCGGGAGGGACAGCATCTCGGTTATGAGATAAATAGCTATCATTCTCGGTTCGACAATCTCTTTATTCTTCTTTTTGCCCGTTATGTCGGCGGTGGAGATGTTGAAATATTTGCAGGTGAAAAAGATGATGTCGTTGGCGTCTATGGTATCTCTCGGCACGTCGATGATGTCTTTTAAAGCCTCTCTTGCTGCGGCCACCGTGCTGACGGGATGGCCCGACAGCGAGGAGTAGAAGATGACTTTATTTAAAAGCCCTTCCATATCGCGGACGTTGGATTCGGCGTTTTCGGCGATGAAGTGGGCGACTTCGGGAGTCAGGAAGAAACCCTCCTGCTTGGCCTTTTCTTCCAAAATAGCGATTCTGGTCTCGAGATCGGGCGGCTGGATATCGACGGTCAAGCCCCAAGTGAAACGGGTTCTGAGACGCTCGGAAAGATGGGCGATATCCTTGGGCGGACGGTCGGAGGAGAAAATAATTTGCTTGTTCATGTGGTGGAGGTCGTTGAAAATGTGGAAGATGGCCTCCTGAACGCCGTCCTTTCCCGCCGTGTATTGAATGTCGTCGAGCATAAGGACGTCGACAAGGCGGTATTTTTCGCGGAACTTTCTATTAAGCTCTGAGTTGTTACTCTGCCGGATGACATCAAGGTATTCGTTTAAAAATGAGTTGGTCGAAACGTAGAGCACCTTGATTTGCGGCTTATTTTTTTGTATGTAGTTGCCGATGGCGTGCATCATGTGCGTCTTGCCGAGGCCGACGCCGCCGTAAATAAACAGCGGGTTAAATTTAGTGCCGGGACAGTCGGCAACCGCCTTGGCCGCCGCCGCCGCGAACTCGTTGGAGCTGCCCACAATGAAGTTGTCGAAGGTGTATTTTTTGTTGAAGGAAAAAAGCGTGTCGCGGGGGTCGGCCGCGGCATCTTTTATGATAAAGCCGGTGTCGGGCAGCGCCTCGTCCTGACGGTTTAAGTATTCTTCCTTTTCGTCCTCTCTTATGATTTCGACGCCGGCGACGGAGACGCCCGCCGTCGACTTGGCCGATTCGATGACCTCTTCGGCGATGGTGTCTTTATAGCGCGCCTCGATGGTCTTTTTGGAAACGTCGGAAGGCGCCGCCAAAACCAGCGTGTTCTTGACAAAACACACCGGCTCCAGCCGCTGCACCCAAACCTCGAAGCCGATTGCGTGAATCTTGGCCGATAGGCGGCTTAGCGCTTCTTTCCACAGGGAATCCAAGTTGACCATATGCACATTATAATATTTTTCCGCTTGAAATTCAAGTGTTTTAGGATATAATAAAATAATGGACGCAACCCTCCTAAAGCTTAAAAACTTCCGAAACTACCTAGAAAAAGCGGTGGAGTTTTCGAGCGGATTAAACGTTATCGAGGGTAAGAACGCGACGGGTAAAACCAACCTTTTGGAGGCGGTCTATCTTTCGGCGTTCGGCCGTTCGCCCCGTGCGGTCAAAGACAAGGAAATGATTAACCACGGCGCTTCTCAAGCGCAAGTCCGTCTTAATTTAGAAAAAAAGTTCCGCTCCCACAAAATCGAAGTTTTTTTATTAGATAACAACAAAAAAAGCGTGCTGATTGACGGCATTCCCGCCGCCCGCTCCAACGAGCTGCTCGGCATGCTCTCCGTCGTCTATTTTTCGCCCGACGAGCTAAAGCTCATAAAAAACTCGCCCGAGGAACGCCGCCGCTTTATGGACGTCAGCCTCTGCCAGCAGAAAAAGGCCTACTTTTTCGCGCTTTCGGGCTACAATCGCCTTCTAAAACAGCGGAACGCACTGCTTAAAGAAAGCAACTCAAAGGCAATCGCCGACACGCTGGATATCTGGGACGCCGAGATGGCAAAGACGGGCGCCGAGATAATTTTTGAGCGCGCCGCCTTTTTAAAGGGATTGGAGGCCGATGCCCGCCGCGCTCACTACGCGATAAGCGGCGGCGGCGAGGAGCTATCCCTTTTATACGAAACCGAAACTTCGGGACAAACCAAAGAGGAGCTTAGGGCGGGTATTTTGGAAGCGCTCAAGGCCGGCCGAGAGCGTGATTTGAATCTTAAATATACCGGCGCCGGCCCCCATCGCGACGATATTAAAATTGCGCTCGACGGCCGCGACGCCAGAAAATTCGCGTCCCAAGGCCAAATCCGCACCTCGACGCTGGCGCTTAAGGTTGCCGAAACCGCGCTCATTAAAGCGGAAACGGGCGAAAGTCCGGTGCTTCTTTTGGACGACGTGCTGTCGGAGCTCGACGAGTCCCGCCAAGCCGCCCTTTTGAATTTCGTTTCGGGGACACAGGTCATAGTGAGCTGCACCGAGTTCAAGCTTTCTGCGGTAAAGCCCGATAATATAATTAGAACAACGCCCGTTTAGCAAATAGTTTATAATTATTCGGCACGACTCCGACGGTTATGCTAAAAAATCTTATAATAGATAAAAAATCCGCTTCTTGCGGATTTTTTTTTGCATTTGTCATAAGTTGCCAATATGTTTATTATATGATATAATACTCTATAATTATATTATCTTAAATATGTGCGCGTGCATACGCGCGGGCAATTTTTTAGCTACGCAGCGGCAGACAAGGATTAACCCGCGCAATATAACGGCATAAATGATACTAACGAACAGTTAAACGAAGAGCCTTAACCAAGCTAAAAACCAAGCTAAAAACCAAGCTAAAAAATCAAGCTAAAAAATCAAGCTAAAAAATCAAGCTAAAAAATCAAGCTAAAAAACCAAGCTAAAAACCGAGGTAAAAAGCCGAGGTTAAGGAGCATAAGCGGTGGAAGGATTAAATCACAGCTACAACGAACAGGACATTCAGATTCTGGAAGGGTTAGATCCCGTCAGAAAGCGCCCCTCGATGTATATCGGCTCGACCGATTCGAGGGGGCTTCACCATCTTGTCGCCGAGGTCGTCGACAACTCGATAGACGAGGCGCTGGCGGGGTTCTGCAACCTTATCAAGGTGGAGATATTAAAAGACGGCGCGGTGCGCGTCACCGACAACGGCAGAGGCATTCCCACCGGCATCATTGAAAAGGAAGGGAAATCGGCGGTCGAGGTGGTGCTCACCAAGCTTCACGCCGGCGGCAAGTTCGGCAGCGGCGGCTACAAGATTTCGGGCGGGCTGCACGGCGTCGGCGTTTCCTGCGTCAACGCGCTCTCTAAATGGCTGACCGTCGAGGTCAAACAAAACGGCAAGATTTACGCCATGAGTTTCAAGCGCGGCATCGCCGACGCGCCCTTAAAGGAAGTGGGTTGTTGCGACGTTACGGGCACCACGGTGACCTTTTTCCCCGATTTTGAGGAAATTTTCGAGCAAAACGAATTTAACTACGAAACCTTACGCTCGCGGCTTCGCGAGCTCGCCTATCTTAACAGCGGGCTTTCCATCGAGATAGCCGACCTTCGCGAGGAGCCCGAGCGCCGCGAGCTTCTGCGCTACGAGGGCGGCATCAAGCAGTTCGTCGAAAGCCTCAACAAAAACAAAGAGACGGTGTTTGCCGATATAATTTACGGCAGTTCCGATTTTGTCGATTCCGAGGGGCGCGACGGACAGCTGGAGTTCGCGCTTCAATACAACGACACCTACAACGAGACGATTTTAGCCTTCGCCAACAACATTAACACCGAGGAGGGCGGCACCCATTTAGACGGCTTCAAGGCGGCGCTCACCAAGGTTATAAACGACTACGGCCGCGCCAACAACGTCTTAAAGGAAAACGACAAGCTATCGGGCGAGGACGTCCGCGAGGGCATTACGGCCGTTTTGAGCTTAAAGCTGCAGGAGCCGCAGTTCGAAGGCCAGACCAAGACCAAGCTCGGCAACAGCGAGATGAGGGGAATCGTGGGGAAAATCGTCACCGAGATATTCGGGACCTACCTCGAAGAGCATCCCAAAGAGGCGCGCGAGCTGATACTTAAGAGTATCACAGCGCAGAAGGCGCGCGAGGCGGCGAGGAAGGCGCGCGAGCTCGCCAGAAAGAGCGCGCTCGAATACACCACCCTTCCGGGCAAACTCCACGACTGCACCGACCGCGACCCCGCGGTTTGCGAAATCTATTTAGTCGAGGGCGACAGCGCGGGCGGCACCGCCAAAGAGGGGCGCGACCGCCGTTTTCAGGCCGTCCTGCCGCTTAGGGGCAAGATAATAAACGTCGAAAAGGCGCGGCTTCACAAAGTGCTTGAAAACGAGGAAATCAAGTCGATGATAACGGCGTTCGGCTGCGGCATCAACAATAATTTCGACGAAACAAAACTAAGATATAACCGCATCATCTGCATGACTGATGCCGACGTGGACGGCAGCCATATCAGAATTTTAATGCTGACGTTCTTCTTTAGGTTCATGCCCGCCCTCATCGAAAGAGGCCACGTCTACATCGCCCAGCCGCCGCTCTTTAAAGCTTCGCGCGGCAAAAGTGAGAAATATTTTTATAACGAACACGACTTGAACGCCTATCTTGACGAGATGGGAAGAAAGGGCTTTGAAGTCCAGCGCTACAAAGGCTTGGGCGAAATGGACAAAGACCAGCTTTGGGAGACGACTATGAATCCGGCGACGCGGACGCTCCTTCAGGTGCAAATGGAGGACGCCTTAGCCGCCGACGAAATTTTCACCGTGCTCATGGGAGAACAGCCCGAGCTTCGTCGCCAGTTTATCGAAGAAAACGCGCGGCTTGTCGCCGAGCTTGACGTGTAGGAGATATTATGTCCAAAAATCAAGACAAAGACAGAGAATATATCGAGCATCTATCTAAATCCAACATCGTCAAGGTCAAAGTCGATGACGAGATGAAAAAATCCTTCATCGCCTACGCCATGGCGGTCAACGTTTCGCGCGCCATTCCCGATGTGCGCGACGGCCTTAAGCCCGTTCACAGAAGGATTCTCTATTCCATGAGCGAGCTCAATCTGACCTCGGACAAGCCTTACCGCAAATGCGCGCTCATAGTGGGCGACGTGCTCGGCAAATACCACCCCCACGGCGACTCCTCCGTCTATGAAGCCCTCGTCAGGATGGCGCAGGACTTTTCGATACGCTGCCCCCTCGTCGACGGGCACGGCAACTTCGGCTCGGTGGACGGCGACCCGGCCGCGGCATACCGCTATACCGAGGCTAAGCTCAGTAAAATCGCCTCCGAGATGATAAGGGACATCGAAAAAAACACCGTCGATTTTTATCCCAACTTCGACAACACCAAGGACCAGCCCTCGGTGCTGCCCGCGCGCTTCCCCAACCTTTTGGTCAACGGCTCCGACGGCATAGCAGTCGGCATGGCGACGTCGATACCGCCTCACAACTTGGGCGAGGTGATTGACGGCACCGTCGCGCTCATCGACAACCCCGACATCGAAATAGCCGACCTCATGGAATACATTCCCGCGCCCGACTATCCCACCGCCGCCGTCGTCCTCGGGCGGGCGGCCATCCGCCAAGCTTACATGACCGGCCGCGGGGGCGCAGTTATCCGCGCCCGCGCCGAAATCGAGGAAAGCCCAAACGGCAGAAGCCGGATTGTCGTCACAGAACTTCCCTACCAAGTCAACAAAGCCAAGCTCATTGAAACGATAGCCGACCAGGTCAAGGATAAGCGCCTCGAGGGAATTTCCGACATCAGCGAGGAATCCGACCGCTCGGGCATGCGGATTGTCATTGAAATAAAGCGCGATGCCAATCCCAACGTCGTCCTCAACACCCTCTACAAGCAGACCAACATGCAGATAACCAACAGCATTATTTTGCTTGCCTTGGTGGACGGCGTGCCCCGCATCTTAAATTTGAAGCAGATGCTTCAATACTATATCGAGCATCAGGAGCAGGTCGTCATCCGCCGCACCCGCTTCGACCTCGACAAAGCGCAGGAGCGTGAGCACATCATTCACGGCCTTGTTATCGCGCTCGACAACATCGACGCCGTCATTGAAACGATTAAGGCCTCGCCCGACCGCGCCGCCGCCATGACAAACCTGATGGAGGGCTTCGCGCTCTCCGAAAAGCAGGCCGCGGCCGTCCTCGATATGCGCTTGCAGCGGCTTACCGGCCTCGAAGTGGGCAAACTTAAAGAGGAGCTCGTCGAGCTCGAAGGGCAAATCGAGTATTTCAAGGGCATTTTAGCCTCGCCCGAAAAGGTGCGCGATATAATAAAGACCGAACTTCTCGAAATCAAGGAAAAATACGGCACGCCTCGCCGCTCCGAGCTTTCCTACGACTACACCGAGCTCAACATAGCCGATTTAATTGAGCGGCAGGACATCGTGGTGTCGCTGACTCACCTCGGATATATCAAGCGCATGCCCGTTTCGGAATACCGCAGCCAGAACCGCGGCGGCACCGGCATGCAGGCCCACAAGCCCAAGGAAGACGACTTCGTCGAAAGCATGTTCATCACCAATACCCACAAATATATTCTCTTTTTCACCAACTTGGGCAAGGTCTACCGCATGATGGGCTACGAGATTCCCGAAGCGGCGAGAACGGCGAGAGGGCGCGCCATCGTAAATCTTCTTCAGCTTGCCGAAAACGAGAAAGTGACGGCCATGCTCCGCCATCAGGAAAATCAGACGGGCTACCTCATGCTTGCCACCAAAAACGGCAAAATTAAAAAGACCGACCTTAAAGAGTTCGAGAGCATTAGGACCAACGGCAAAATCGCCATCGTGCTCGCACCCGACGACGAGCTGGTTGCGGCGGCGGTGACGGCGGGCGACGAGGAGATTATTCTGGCATCCAGCTCGGGCAAATGCATCCGCTTTAAAGAGGAAGACGTCCGCGATATGGGCCGCGTCGCACAGGGCGTCAAGAGCATTAAATTGAAAGAGGGCGAAAGCGTCGTCGATATGGCGGTCATCAAGGAGGATTGCGAAATTTTGACCGTCACCCAAAACGGCTTCGGCAAACGCACCGACCAAAACGAATACCGCGTTCAGGGCCGCGCCGGCATGGGTATTCTCGCCGGACGCTTCAGCGAGGAGACGGGCGGGCTGGTCTGCCTTAAGGTGATTCCGCCCGACACCGACATCATGCTGATTGCCGATAACGGCGTCATGATCCGCATCAAGGCGCGCGATATCAGCAAAATCGGCCGCGCCACCAAGGGCGTCATCATAATGCGCCTTAAAAACGACAGCAAGGTTATCTGCGTCGCGCTGACTCCCGCCGAAGAAGAGGACGAAAACGCCGAAAACGGCGAGGCAGTCGAAACGGCTGCGGAGGAAACGGCGAGCGAAGAATCGGCTGCGCCGAACGAATAACGAAAAACTTTGGATAGCGGCGCGGTGCGCCCGAACGAAAAATTAATAATTAGTAATAATAATGAATAACTTCGGAAAGAAAAAATTCCGCGAAAACAGCGGAATTTTTTTATTGAAAACCGAAGGTAAAATTTTTAAGCAATGACGAGTTATAGATAATTGTTGAGGCTTTCGAGGTCTTTTTCGATGAAGTCGAACAGCTTATTCACCGTCGCTTCGTCGCGCGCCGTGCCCGATATTGCAACGCAGAGCGTGACGACGCCGCGATAAGTCGAGAGTGAAAGCTGGAAATATGGGGGATATTTGACCGAGCCCGTCAGCCAAAGGCTTTTTGCCGGCTTTTCAAAAACGGCGGCCGTCTCGTCGAAGACGCCGATGTTGGACATCGCGACGAGCGGATTGTTGAACACCTTGCGCATGACGAGCTTGGCAAGCCCGTAAGGGAGAAGCGAATAGCCGAGCTGAAGCAGAAAGAGTCCGTTTAGGCCGGGATATTTCGACTTACTTATTATCATTTCGTCGTGCACCTTGCGGACTGCCGCCATGATGTCTTCGGCGGGGCTGCCTTCGGCGCGGCAGACCATCTTGGAGACAAAATTTGTGAGCCCCTTGGTCTTTTTCTCGGGAAGATAGCGGCGAAGATCTATGATACAGTCGATTTCAAGCGGCGCGGAAGAGCCCTCGGTGAGCCTCGCCATGGCGCGAGCGTATGCGGCCAAAATGACGTCGTTCACCGTAAAGCCGTATTTTTTGGAAAAGGCCTTGAGGGCGGTAAATCGTCCGTTATCTATTGCTCTTGTCAAAATCATGGGCGAGCCGTAGACGGCCTTTTCAAAGGGGAAGCCGCGCTTCTCGGCGTTCTTTTTGCCGTAATCGACCATGGCGGCCGACTTGATTTTGTCGCTCAGCGAAAAGCCGTCATAGAGCTCGGAAAATTTTCTCGAGCCGCTCGTAAAGGAATCCTTATAATTAGGATTATACTTTAAGTTGGTGTAGCACCTTGAAAGCAACGCCAGCCACTCCTTGAAGGCGGCGCCGTCGAACAGCATGTGGTTGATTAAAAAACAGACGGTGTCGCTCTCCTCTCCTCTGAATATGGCGATTTTAACTTGCGGGCCTTTCTTTTCGGCGATTTTGGAGGTTAAAAATCTCTCTTTGTCGGAAAGCTCGGCGCCCTCTATGACTTGAACGGCGTCCTCGGGCGCAAGGTCGGTTTCCACCCACTTGCTCCTAAAAAGCCCCGCCCGAAAACGAGTTAAAAAGAGCGGGAAAACCTCCGTAGCGGCGGCGAAAGCGCGCTTAAAAAGCTCTATATCAAGTTTGCCGTCGGTCTCCAGGACGGCGTGCATCATATGGTCGTTGTAATCGCCGAAAAATTTGTGAATGGTGTCCCAAAGCTCGGCTTTATAAGTTTTTTTCATATCGGCTCCTTGTATATAATGTGTTTATATATCAATACTGTCATTATATTATTGCTGTTTATGTTCTGTCAAGCCGTAAAAGCCCTTTTTTAAGAAAATTTTCGTCTTTTATATGTCTTTCGAATTAAAAACCAAATAAAAAATCTGTTTTTTTGCAGGTAAAATAAACTTAACTTAGACAAGTGTCGATAAAATATTGTTTTTTTTAGTGCCTCGTGGTAATATGATTATGCTTTTAAAACAATTTTAAGGCGGAGAGATATGGAGAAATCAAACGTTCAATGGTGGAAAGAGGCCTGCTTTTATCAGATTTGGCCGAGAAGCTTCAAAGACGGCAACAATGACGGCATCGGCGACCTTAAGGGAATTTTGGAAAAGCTTCCCTATATCAAGGAGTTGGGCTGCGACGCCATTTGGTTTTCGCCGCTCTACGTTTCGCCGCAAAGCGACTACGGTTACGACATAGCCGACTACCGCGACATCGCGCCCGAATACGGCACTCTCGACGATTTCAAGGCGGTTTTGGACGCTGCGCACGCACTCGGAATCAAGGTCATAATGGACCTCGTCATTAACCACACATCCAACAAGCACCGCTGGTTTTTGGAAAGCAGAAAAGGCGGCGACGACAACCCTTATAAGGATTATTATATTTGGCGCCCCGGCAAGGGAAAAGACGGCAAGAAAAAGCCCAACAATTGGACGGCGACCTTCCCCGGCGAGGCGTGGGAATTCGACGAAGTTCGCGGCGAATATTACCTCCACCTTTTCGCTGTCGAGCAGCCCGACCTCAACATGGACAACCCCAAGGTCCGAGAAGAGGTCAAGGACATCATGCGCTTTTGGCTGGATATGGGTGTCGACGGCTTCCGCGAGGACGTCATCACTTTCATAAGCAAGCGTGAAGGCCTGCCCAACGGCTTTCCCATTCCCGCCGCGCGCGGCATCGAGCACTACGCAAACGGCCCGCACCTTCACGAATACCTGAAAGAATTTAAGGAAGTTTGGGCAAGCTACGGCGCCATGACGGTGGGTGAGGCGCCCATGATGACGCCCAAACGCGCTCTCAAGTTCATATCCGAAGGCGAAAATCAGGAGCTCAACATGATGTTCGGCTTCCAGCACATGGAGGCGGATTGTTTCTTGTTCAGCTGGCTGAGGCGCCCCTTCAACCTCAGAAAATTAAAGAGGGTTCTCAATAATTGGCAGACCAAGCTCTACGGCAAGGCGTGGAACACATTGTTTATCGAAAACCATGACCAGCCGCGCATCGTTTCGCGCTACGGCTGCGACCACGAGGCCTACCGCGCGCTGAGCGCCAAGGCGCTTGCCACCATGTATCTCTTGCTTTCGGGTACTCCCTTCATCTATCAAGGGCAGGAAATCGGCATGACCAACATCGGCGGCGAAAAGCTCTCCGACTACGCCGACGTCAACACCTTCGCCTGCTATCGGCTTTTTAGAAAGCTGGGCTTCTCCCACGAGAACGTCATGGCAAAGGCCGCCTACGCCGCCCGCGACAACGCCAGAACGCCGGTGCAATGGAGCGCAGGTAAATACGCCGGATTTTCTAAATCCGAACCGTGGTTCCGCGTTAACCCCAACCATAAAAAAGTTAACGTCGAAGACGCCTTAAACAACGAAAACAGCATTTTAAACTACTATAAAGAGCTGATAAAGTTCCGAAAAGGAAATAAAACGGTGCTTTACGGCGACTTTATCCTCCACAACAAATTCAGTAAAAAGCTGTTCGTCTACGAAAGAAACTACCTCGGTGAAAAGCTTTTGGTCGCCATAAACTTCACTACATGCGACGTCCCCTTTGTTGCCCCAAAGGGCATTGACTTAAACGGGGGCAAGCTTATTATCAGCAACTATCCTCACGCCGAAAATGAGCCCGCGCCCGTAAGCCTGCGCCCCTACGAAGCCGTTGTCTTTAAGTTCTAATTGCTTATTAACGCCTTTCGCAAAAATTTATAGCTCATACCTAATCGGGCAACAAAAAACCAACCGCAAAACTAAGCACAAAAAAAATCCCGCACCGTTGCGGGATTTTTTGTCATTTTTTAAAGAGTTTCAGCAATAAAACATTGATTATTCTTTATAGCTATATTCGTAAACGAACGTTTCGTAGGGCTTTAAAAACCTGTCGGAGATTTTTTCGGAATCGTCCAAATCATAATTCGACATGACGAGTTTGAAGCCGGAGGCCTTCTTCTTCAGCTCCTCAGGCAAGGCGAAAGCGGTCGGCTTGTCTCTAAAGCTTGCCGCAACTAAGTAGCCTTTTCCTTGATATTCGCGGGTGTAGACGAATATATCATCGCTCTTAGGGTAGAACTCGTTATAGCTTCCGCATTTTATTATCTCGTTGCCGAGCCTGAAACGGTTGAGCTTTTTATAGAAGTTCAAGACCGAGTCGGCGTCTTTTTGAGCCTCCTCTACGTTTATCTCCTTATAGTTCGGGTTCACCATCATCCACGGCTCGACGTCGGAAAAACCGGCGTATTTACCTGCGCTCCATTGCATCGGCGTTCTGGCGTGGTCGCGGGCGCGCTTCTGAAGCGCCCATCTGACGACGGGAAGCAGCGGCGGGAACAGTTTTTTGACGAAGTCGTAGACGTTAATCGAAACGATATCCTTGTAATCCTCGCGCTTAAAGTCGGCGATATTGGTCATGCCTATTTCCTGACCCTGATAGATATAGGGCGTGCCCTTTTGAAAGTTCATGACTACCGCCAGCATCTTGGCGACCTGCTTTCGGTGTTCAAGCTTGCCGTAGCGCGGAATGACGCGCGAATAGTCGTGGTTTTCCAAAAACAGCGAGTTCCAGCAGTTGTCGGGAATGCGCTGCCAGCTCGAAAGAATCTTTTTAAAGCGCGACAGCTTGAATTTCCGCGGCACCACGTGGAGGAAAGCGTCGGCCTCCTGGTGCTCGAAGGTGAAGATGGCGTCGAGCTCCTCGCGGTCTTCGGCGACCATGCTCTCGGCGTCCTTAACGGTGATGCCCTGTCCCTCGCCCACCGTCATGATGTCGTATTTCGACCAGCTGTTTTTATTTAATTCATGGATATATTCGTGATAGTGCGGCCCGATTACGAATTTTTCGTCGCCGCAGGTGATGGGGTTGAACTTGCCATCGGGGAGCCCTTCCGTTTTGGATATGTAAATTATGACGTCGCAGCGGAAGCCGTCGACGCCGAGGTCGAGCCAGTAGTTGCAGATGTCGGCGACCTCCTGCCGCACCTTGGGGTTGTCCCAGTTCAAATCGGGCTGTTTTTTGCTGAATAAGTGGAGATACCACTCGCCCGTTGTCTCGTCGTATTCCCACGCCGGCCCCGAAAAGCGCGAAGTCCAGTTGTTGGGCGGCTTTTTACCGTCCTTGCCTCTGCCGGGACGCCAAATGTAGTAGTCGCGGTAGGGGTTGTCCTTGCTTTTTTTGGACTCCTGAAACCAAAAATGCTCGTCCGAGGTGTGGTTGACGACCAAGTCCATAATCAGGCGGATGCCGCGCTTGTGCATGCCGTCAATCATCTCCTTCCAGTCGTCCAGCGTGCCGAATTCCTCCATTATGTCGCGGTAGTCGGAGATGTCGTAGCCGTTGTCGTCGTTGGGGGATTTATAACACGGCGAAAGCCAAACCGCCGTTACGCCGAGATCCTTTAAGTAGTCGAGCTTTTCGATGATGCCGCGGATATCGCCGACGCCGTCACCGTTGCTGTCGCGAAAGCTTCTCGGGTAAATCTGATAAAAAATGCTGTCCTTATACCATCTGGTCTTCATAACTCCTCCCAAACGTTGTTCTTCTTTCAATTATAAGCCATATCCCGCCGTCTGTCAAAGCGCTGCGGATAGCGGCTTACGCCGAACGATAAACGCTCAACGAAAAACGAAAAACTGCGGATAGCGGTTTACGCCGAACGGCTTACGCCGAACGGCTTACGCCGAACGATAAACGCTCAACAAAAAACGAAAACCTGCGGATAGCGGCGCAAGCGCCAAATAAAACTAAAATTGCGCGTGGGCAGTAACACCGCCCTGTGCCATTTATAACCCGAAATTGAAGAGGCCGCCTAATAATAAGAACATCGGGCGGCCTCTTCAAAATATGATAAGGGGGAAAATTATGAGCTGATATAATCAATCTTTAATTACAAGCAAATTTTAACATTAGCCAAAATGTTTGTCAAGAAGTTTTGTTAAAAAAGTTGCAAAAAATTTTGTTATAGTTTAAAAAAGCCGCATTTTCCTTAAATTTCGCGCAATACATCGGTGAGTTTTGTCAAAATACGAGCCGCAATTTCGGGGTCACCCTCAACCATAATTCGGATTACGGGCTCTGTTCCGCTGGCTCTGACTAAAACGCAGCCGGCGTCGCCCATGAGCTTCTTTGCTCGCTCGACCTCCTTCAATAAATAAGTGTTGGACATCGCGGCGTATTTATCGCGGACGGCAACGTTTTTCTCGGTGACGGGATAGGGTTTATAGTCGGGAAGGTCGGTGATAAGCCGCGTCTTTAAAAACCACGCCGCCGACATGATGCCGTCGCAGGTCGCAACGTAGTCGCCGATTATGAGGTGTCCGCTCCTCTCGCCGCCGAGAGCGGCGTTCAGGCGTTTCATATCGGCGAGCACGTATTTGTCGCCGACGTCGGCGCGGTGGAGCTTGACGCCCCGACGGGATAAAAAGCATTCGAGGGCGGAGTTGGTCATCGAGGTGCCGACGACTATGTTATTTTTGAGAAGCCCGCGCGAGAGAAGATAGTCGGAAATGTAATATAGAAAATGGTCGCCGTCGAGAAGCTTGCCGTCATAAATCCCTATCACGCGGTCGCCGTCGCCGTCGAAGGCGAAGCCGACGCCGTCAGTCATCTTTGTCGATAAAAACTCGGGGTGCGTCGAGCCCGAATAGACGTTGACCAAATCGCCGTCGTAAGAGTTGCAAAGTGCGGTGACGGAGGCGCCCAAGGCGGAAAAGATGTCCGCCGCGAAACCCGCGGTAGCGCCGAAACAGCAGTCAAGCGTTATTGATATGCCCGAAAACGAGGCGTTGACCGCCTCTTTAACATAGTCGCAATAAATCGCCTTGGCGTCTTGAAGGTCAACAAGCTTAGCGGCGCCTAAGCCTTTCGCGGGGTTTTCCATCTGCTCGTTGAAGCGCTCCTCCAGCGAGGCGGGCGGCTTTTCGCCTTCGGCAACCAGCGTTTTTAAGCCGTTGTCGGTGGGCGGGTTGTGGGACGCCGTCACCATGACGCCGTAGTCCGCCTCGAATTTTTTGACTAAAAAGGCGAGCACGGGTGTGGGGATTATCCCCGCCGAAATAATCTCGAGGTCAAATTCGCTCAAGCCCTCGATTAGCTCGGCGTAAATCTCCTCCGAGGTGTTTCTGGTGTCCCTCGCTACGACGATGCGCTTCGGCTTATATCCGCCCAAAACGCGGGCGAGCCTGAGCGCGGTGTGTTCAAAGAGCAGCAGACGCCCTTCGGCGCGGATTCCATCGGTTCCAAATAAACAAGATTTATCCATGATGGAATATTATATTCAAAATATTTTCCGCGAGTGACTTGCTCCAAAATCGCCAAAAAAATTTTTTTCTCAAATAAAGCGGTAAAGCAACCACATTATTCATTATTCGTTAATCATATTCATTCCGCGAAAGCCGCAATCCGCAGTTTTTCGTTTTTCGTTGAGCGTTTTTCGTTCGGTGAAAGCCGCTATCCACAGTTTTTCGTTTTTCGTTGAGCGTTTATCGTTCGGGCTTCCTCATTGAATGCGCGCGCCATTCAATGGGCAGCCCGTTGCGCGGTTTATAAATTTTTGTGACTATTTTTGTCAAGACTATTACATTTGCGTTGGATTTTTGCTATTATTTTTATTAGGAGAGGGAATATGAGCAATGTAAAGCACCCTAAGGGCAAGCTCAGGCTGATGGCCGCCGAGGCAAAAAAGCGCGTCACGGAAAACAACTACAAAGCGGTGCAAAAAGATAGTGTGATGTCCGAGTTGCCCTTGATGGAACGCGAGCTTTACCGAAAAATTCTCGATATTTTGGCGCGGGAATCCGAGCTCATTAACCCGATAGGCGAGCTTATAAACCGCGAAGCGTTTGAAAAAATGACGCCCGCCGAGAGGCAGCGGGAGCTCTTTCGGCTCTCCGAACTCTATTTGAAAATTAAGGCGAAACTTGCCAAGGTGAAATCCAAAAGCGAATAGCTTTTTAGCCTTCAATCCCGATATCAAAATAAGTGAAAACAAAAAAATCCGACAGAGCTCTGTCGGATTTTTTAACTAAAAGCCCCCAAAGGCTAATTTTTCATTTGGTTAACGTAGTGGACGGCCGAGGTCGCGGCAATGGCGCCGTCGGCGGCGGCGGTGATTACCTGTCTAAGCGGCTTTACCACGATATCGCCCGCCGCAAAAACGCCCGCAATTTGGGTTTTCATTTCGGCGTCCGCCGCAATGTAGCCGCCTTCGCCCAAAATCGAGGAGGGAAGACCCGACGTCGACGGCACCCGCCCCACCGCCACAAAGATGCCGTCCAGTTCCATTTCGGAAAGATGTGAGGTCTTTAAATTTTTCAGTTCGGCGCGGTTTAGTTTGTTTTCGCCGAACAGCGCGGTGACGACGCTGTCCCAAATCGGCTTGACGCCCGCCGACTTCAGCCTATCCGCCAAAATTTGCGAGGCGCGAAGGGCGTCACGGCGGTGAATTATATAGACTTTTTTGGCGAATCGGGTAAGATACAGCGCATCTTCCGCCGCGGTATTTCCGCCGCCCACCACCGCCACCGTCTTGCCTTTGAAGAAAGCGCCGTCGCAGGTAGCGCAATATGATACGCCTTTGCCCGTGAATTCGGCCTCGCCCGGCACGTCCAAAAGCCTGGGGTTGGCGCCCATGGCTAAAATGACCGCCCGCGCCGTGATTTCGCCGCCGAACTCGGTGTAAATAATCTTTTTTTCGCCGTCGAGCGAAAAGTTTAATATGTTATCAAACATAAACTCGGCGCCGAACTCCTCTGCCTGCTCCTTCATGGTCTCGGCCAGCGAAGCGCCGGCAATCCGTTTGACGCCGGGATAGTTTTCAATGTCCGAAGTGAGCGCGGCCTGACCGCCCGGCCCGTATTTTTCGATAATCAGCGTCCTAAGACCGCCTCTCGCGGCGTAAATCGCCGCCGAAAGTCCGGCGGGCCCGCCTCCCGCAATCACTATATCGTAAACCATGTTCACCTCTACCTTGGTAGTTTTATTATTTTACCCGACGCCAAAAAAATTTGTTTTTTGCTTTTTTCCCGAAAATATAAAAATCCCGCTCGTTTGCTTTTTAAATTTTATAAACCTTGCCAAAAAAATTTGTTTTTTGCTTTTTTCCCGAAAATATAAAAACCCCGCTCGTTTGTTTTTTAAATTTTATAAACCTTTCACACCTCGGTGCTTCCGAAGCCGCCCCTTCTGGGCGCTTTGGCATCATCGCTTTCGGTTATTCCGAAGGGTAAAAACACTCCTTGAGCGAATCCCTTACCTGCGGCAAGAGAGAGCGTTTTTCCCTCGCGTGAGTTGTTGCCGATTTTAATCATAATATGGCCTTCGTTGTCGGCAAAAAAATAATCGGTGTCAACTATCCCCACCGTGTTGTCAAGCTGCAGCCGGAAGTTAAAGCCCAGCCCGCTTTTGGGGAAGATGAAAAGCGCGAAGCCGTCATTGATTTTGGCGCAGACGCCCGTCGGCACAATGACCGAGTCACCCGCTTTAAGCTCTAAATGAAAGGGCAGAAAAAAATCGTAGCCCGCCGAGCCGCGCGTGGCGCGCTTGGGCAAAACAATTTTCTGATAGGCCGCCTTTGCGTCAGAAAAGCCCGCCGCCTCGGCGTCCGAGATAAAACGGCTTTCGCTTACTTTATAAAATTCGCCCGCTGTTTTCATATACTCCCAAAGTTTACCAAAAATTTACTTAAAAGTCAATTTAGACCCTCAATATAATTTTTAGATTGCAGGGCGTTTCCGTCCTCAAACAATTGCCTTATAACGGTAAAAAATATATAATAGCCGTGTGGAAAAACGCGAGGTCTTAGTCGGCGAAAGCCTCAATCCTTACTTAAATCTTGCGGTGGAGAGCGCCCTTTTAGACGCCGTCCTTCCCTCTGAAATCATACTTTATCTCTGGCAAAACGAAAGAACCGTCGTTATAGGCAAAAATCAGGACCCTTATTTTGAGCTCGATGTCAACCTTCTCAGCGCCGAGGAGGGCTATCTCGCCCGCCGCCGCACCGGCGGAGGCGCCGTCTATCACGACCAAGGAAACTTGAATTTTTCATTTATAGCGGGCAAGGATTGCTACGACTTGGATGCGCAGTTTAAGTTGATTTGCGCCGCGGTTTGCGCGTTTGGGATAGAGGCGAGCCCGACGGGCAGAAACGACATCGCGGCGGACGGCAGAAAATTTTCGGGCAACGCATTTTTACACCTTAAACACGCCTCCCTTCATCACGGCACGCTCCTCATTAATACGGACGCTGTAAAACTTGCGCGCTATCTGACGGTCGACGCCGCCAAGCTAAAAAAACGCGGCGTCGAATCGGTCAAAAGCAGAATAGTCAACCTTGCCGAGCTCAACGCCGAAATCACGCCGAACAATATTGCCGAGGAACTCATAAAAGTGTTTTCGGGCGCGGAAAAAGTTAAAAAACTTAGTTTTCAAGAAATCGCCGCTCGCCCCGAAACCCAAGAGTGGCGCCGAAAGTTTGAAAGCAAAAAATGGCTTTTCGGCAGATTCGGCGAGATGAAAAAAATCGCGAGCGAAACATATTCTTGGGGTTTGGCCGGCCTTTATTCCGACGGAAAAACGGTAGCCTTCGCGACCGACGGCCTGTTTCCGAGAGCGGTGGATTTTGCCGAAAAAGCGATTTTATCGTTAAAAAGCACCGAAAAAACCATCGATTTGGAAGAAATCATAAAAATAACGTCCGGCACGGAAGGGCTTTTTGAAAGCGAAAAGACCTGCGCGCTTGAGCTCATTGAACTATTCGTTAAGGCGCGAAAGGAGATTGAAAGTGTTTGATATTACGTTTATCGGCGGCGGGCCTGCGGGAACGGCGGGCGCTATAAAGGCGGCGGCAGAAGGGCAAAAGGTCGCCGTCGTGGAGAGAGGCGAGCTCGGCGGAACCTGCTTAAACCGCGGCTGCATTCCCACCAAAGCGCTTTTGAAATCGGCCGATATATTTGCCGACGCCAAGGCGGCGGGATTTCTTAGCTCCGAAATTTTTTTCGAGCAAGCGGCATATCAAAAAAAGGACGCGCTCATTCTTAAACTTCGCGAAGGGCTTTCGGCAAGGCTTTCAAAAAACAAAATAATTTGCCGGACCGGCGAAGCCTCTTTTATCGACAAAAACACTTTAAAGATAGCTTTATCTGACGGAAAAATCGAAACCATAGAGTCAAACAATTTCGTAATCGCGACGGGCTCGCGGCCGGCGAAGCTTCCCATTTCGGGCATAGAGCACGCCCTGACCTCCGACGAAGTGCTCAAAACCCCCGTTGATGCCGACAAAATTTTAATTATCGGCGGCGGCGTAATCGGCGCCGAGTTCGCAAGCTATTTCAACGCCGGCGGCAAAAAAGTGACGATTGCCGAAGCGGAAGCAAATATTTTGAACACCTTCGACCGCGAGGTGTCGCAGCGCATGGCGCTGATTTTCAAAAAGCGCGGCATCACCGTGCTGACGGCGGCCAAGGTGAGAAAAATAGAGAAAATCGAAGCTAATCGGCTTTCGGTCGAAATCGAAACCGCGGGCGGCATTATTTCCGAAGTTTTCGGCGCCGTCGTCGTCAGCGTGGGGCGCGTCGCCGAAGTAAAGAGCTTAAACCTTCAAAGCGCCGGCTTTAGTTCCGATACCGCGCTTAAGGCCGATATCTGCGGCCGCACCGAGGTTGAAAATGTCTACGCCGTGGGCGATGCCGCGGCGGCCGTCAAGCTTGCCCATTTTGCCGAGGCGCAAGCGGTGAACGCGGTTTGCGACATTTTGGATATTCCCCCCGCATACGACCTCGCCTTTATTCCTTCCTGCGTCTACACCTCGCCCGAAATCGCATCGGTGGGACGCACTAATTTTGCGGCGGGTGAGGCGATAATAGCAAAGAGCATTTTAGGCGGAAACGGCCGCGCTCAAATCCAAGACGCCGCCGAAGGGTTTGTAAAACTTGCTTTCGAGCCCGCGAGCTTGAAGCTTTTGGGCGCGACAATCATGGCGCCATTTGCATCCGAACTCATCTACGGCCTTGCCGCGGCGGCGGTAAACGGACTTACGGCAAAGGAGCTCGCAAAAACGGTCTATCCCCACCCCTCGGTGTCGGAAGCCGTCCGCGAAGCCGCCCAAGCGGCGCTTGAAAAGAGCGTTTAAACCATTTGCCGAAGAAAAAGCTAAAACGCAAAACGCTGAAACAGATAAGCGAGCTCGCCCGATAAAATAGCAAAATTAAAAAAACAAGACAAAAACACAGCATTTCATATTAAAATAGATAGTAAGTTTACCTTAATAAACAACCAAAAGGATAAGGGAAAAAAATATGGCGCTAAAAACTCCGCTCTACGAAACGCACGAAAAGCTCGGCGGAAAAATAGTCGAGTTCGGCGGCTATCTTTTGCCGGTCAACTATCAAAAGGGCATCATTTTCGAGCATAACGCCGTTCGATGCGGCGTCGGGCTGTTTGACGTTTCGCACATGGGCGAGATTTTGATTTCAGGCAAAGAGGCGGCGGCCGCGCTGAGGCGGCTGGTCACCAACAAGGTGTCAACGATTAAGGTGGGTCAATGCCGCTATACGCTTATGTGCTACCCCGACGGCGGCATAGTCGACGACCTTCTCATCTATAAATTCTCCGACGAGGAATATTTTTTAATCGTCAACGCCGCCAACAAGGATAAGGACTTCGCGTGGATAACCGAAAACATCTCGGGGGACGCCGTAGCCACCGATTTATCGGATAAAATCGGGCAGATTGCCGTCCAAGGTCCGCTTGCCGAAAAAGTAATGGCAAAGACCGCCGATATGACGCTTATCCCTAAAAAACGCTATTATTTTGCGCGTGACGTCGTGGTCTTCGGCAAAAAATGCCTTGTCTCCACGACAGGCTATACCGGCGAAGACGGGTATGAAATCTACTGCGATGCCGCCGATACCGCCGAAATCTACGAGAAACTGATGGAAGCGGGCAGCGAGATAGGAATCGAACCCTGCGGGCTTGGTGCGCGCGATACCCTCCGCTTCGAGAGCTCGATGCCGCTCTACGGCCACGAGCTTTCTGCCGAGATAAAGGCAAACGAAGTGGGACTCGATATGTTCATAAAGTCCGACGAGGAATTTATCGGGCGCGAGGCGATTTTAAACAATCCGCCGGCATATTGCCGCCGCGGGCTTAAGCTTGTCGACCGCGGAATCGCTAGAGAGCACGCCGACGTTTACGGCGAAGACGGTCAAAAAATAGGTTTTACGACCTCGGGAATGCCCTGCCCCACCGTGGGCGGCGCCTACGCCATGGCGAGAATCAAGGCGGACTACGCGTTCGACCGCGTGTTTATCGACGTTCGGGGAAAGATGCTGGCCGCCGAGTTCGTTCCCATGCCGTTTTATAAGAAAGCGTAAGTTGTGGCAAACCTAGCTATTAACTATCAATAACAAGGCTAAAAAGCGGGCAACCGCCAAGATAAGGAAACTCCAGGAGGAAAAAATGGAAAAATTCTATCAAAAGACCCACGAGTGGGCAAGCTTTGAAAAAACCGTCGCCACCATCGGCATTTCGGCATACGCCGTCAAAGAGCTGGGCGACATCGTCTTCGTATCCCTTCCCGAGGTCGGCGACACCGTCAAGGTCGGCACGCCCTTCGCCGAGGTCGAATCCGTCAAGGCGGTTTCCGAAATATACAGTCCCGTCGAAGGCGTTATCGCCGAAGTCAACGACGAGCTTATCGACAATCCCGCCGCCGTCAACGCCGCGGCAGGCGAGGCTTGGTTTATCAAGGTCGACTACACCAAAATCGGCGCGCTCGTTAGCGAGGCCGAATACGACGCCATGGAAAAGGAATAAACTATGCGTTACACACCTCACACCAAAGAGGACGTCGAGGCGATGCTCAAAGAAATCGGCGCGCCCTCGATAAAGAGACTTTACGCCGATATCCCCAAGGATTTGCGCGCAAAAAAGCTTAAGCTTGCCGACGGCATCGCCGAGGCGGACGCCGAGCGCGAGCTTGTCCGACTGTCCCAAAAGAACAAACGCTTTGATATCGTTCTTCGCGGCGCCGGCGCCTACGACCACTATATCCCGCCCGTCGTAAAAGCCCTCACGTCGCGCTCGGAGTTCGTCACCGCCTACACGCCCTACCAGGCCGAGCTTTCTCAAGGCATACTCCAGTCGATATTCGAATATCAAACCATAATCTGCCGGCTTACCGCGATGGACGCGTCCAACGCCTCTCACTACGACGGCGGCACGGCGGCGGCCGAAGCGGCGCTGATGACGCGTGAAAAGTCAAAAAACAAGCTTTTGGTCGCGCCCAACGTCAAGCCGCAGGTCTTAGAGGTTTTAAGGACGTATCTTACCGATATGGAGATAGTTGCCGCCCCCGAAAAAGCCGGCAAGCTCGATATCGAGGCCGCGAAAGCGGTTTTAAGCGAGGATTACGCCGCTCTCTACATCGAACAGCCCAACTATTTCGGGCTTATCGAGGACATAGAAAAAGCCGCGGATTTGGCTCACGCGGCGGGCGCCAAGCTGATTGCGGGCGTCTATCCCATTACGGCGGGGCTGCTTAAGCGCGCGGGCGACTGCGGCGCCGACATCGCCGTCGGCGAGGGACAGCCTTTGGGCATGCCGCTCTCCTTCGGCGGGCCCTATCTCGGTTTTATGGCGGCCAAAAAGCCGCTCATCAGAAAGCTTCCCGGAAGAATTGTCGGCGAAACCGTCGACCGCGAGGGAAAACGCGCATTTGTTTTGACGCTTCAGGCGCGCGAACAGCATATCCGCCGCGAAAAGGCGTCCTCCAACATCTGCTCCAATCAGGCGCATTGCGCGCTGACCGCCGCAACTTACGTCTCGGCGCTGGGCGCGGAAGGACTGAAGGCGGTAGCGCAAAGGTCGGTCACAAACGCCCACTATTTAAAAGACCGTTTGTCCGAAATAGGCTTTAAAGCGGTTTACGGCGGCGAGTTTTTCAACGAGTTTTTGACGGAGTCCGACTATGATTCGCAAGCGGTGTCCGACGCCTTAAAGCGGCGCGGCATTTTAGGCGGCCTGCCCGTCACGCCCTCAAAAATTTTGTGGTGCGCCACCGAAAAACTCACCAAGGCCGACATCGACAAAGCGGTATCGGTCATCAAATCCGCCATATCCAAAAAAGCTCTGTGAATCAATCCGCAACATAAGCGAACCTTTGGAAAAAATAGGTAAAAAATGGAAACGATATTTGAAAAAAGCGTAAAAGGACGGCGCACCGATTATATCGGAGCCTCCGCACTTGCCGAGTATAAGCTCGACGATAAATTTTTGAGCGAGTCTACGCCCGAGCTTCCCGAAATGGCCGAGGTCGATTTAGTCCGCCACTACACCGAGCTCTCCAGGCGCGCCTTCGGAGTCGACAACGGGTTTTATCCCTTGGGAAGCTGCACCATGAAATACAACCCCAAGCTCGGCGAGGCGGCGGCGGCACTGCCCGGCTTTACCGCAGTCCATCCGCTTCAGGACGTTGAAGACGTTCAGGGCGCGGCCGAGCTTATGTATCGCTTAGGAAAAAGCCTTGGCGAAATCACCGGCATGGACGCCTTTGCGCTTACGCCCGCGGCGGGCGCGCACGGCGAGCTGACCGGCCTTAAGATAATCAAGGCCTATCACGAGTCGCGCGGCGACTTTGACCGCGTCAAAATCCTCTGCCCCGACTCGGCGCACGGCACCAATCCCGCAAGCGCCGCGCTTGCCGGCCTTTCGGTCGTCAACATTCCCTCTTACTCGGACGGCGGCGTCGACCTTGCGGCGCTTGAGGCCGCTGCCGCGGAAGGCGGTATTGCCGGTCTTATGCTCACCAACCCCAACACGCTCGGCATGTTCGAGAAAAACATTAAAAAAATCGAGGAAATTGTGCACGGCGCGGGCGGCCTGCTCTACTACGACGGCGCAAACTTAAATGCTATTATGGGCGTGGCGCGTCCCGGCGATATGGGCTTTGACGTCGTCCACCTCAACCTTCACAAGACCTTTGCGACGCCTCACGGCGGCGGCGGGCCGGGCTCCGGTCCGGTGGGCTGCAAGGCCGCATTAGCCGAGTTTCTGCCCTCGCCCGTGGTTATAAAGGAAGGCGGAAAATACCGCTTTGCCGCGCCAAAGAAAACTATCGGCAGAATGAAGTGCTTTTTCGGCAATTTCCTCGTCATGGTCAAGGCCTATTCCTATATTCTTTCGCTGGGCGGCGACGGCTTGAAGCAGGCGTCCGAGCTCGCCGTGCTCAACGCGAACTACCTAAAATCCAAGCTTTCCGAAATCGACTATCTGCCGAAAAGATATTGCATGCACGAGTTCGTGGCGAGCCTAGAGAGCTTCAAGGCCAAAACGGGAGTGTCGGCGCTTGACGTTGCCAAAGCCATGATTGATATCGGCATCCATCCGCCCACCATGTATTTCCCCCTCATCGTAAAGGAAGCGCTCATGTTCGAGCCGACGGAAACGGAATCCAAAGAGACGCTGAGCGCCGCCGCGGGCAAAATCCTGTCCATTCTCCGCGAGGCCGAGACAGACTCCGAAAAGTTCCACCACGTTCCCTTGAGCGCGCCGATTTCCCGCCCCGACGAAGTCCGCGCCGCCCGCACACCCATCCTCAAAGCGGACGATTAAGCCGATTTCGGGCAAAAGCTAACTCGACCCCGTCCAAATATCATATTTTAGCCGCCGCTTCGGGCGGCTTATATTTTTATAAAGAAAATATAACTTTATAAATCCAATCAAAAACGCCTAAAACATAATGTTTACATAATAGTAAAATACATATAAATACATTTGGGCGTGACAAATGTCGAATTTAGACGTATAATAAATACATTAGGGTTTTCTATGGACGAGGCGTTGAAAAAATCCAAGCTCAAACTGCTCTGGCGGCTTTTTTACGAAACGGCCCTGATTTCGGCGTTGACTTTGGGCGGCGGCTATGTCATCATTTCCCTCATTAAGAAAAAATTTGTCGAAAAACTCAAATGGATTGGCGAAGACGAGATGCTCGATATTCTGGCGGTCGCGCAATCGGCGCCCGGCGCTATGGCAATCAACTGCTCCATTCTTGTCGGCTATCGCTTGGCGGGAATTTGGGGCGCGCTGACGGCGGTATTCGCAACCGCGCTTCCGCCCTTCGTCATTATTGTCGCGGTATCGCTGATATACAGGCTGGTCCGCGACAGCAAGGTGATGGACGCTTTAATGCTGGGCATTCAGGCCGGAATAGCCGCCGTCATAGTGAGCGTAGTCATAGATATGTCGGCAGCAATTCTCAAAAAGAAAAGCTATATTTCGCTTGCAGTCATGCTTATTTCGTTTGCAATTATCGTTGCATTCAAGGTTCACGTCGGCTTCATCATCTTAGGCTGTGTCGCCCTCGGCATTATCATTACTCTGATAAAATCAAAAAAGCCGAAAAACGCAGAAAAAGCTCAGAACGCACAAGCTGCCGACGGCGAAGAAGCGCCCGATTTAAAGGGAGAAACCGCCGAAAACGCCGAAATCGGCGCCAAAACCGCTGAAATTTCAGAGAACATCGAAAATCCGGCTTGCGAAAATCTTCAAAAAGCCGACTCGGAAAATGCGGATAAAATCAACGAGAGCGAAGCGGCTTGCCAAAATCAAGCCTGTTCGGATTGCGCTATTGACTTAAAAACTTCTGAAACCGAAGATAGCGACGAAAACTAAAAAACTCCGAGTGACGGCTCGGGAACAAAATGACTTTGAGAAGAACTATATATGCCCCGGCGCAAAGCGCAACGCCTTAGGCCGATGTAAAGCAGTAGAAAACTTAAAATATCAACAAAAAGCGCGCTAGCACGAAAATACAGAAGTTCGCAAAAGTTACGAATTAGCGCAAAAAAGACCAAGCATTTAAAAACCGCAAACGGAGCTGCAAAACTCCCATAAGGCGCAAAGCAAACGGATTATGCCGGCTATTAAGCAAGCCTCTAGGTTTATAGTTGCTTCGTAAATAGCCGAAACCTTGCAATCCGGATTGCCGCGCGCGGTGCGGAAAGCATAAGACGCTATCGAATAGCGGTATTAAAAAATAAGTATTATATTAACAAAATAGGTCTTTTCTAAAAAAGCAGAAAACGGACTTAGCGGCAAAAAATGATATATCTAAAATTGTTTTGGGCGTTTTTCCAAATAGGAATCATGAGCTTCGGAGGCGGGCTGTCTTCGCTACTGCTTGTGCAGCAGCAGACGGTCGACATCTATGGCTGGCTCACTCTTTCGGAATACGCCGACATTGTGACGATAGCCGAAATGACGCCCGGCCCAATCGGGCTCAACGCCGCGACTTTCTCGGGCATGCAAATAGGCGGAATTTTAGGGGCTATCATTTCAACTTTCGCCTACATTTTGCCCGCATTTGTAATTGTCTTGCTTCTAGCCTTTCTGTTCTATCGCTATAAAAACTTAAAAGGCGTCCGCATCGTAGTCGACACCATGAAGCCTGCCGTGGTAGCATTTGTCGCTGCGGCCGGTCTTTCAATTCTGCTCTTGGCGTTTTTCGGCACCAACAACTTAAAAGCGCTAAGCTTTAAAAACTTCAACTATGCTTCGGTCGGGCTGTTTGTCGCGGGGCTAATAGCGCTTCGGCTGTTCAAAAAGGTCAATCCCGTTTTCATAATTTTAGGCGCCGGCCTCGTCGGCCTTGCCGTCTATCAATTTGTCCCCCTGCCGTAAATTCCCTTTTTAAGCTTTCCTTGCAGTTTAAATCGGACGCCACATATTTGCCGCTCGTTAAGCGGCCTGTTCTCAAATGCACGAAGCATAAATAGACTCGCGTAAGCGTTCGCGTCCGCAAAAGCAGACTCCTTAACAGCAGCATACCCTTGAAACTCGCATTAGCGTTCCGCGCCGAGGAGCCGAACCACGCCGCGCGCTATATATCGAGCGGAATAATTGTGACGACGCGCCGAGTTTACCTTGCGAGCAAAATCACCGTTAAACGAACAATTGACACGCACTCGGCTAATCTATACCCTCATTCTAAAAACCGGAATGCTCAATACCTATTTTTTAATTCACTAAGCCCGCTACAAATCATTCAACCGCGAGCCACGGGAACTCCGTCGCGAACCCGGATTCACAACACAAACAAAAATCGCGGTAATTTTCGACATATTTTCGCAAATTACTTGCCGTGTTTCACGTGGAACAATTTGTAGAAAAACGCCCATATTATCGTGACTTTCTGGCGCTTTTAGGATAAAAACAGTGCATTTTTTGTTTTATGGGTCGCAGCGCGTCGGACCGTGGCTAAAAACGCCGCGCGTCGCCGCAAAAAGCCCGAGCTCGCATAAAAAAGCCGCCTGCTTTCCCGAATGCGTGAGGGTTCGCCGAGGATAAGCTCGCCCGAGGTCGTCTTTGCGGCAAAACGCCAAAAACACTCATATCCACACAAAAGCCCCGTTCGATGATAAAAGGGCGGCCTTTCCGCCTAATCGAGTCCGGCAACCACCCCTTTTGCTCCGAGCGGATTTAGCGCTCCGGATTACTCTTAAATAGGGCTTTTGCCTGCCCGCCTTGCGCCATGACGACCTTACTTAACTAATTTCGTCCCGAAAGGACGATTTAATGCACTCTTGTGGTTGCAGTAGCGAACAAATTACGCCTCTTTGCCCCCTAAATGGCTAAAATGATTATAATTGCAGTTAAATAGGCCGCGATTGCGTTTATTTGCCTTGTGTGCAGGGCGATACAGGCCCATTTTCTCGTGCAATCCGGTCTTCTTCCAATGCCTCGCCAAAGGTAAATTAAGACGCGCTAACCTTCCGGCGTCCCAGGTCTCTTGCGCGCGTGTAATAAACCTCGAAAGCGGCTTGAAAATCTCTATTTTTTGTAGAATATTTATATGTTCCACGTGGAACTATTTTGGGGACAAATTGTTTCACGCGAAACATCGCAAATTTTATTTTTCGCGCTTTTTAGGACAAAATAGGGACAAGCCGCACAAAAGTAGGTTAAACATAGGAAAAACACTTGAAAATCCGCTACCATTTTAGGGAGTTATGGGAAGTGGAAATGTGGAAAAATAAAAAATTTCTTTCTTCGTGTTTTTTCACAGCAAAAAATATAGAGCTTTCTTCGTGTAATTTAAGAGCATGTTTTTTTAATGAATTTTAAGCTTATTCATGAATATAAAAATGGCCGTTTGGACATGCTTATTTTAAGATATTTTTGGAGGCATTTTTTTTGAAAGGAAAGCATATGATGACTGTTTGCGCTGGTTGCGGAAGCCCAATTGATCCTGAAAGCGCCTCAAAATGTCCTATGTGCGGCAATGCGTATTGCCCTACCTGCACGAGTTCGGCTAATAAAATATGCAGTCATTGCTCGTCGGAAACCAAGTTTTTGCATTGACTGCGATTTAATCGGCGCATTTCTTCAGCGGAATTTTTAACTTTCTTATAGCGAAAAACGCGCTTCTGCGGCGCGTTTTTTTAGTCTTTGTTCCACGATATTTTTTACCTTATATTATACTTTGTATAATATAAAATGCGAAATTTATCTTTGGGCGGTCTGCGGCGTTTGCTGCCTGCTCGCGAAACAGCCACTTATTTTCTCCCCACCAGATGTTTTCATCTGACGGGGACCTCGATAAAGTTCGTGCGGGCTTATTTCGGGGTTCCCATTGAATGCCAGTCATCAATGGGGTAATTTCGAGCCTACATTCCCATCCCATATCTTAATTTCGCTGATTTGGAATTATGTTAACAAAACCCCTATCATTAAATTGCTCGGCGTTCCGCTTATAAAGCTCGTGCGGGCTTATTTCGGGGTTTGACAAGGATTTAATGGGGGTAAGTTAGGGTTAAGGTTGCAGAGAGGGAGTAATGGTATTCTTTGCAGGCGGTGACCTTAACGGTGTAGGTTTGACCCGAAACGACGAAGAATGAAATGTCAAAAGAGTTGTCGGTAAGGTCGGTTGCGATTATGATGCCGTTTAAAGATACCGAGTAGACGGCGCCCACTATTTCGTCCCAGCTTAAAAACGCGCCGTCCACGGCAAGCGAAAATGTTTGGGTGATGTCAAGATAGGTGCAATAGGTCATTTCCGCCGAATTCTCGGACTCGCGGCTTTCCAAAACGTGTTTAAGCGATATGCGGTGCTCGCCCGCCGCACTTAGGAGTTCGCCCGGGATTTTAAATTTGAAAGAGCCGTCGTCTTGAGAAATAAGAGCATCGCGCTCGATGGCATAATCTTCGCCGTCAATAATCAGAGAAATTTCGGCATAAGAAGCGGACTCGAAGAAATACACGTAAACGCCGTCGTCGCCGATAAACAGCCCGAGGGGAAGGGGCGGCGGCAGGGGACGGTCATAAAAAATTGTCACGATGTTTGATGTGATGCTGTATTTGGCGCCCGAAGGCAAAAGCCCGCAAACGACCAAATAGACTTGGTGTTCGCCGTCGCAATCCGCATAATCCGCGATATCGAAGCCCGACGCCGCGCCTAGGTAGGCTTGGCCGTCTAAATAGAGTGTAAGGCCTAAAGCTCCCTCAGGAGTTTGCCAAATAACGCGCGTGCCCGAGGCTTGAACAACAACTTCGGGCGGCTCTTCGGTCACGCCCTCCGCCTCGAAGTATGCCGCAATTTCGGTATTTTTAACGATAATAAAGGTATATTCGGCGTTTTCAGAAACTTGCGCGCCGCTCATTGTCCAATGCGAAAAGCGGTAACCAAGATCGGGAACGGCGGTAAGCGTTATCTCGGCGGCGAGCAAGGCGCCGCTCGCCAAAAGCTCGATTTCACCGCAAAACTCGGCGCCGTCAAAAAGTATTTTGCCGCCGTCCGGCACCGCTATCGTGACGGTATACTTAATGTCGTCGGCCTCTTCGCTCTTTGTTGCGGCTATGACTATATCGGCGGCGTCGCCGAATACGTCGTATTTCGGGATATCGTAGCCTTCTTTACCGAAAGTAAGCGTTGACGGGCAGGGGATGCCGTTGAGCAAGAAATGCCCGTCCAGGTCGGTTGCAGCGGCAAAACTGCCGTCGACAAAAACCGAAACGCCCGAAAGGCCTTCGTCTTCACAGCTCACTCTGCCCGATACCGTTACCGTCTTATCAAGAAAGTCCTCACCGCCGTCCTCCGCTTGGCAGGACGCCGCCGCCAAAATGAAAACCGCCAAAACCAGCGCGGCAAGCATTAATTTTAGGACGAGCTTTTTCATAGCCGCCCCCTCTGCCTTCGCGCCACACATAAAGCCGATAAAACGGCGGCCGCCGCTACCGGAAGAAAGAGAAATAAAAGCGCACAGCTGACGTCGCGGCCGCCTGTTTGCTTGCCGGCGTCAAATTGCGATGACGCATCCGCGCCTAAACCGGCTGAAAAATTTGGGCTGTCAAGGTTTTTCAAGCCAATATTGCCGCTTGCGGTATGTTCGGAATTTAAAAGCGTTGAGGCGTCAAAACCATCGGGAATTAAAAGCTCGGCGGGAGCGGAATCGGCAAAAATGCCATTGAAATTTTTCGCGATGACCAAAATTTTTTGCGACGAAAAAGCGGATTCGGAAAGGTTTACATAGTGATTTTCGGTCGTGAGGTTGAAGCTTTCGACGGAATTCTGCCAAGAAACCGCATAACCGTCGGCGTTAGCGACCGCCGACCAGCTCAAGTATACCGCTCCCGAAACAAGACAAAGATTGAGGTTTTTGGGAGCATCCAAGCTCGGAAGAAAATCGAAAAATAGAAGCGCTTCTTCGGAATCCTCATAATATTTGGAGCCGCCGAGCGCTTTTACGGAAATTTTATAGCGGGCGCGCTCCGAAAAGCTTAGCCTTAAGGACGGCTCGGCCGCAAAAAATTTGACCGTCCCGAGCGCCGAACTTTCGACGGACACCGATATTTCATAGCCCGCCGCCTCCGCTTGATTGTTCCAAACTAAAAAACCGTCCGAAAGCCTGAGATTTTCGGGCATGGCAAGCTTTTTTACAAAATCGTAGTTTATCGAAAGATAGGGCGAAAAATCGGCCTCACCGCTTTCTTTTGCCAAAACCGAAATGACGTAAGTTTTAGGAACCTGTAAAAGCGCGGTTATCGCCACTCTGCACGACGCGCACGCCTCAATCATAACGCCGTCTACCGAAAGCTTATAAACCGCGATAGACGATTTGGGCGTCCAGACGGCATAATATTTATCATCCTCGACTTGAATACTAAGAACGGGTGATTCCGCTTTTGCGATATTCCGAGCGTCCGTGAAAAATATTGAAAAAACCAAAATTACGGCAACTGAAAAAAGGGCGATACTCAATAAAATTTTGCGTCCCCTGGCCATAATTTCTCCTAAGTAAAAAGATAAAAAACCCTAACAGTCAAATTTATTATATCGCCGGTAAAGCACAAACGCAACCAAAATTAAAACCCGCGCCATTCCCGAAAGCGTGGGCGCTCAAACAAAAACCCCGCTTTATACCAAGCGGGGTTTTTTAACTTTGCTTTCTAGCTCGTTTTTTTTCGGCTCTCGATCGCGCTAAAAAGTAATTTGCGTTTTTGCACTAAATTTGCATTTTGCGTTCCAGACATGATATAAAGTCTTTCGACTCAGTCTAACTTGGCAATTACGCATATTTCTTGATTTCAAAACTTAAAGCCGAAGGCCGAGCCGTCGCTCTTGCCGAGTTCGGCGCGCGATTTTTTATCGAGTGTTTCGATGACGCGCTTGAAGGTTTCGATTTGCTCGGAAAAGAGGGTGTAATTGGTCTTTTCGATATAGCCCGAGGGCGCGTTGTTGCATAGATAGTCGGGACCGGGGCAGAGCGCGATTGAGGGAATTCCCACCTTCCAGATGGGCTGGCCCTCGCCGAAGTGAACCATATTCTTGGGACGGAGCACGAGCGTCTTGGTCTGCGTCCTATCCTTTATGGCGTCGAGGTAGATTTCCGCCATCTTTTGGTTGGAGGTATAGACGAGCTCGGGATCGATTTCGGAGACCTGAACAAATTGCTTTTTATCGGGAGTATCGCGCCACTCGGTGCAGCCGAGGTGCTCTAAAGCCACGCCCGCCGTCGCGAGAGCGCCGCCGTTTTTGCCGTTCCAAAGCTCGGGATGGCGCCGCAGGAACTTGCCGGTCGCCTGAAACAGTCCGCTGCCGAACTGGTGAAGCTGGAAGTGGCCGGTGATGAAAGAAAATACCAAGGTATGCTCGCGCTCCTCAACGGGTTTGGCGGCGAAATAGCGGGCGAGCGAAAGCAGGGCAATCGGCGCGTTCTCCTCAAATGCGTTGGAGCCATCGGTGTGGGTGTTTATGATTATCGTTTTCTTTGGGTCTTTACCCGGCAGCACGGCGTAAACGGTCTCGGTGTCGGCGTTCTCATAAACCGAGGCATCGAGCGTCAATGTCGCCTCCTCGCGCCGCTTGGCCGCCTCGATGATTTTTGCGCCCTCCTCTTCGTCGACCCAAAGCGCGGGTATGCCGGCGTAGCGCTTAATGAAGGGGAGATATTGGTTTCTTGCGTTGTCGCGGCTGATTCCGCGCATGACGCATACGACGCCCTTGGCGCCCATAAACCGCGCCAGCCCGATATTGGGCGATATGACGAAGGTGGCGACGACCGGACTTCCCTGCTTTTTGGGCGGTTCGAAATCGGCGGGGAAGCCCGCGCGCTTTTTAAAGACAAGCCCTATACCGGCCTCGAAAACGGGCATGGACACCACCGCTATTTTATTTCTTACGCCTAAAAATGCCGAAAGCCCGCGCTTGCCCGAATATTTGAGCTTGGCCGTGACACCCTCGGGCGGCGTGCAACCGCTGTAAGGATAATAGCTCGCGCTTTCGGCCTCTGTATTTTTGCCGCCGTCCGAAAAAGATAGCGCCCAGCGTCCGGGCTCCCAGCGTTTAAAGTGCAGCGTATCGGTCTTGGGCTCGAGCCCGATGGCGGTGAGCTCGCGCTTTATAGACTCTATAAATTCCTTATGCGCCGCGCTGCCCGTCAGCCTAGGCCCCATCTGCACCATTTTTTGATGATTTTTCTTGATTTCTTCAATATCGAAAAGCCCGCTCATAAATCTCTCCTTACTTTTTTGCGATTAAACCGTTGCTAAAGAGGCAATAATTCATTTTAACATATGAGTTTTAAAAAATCGACAAAACATTGCATTTTTTGTAAAAATATGGTAAAGTTATCAGGCTGGGAATATATGAACAATATTATACTTTCTTTAATACTTAGTTTGGCCGCAGGCACACTCGGAATGGGGGCGGGCGGCATAATAGGCGGAGTGTTCGGCCGCAAGGGCGGGCGCAATATTTCGCTTGTCTTGACTTTCGCCGCCGGCATCATGGCCGGCGTAGTGTTCTTCGAGCTTGTTCCCGAGGCCGTCGAGCTGTCGGAAACTCCGCTTTTCGATTATTCGGGTGTGGTGTTCGCGCTGATTGCGCTTATCGCGGGCGTCTTCGGCATTCTTCTAATAGATAAAATCGTCGATAGCATTTTGAGCAAGACGCGCGGCCGCGGGCATATCCATATTCACGCCGAGCATGATGACCACGACCACTCTGGCCACGAGGAGACTTGCGACTGCGGGCATTCTCACGGCGAAACCGCCGAGGCGCCCTTGGGCGGGGAAGCGGGCGAATGCAGCGAGTGCGGGCGAATGAACTCACTTATGCGGACGGGAATTTTGATGCTTCTCGCGCTCACTCTCCACAACATTCCCGAGGGCATGGCAATCGGCTCTTCGGGCGTGGTTAGCGCATTTACCGCCATTCTTCTTGCCGTCGTCGCCGCCGTTCACAACGTGCCGGCAGGCATGGCGGTTTCCGCCGCGCTCACGGGCGGCGGCATGAAGCGCTGGGCGGCCGCGCTGCTTGCGGCGGCCGCGGGCGCGACTACGGCGCTGGGCGCCGTTATAGGCGCCTACATCGGCGCGGTGTCGGAGATAGCCTCGGGCATTTCCATCGGCGTTGCCGCGGGCGGGCTGCTCTTCGTCATCTTCGTTGAAATTATCCCGGGCGCGGTCAAGGAAAACGGCGGAAAATTTCCCGCCATCCCTTTGCTTTCCGGCCTTATCGCCTCGGCCGCAATCGTCTTTTTTGTCCATTGATTCTTAAAATCTGTCTTGATTTTTACATTCGTTTACTTTATAATACTAAATTATAAGTATTGTATTTGGGAGGAAATTATGTCTAATCAGCATCAGGTGACTGTTAAGCAAAAGCTGTTTAAGGACGGTCTTATCGCCGAGCCCGGCTATGCCAAGAATATGGTTTGGGAATATAGCCGCGACGACATCAAGGCAAAGCCGATAAGAATCAAGGAGTGGGACTACTACATCATCACAAATAAAGAATTCGCGCTTGCCCTGACGCTTGCCGACAACGGCTTTATCGGCGCCATCAGCGCCTCCGTAATCGACTATAAACAACCATTCGAAATTACCAAGACCAAGGTCAACTTATTCCCGATGGGGCGCATGATGTTTCCCTCGACACCCGAGTCGGGCGACGTCATGTGGCGCAACGACATGACGTGGATGGAGTTTAGAAACGACGGCAAGACGCGCCGCCTTATCGGCGAATATATCGGCTTCGGCAAAAATAAAGAGGACCTCCGCTTCGATGTCACGCTGACGGAATTCCCCGAGGAATATATGGTGATAGCGACGCCATTTAAAAAGCCCTATCACTTCTATTTCAACGCCAAAATCAACTGCATGCGCGCCGAAGGGAGTTTTAAGATGGGCGACCGCCTCTTTAAGTTCGACCCCGCCGATTCGCTGGGCACGCTGGACTGGGGCAGAGGCGTCTGGACTTACGACAACACCTGGTATTGGGGCAGCGCCCAAACAAGGCTTCCCTCGGGCGACACCTTCGGCTTCAATATCGGCTACGGCTTCGGCGACACCTCGCAGGCGACCGAAAATATGCTCTTCTTCAACGGCAAGTCGCATAAGCTCGACGAAGTGGTTTTCAATATACCGCAAAAAGACGGCCGCGACGACTTCATGTCGCCGTGGACTTTCAGCTCCAACGACGGCAGGTTTGAGACCAGTTTCTATCCCATTGTCGACCGCTACGCGCCCGTCAATCTGGGCGTAATTGCCATGATACCGCATCAGGTCTTCGGCAAGATGAGCGGCAAAGCGGTCCTTGACGACGGACGGGTCATCGAGTTTTCCGACCTTATCTGCTTCGCCGAAAAAGTCCACAACAGATGGTGAAATGAATTCATAATCGACAAAATAAGGGTTTATCTTGTCGAAAAAGCCGCTTAAAGCTCTTATTTGGCAATAAAAAGGCGAAAGGCAAGTAAAAACAATAGAATTTTGTCAGCAAATCAAACGAAAAGCAGTTAGAAAAAAAAGCAAAATTAAAAAAGCAAATAAAAAAGGGCAAGTTAAGAAACCCGGAGGTTTTTATGGAATATATCCCCTATATTATTACCGCTCTCGGCGCGGCGGCAGCCGTGCTTTTTATCATCGTGCGCATTAAGCGCGGCGGCGTTTTGGGCGTCATAACCAAGACGCTGGCGAGCCTGTTCTTTATTGCGGTCGCCGTAGTCGCCACGCTTACTGCTAAGGACTCGGGCGAGGCGTATTTCGGCGCTTTCATAATCTTCGGGCTGGTGTTCGGGTTGGTCGGCGACATCGTGCTTGACCTTAAAATCGTCTATCCCGCCGACAACGACGCCTGGACCTACACCGGCATGTCATCCTTCGCCGTCGGCCACGTCATGTATCTTTTGGCGTTTCTGCCCCTCGCGGTCAAGCTTCCCAATTTGTGGATGATTTTTGTCTTTCCCGTCCTCGCGGGTCTTTTGTTCGACGGTGCCGCCGTGCTCGGCGCGCCCAAGATGGGTTTAGATTACGGCAAGTTCAAAATCCCCTCGCTGATTTACGCCTTCGAGCTCACCTTTTTAATGAGCTTCGCCTTCGCGCTTTCGATAGCCGACAATTTCGTTTCCAAAAAGTTTATCCTTCTGTTCGTCGGCGCGTTGCTGTTCTTGATTTCCGACCTCATTTTGTCGCAGCAATACTTTTCCAAAGACGCAAGCAAGCTTAAAAATCCCGTGCTCGTCGCCGCCAACCATGTGGCTTACTACGCGGCGCAGTTTTTAATCGCGCTGACGGTGGCGGTTTAAGGCGTTAAGTTAAAGGGCTTTTACAAAAGCGCGGGGCGAGCATAAACTTATGAAAATTATCGTCATCCCCGACAGCTTCAAGGGCACGATTAAAGCGTCCGAGGCGGCGGCAATCATTGCCGCCGAGGCGGCGCGCGTCTATCCCTTTGCCGAGATTTCGGAATATCCCATCGCCGACGGCGGTGAGGGCACGCTCGACTGCTTTTTCAAGATTTTGGGCGGGCGATATATCGAAAAAGAGGTGACGGGCCCCAATTTCAAAAAGATAACGGCTCGCTATCTTGAGGCCGGCGAAACCGCCGTCGTCGAGCTTGCCGAAGCGGCGGGGCTTCCTCTTGCCAACCCCAGAGACCCTCTCAACACCACCACTTACGGCGTCGGCGAGCTTATCGGCGCCGCGCTTTCGTCGGGCGCAAAGCGCGTGATTCTGGGCATGGGCGGCAGCGCAACCAACGACATGGGCGCGGGTATGGCGGCGGCGCTCGGCGTCGTCTTCAAAGATAAAGACGGCCGCCCCTTTATTCCCACGGGCGGCACGCTCTCCAAGATTGCCAAAATTGAATCCCTTAAAAATCTGAACATAATGGCGCTCTGCGACGTAAAAAACCCGCTCACGGGCGAAAACGGCGCGGCATTCGTCTATGCGCCCCAAAAGGGAGCCGATAAAAGAGCCGTTTTAACGCTTGACGACGGCCTTAAGCACGCAAACGACATTTTGAAAAATTACGGCATCGACGTTTCGGATGTAGAGGGCGCGGGCGCGGCGGGCGGCACGGGCGGCGGCGTTCTCGCCTTTTTGGGCGGCGAGCTTAAGCGCGGCATCGACACAGTTTTGGAGCTTATCGGCTTTGGGAAAAAAGCGCGGACGGCCGATTTAATTGTAACGGGCGAGGGCTCGCTGGACCGCCAAAGCTTTTACGGCAAGGTCATCGACGGCATCATTAGCCGGAGCGGCGGCACGACGGTGGTTGCCATCGTGGGCATTTCCAAAATCCAAAACCACAGGGATTTCGGCTTGGCCGCCGTCGTCGAGACAAACTATCTGCACCGCCCCTTCGAGGAAATTAAGCCCACCGCCAAAGAGGACCTTAAAGCGGCCGCCGCAAAATTCTTTGAAAACCTGCCCGAATATCTGAACTGATTTTTTGCCTTCGCGCATAAAACAAAAAAGCCCTCCTCGGGCTTTTTTCATCCACAGTTATTCATTATTCATTATTAATTATTAATTCGGCGTAAGCCGTCATCCACCGTTTTTCGTTTTTCGTTGAGCGTTTTTCTTTCGGCGCAACGCGCCGCGTCCACCATTATTCATTATTCATTATTAATTATTAATTCGGCGTAAGCCGCCATCCACCGTTTTTCGTTTTTCGTTGAGCGTTTTTCATTCGGAGTTACTCCGCTAGCGCAGCGAGCGCCGAGTTCAAACGCCGCAGGCTTTCATCTTTTCCCAAAATATCGAGCATTTCAAAAGCACCTCCCGGCGTGCTCTCGCGGTTGGTCACAGCTATTCGGAGCGGCCAAAGGAGCTGGCCTTTCTTTAGGGGCGAGGCCTCGGCAAACGCCATGACGGCGTCGTGCAGCGACTGCTGAGTCCATTCCGAAATTCCGCTAAGCAGCGGAATCAGCGCTTTCAGCGCCTCTTTTGCCGTGGCTCTGTCGGCCTTTTGCTTTTTATTTTCGTAAAGCGCGGCGTCCACGCCGTCGTAGCTATCTAAAAACGCCCACAGCGCCCCGATTTCGGAGAGAATTTCCACTCTCGGCTGAGTCAGCGGTGCGAGCTTTGTTATAGCGTATTTTTTAGCCGTCTCGGCGAAGTAAGGCTTGGAAACCTCCAAAAAATCCTCGGGCGAAAGCTCCTTTACATATTGCGCGTTGAGCCATTTCAGCTTAGCCTCGTCGAAGATGGCGGGGGAGTTGTTGAGTCCGTCCACCGAAAAGCGGGCGATAAGTTCGTCAAGCGTAAATTTTTCGCGGTTTTCCTTGGGGCTCCAGCCTAAAAGCGCGATATAGTTGACGATTGCCTCGGCTAGATAGCCCTTATGAATAAAATCTTCAAAGTTGGCGTCGCCGTAGCGCTTGGAGAGCTTTCGCGCCGCATCCTTCATTATGACGGGAAGGTGGATATAGGCGGGACGCTGCCAGCCGAAGCTGTCATAAATCAAGTTATATTTGGGCGTGCTGGAAAGGTATTCGCTGCCGCGTATGACGTGCGTTATCGCCATCAGGTGGTCGTCGACGACGTTGGCGAAGTTGTAGGTCGGCATGCCGTCGCTCTTTAAAAGAATGTTGTCCTCGAGGTCGGCGCAGTCTAACTCAATCTCGCCGAAAACCAAATCGGTGTAGCCGGTCTTGCCGTGTTCGGGAATGTTTTGGCGGATGACGTAGCTTTCGCCGGCGGCGAGCTTTGCTTCAATCTCGCTCTTTGTCAGTTTAAGGCAGTGCTTGTCGTATTTTTTGACGCCCTTGTCGTCGGCCAGCTCCTCCAAACGCTCCTTGGAGCAGAAGCAGTAATAAGCGCCGCCCAGCTCAACCAGCTTTTTGGCGTATTTTGTATAGATTTCCTTTCGTTCGCTTTGGATATAGGGCCCAAAGTCGCCGCCGACATCCGGTCCTTCGTCGTGCGTGAGGCCGGCTTTTTTGAGCGTCGAGAAGATAACGTCTACCGCGCCCTCGATAAAGCGCTCGCGGTCGGTATCCTCTATTCTCAAAATGAACTTGCCGTTATTTGCGCGCGCGAACAAAAACGCGTAGAGCGCGGTGCGGAGGTTGCCTATGTGCATGAAGCCCGTCGGGCTGGGAGCGAATCTTGTTCTTACTGTGTCCATCATGTCCTTACGTTTAGAAAATATTTTTTTTAGTCGGTAAGCGTCGCCGAATTATGATTTTGTAGGTCTACCAACCGTCATAGCTAATTATATCAAATCACGGCGATTTTTTAGCTTGGGATTTTTTGATTTTTTCTGATTTTTGCTTAATCGTTCTTTTTTTCTTGCGTAAATATCGTGGCGCGGTGTTTGATTTTGGCGCCGTCTAAAAATCTGTTGCAGTTCTCATCCCAAAATGCCGTCATCCCCGCGTTTCTGAAAGAGAAGCACTCTTCGCCCGCGAAAATTATGTG
Organism: Eubacteriales bacterium; assembly: GCA_035449045.1. Lineage (GTDB taxonomy): Bacteria > Bacillota > Clostridia > Christensenellales > CAG-917 > DAOTKC01. The sequence goes on from DAOTKC010000004.1 coordinate 56,675, forward strand.
GTCGTAGAGCGCGATGTTCAAAAGCTTAAGCAACACCGCAATCATGCCGGTAAGGTCGATGTCGGCGTCGGAGGGCGTGGCATTGCCGCGGGGATGGTTGTGGGCGATGACGACGCTTGACGCTTTGGCGCGAAGAGCGGCGTTGACTACGACCTTGGCCGAAACCGCCACCGATTTATTGTCGCCCTTTGCAATAAGCTGGGTGTTTATAAGGTTGTCGTGGACGTCCAAAGAGATTAAATAGACGGCTTCCTCCGCCAAGCCGTAGAACAGCCGCTTTATGTAATTGGACATCGCCGAATATCCAGTAAGCCGCACCTTGGCATCAAGAAGCGACTTTTGATATGCTCTCCCTATCGAGGGCATGAGCGTCAGAAACAGCGCGGCGTTTTTAGTCATGCCCTTTACGGCAAACAAATCGTCGTAGGCGGCGTTCAAGACGTTGGCCAACGAGCCGAAGGCCTCAATCAAGGCGTGCGCTATTGAGTTAGTGTCCTTTCTCGGGATAAAAGCATACAGAATGTATTCGAGGATTTCGTGAGGTTGCAAACTGTCCAAACCGGAGGATATAATTCTCTCACGCATCCTGTTTCGATGGTCCTCGTGCATATTACTCCTAAACAGTTCACTTTTCGGCGTTAAAACAGTATAATAGACTTTACAATAATGATAGCATAAGGCTTTGTCAAAATAAAGCAAAAAATAAAGGTAGGGTATGAATTTGTTTGACGAACTTGTAAATAACACATTGAAGCTTATCGCCTTCCCGTCCGTCAAGGGCGAGGCCGAGGAAGGCGCGCCGTTCGGCCGTGAAAACCGCGGGGCTCTCGATTTCACGCTGGCGCTCGCAAAAAAGCTGGGCTTTAAAATCAAGGATTTGGACGGCTACGCCGGCTATGCCGAGATAGGCGAGGGCGAGCTTTTCGCCGTTCTTGGCCACCTCGACGTCGTGCCTTTCGGCGAGGGCTGGACCAAAAGCCCGCTCGGCGAAATCGACGGCGGATATATCTACGGCCGCGGCATAATGGACAACAAAGGCCCCACGCTATCGGCGCTCTATGCCGCGAAAAGACTACTCGACGAGGGCTACACGCCCGTTCGGCGCTTAAGGTTCATCTTCGGCTGCGACGAGGAGAGCGGCGGCTGGGGCTGCATGAAACGCTACGCCGCGACGGAAGAGATGCCCGTGCTCGGCTTTTCGCCCGACTCCGATTTTCCCGTAATATTTGCCGAAAAGGGGATAGTGAATTATAAAATTAGCCTTCCCATATCCAAAAACATCAAAATAACCGCCGGCCTTCGCCCCAACGTCGTCCCCAACGCCTGCGAGGCCGAGGTGAACGGGCTCAAACTTTCGACGAAGGGCACCTCCGCCCATGCCGCCCATCCCGAGCTCGGTGACAACGCGGTTATAAAAATGCTCAGGATTCTTTCGGGCGAGCACCCCTCGATTAAATTAATTTATGAAAATCTTTCCGATTACTACGGCGAAAACTGCGGTCTCGCCATGTCCGACGAGCCGAGCGGAAAGCTTACCGTAAACTTAGGAATGATAGGCTGTGAAGAAGAAAAAATTTGGGTCGTCGTCGATATCCGCTATCCCGTCACCAAGACCGAGGACGAGGTTTTGAAGCGGCTAGCAGACGCCTTCCCCGACGCCGAAATAGAAAAGACGCACTTCCATCTTCCGCTCTATGTCGAAAAGAGCCATCCCTTGGTGCAAAGCCTGCTCGCATCCTACACGAAAGTTACCGGCGACGCCGCCGAGCCCATTGCCATCGGCGGCGGCACTTACGCCCGCGCCATTCCGGCAGGCGTCGCATTCGGCCCTCAGTTCCCCGACGTCACCTCGACCATCCATTCTCCCGACGAGCGCGTAAGCATGGCGGATTTCAGAAAGATGTTTGAAATTTACTACGAGGCGCTCAAGGAGCTTTGCTTTAAAAAATAGCCGAAGCGCCTTTATTGCGTCAGGAAGGGAAACTCCGGTTCTACTGCTTTTCCGTGGGGCCGCCGCTCGCCCACTATCGGCGCGGCGGCTCCCAGCACTACGTAGCCCTTTATAAAAGCATTGAAAATCGGCGCGGCGGCGCCGCGGCAGCGCGAATCAAAACATTTCATTAAATCGGCGCTCGTCGCCGTTTTGAATTTATTGTCGCGGTAAAAGTCGGAAAGCGCGTTCAAAAACTGCTTTTCGCCCACGATTTCATAGACGCTTTGAAACATGAGCGCACTTTTCATGTAGCAAATCATGATATATTCGCCCTCGGAGATAAACTCGCCGAGCGGACGCTTCATATCGCTTTTGGCGGGCGCCAGCGCCGCCATATAGACGTTGTAGCTCGAGAGCGCGGCGTCCATCATGCGCTCGTAGGTTTGAGCGGCGCCGCTTCGTTTAAAGTAGAGCGCGACGGAGAAGTCGGAGAGGCCTTCGTCGAGCCAGGCCTCGGCAATTTGGTTGGTGCCGACGCCGATATACCACCACTGGTGCGCCACCTCGTGAACCAGCGTCTGAGTCTGCGCTTCGCCCGAAAGCGAATCGGCGATATAAGCCATCGAGCCGTATTCCATGCCGCCCGCGTAAAGCTCGGTTTCGGCGAAGGTGAAAGAGTCGAAAGGGTATTCTCCGAAAGCCTCCGAAAACGCCGAAATTGCCGAAACAGCGGTTTTAAGTGTCGTTTTGTGCGCTTCATCATCGAGATAGAAGTAATTTACGTCAATTCCGTTTATTCTGTCGCTCGCCGACTTAAAGTTTTTTGAAAGCACGACGGCGACGTCGCGGTGCGATTTCGCTTCGATTTCCAGCGTGCGGAGACCGTTTTCAAAATAGCCCGAAGCCTCGCGGCCGGAGTGCGCCGCTTGGTATTCCTCGGGGAAGGTGAGAGTTAAGTAATAGTCGGCGCATTCCGAGAAAAACGGGTCGCCGAAAGAATAATAAGGCTCGCAAACAAAGCGGCCGCTCTCAAACACCGCGGCTATCGGGTAAAAGTTGCCGAGGTTGACAGTCGTTTTGGTTATGCCCATTCGCGCCGCGCATTCGGGGAGCGTAACCGTGTATTCCATATTGATGTAGACCTCGGCGTTGTTTTTCAAAAGAGAGGGAAGCGTCACGGTGAGAGTGTTTTGGTCGGCTCCTCCGATTTTATAGTCGGCCGCCTTGCTCCCGACCGAAACCGAAGAAAACTCCACGCCGCCGTAGCTTTCGCCGTTATAGTAGCTCGCCTTTTTATATTTTGGCGAAACGGCGGGGTAGGCGGCGTCCTTTCTGAAGGCGTTTTGGGGAAGGTTGAAGCAGACCTCGGACAGGTGCCCGCCCGTTCGGTTTATGTAGACGACCTCCTGGCTGCATTTGAGCGTCTTTGCCTCCGGGTCGAACACCGCGGCAATGTCGTAGACCGTCCGGGCGTCGGCGCCGATGTCGAATGATTTTTTAGAGCAAGCCGAAAGAAGGACGACTACAACCAAGAAAAGCATGACAAGCGTCAAAATTATTTTTGTTTTTTTCATATATTAACCTCGCAAAAAAACCATAATTATAATGAATACTATGTGATAGCGCGCGCGAATATAACGCATTTGGGCGGTTTGGCGCGCCTTCAGGCTTAAACCGAGGTTAAAATGAAAAAAACGGTCTTAATAGTGGGCGGCTCGTCGGGAATAGGTCGCGCGACGGCGCGGGAGTATCTCAGGCGCGGAGATTTCGTCTACAACGCCTCGCGCTCGCCCTGCCTCGATACGGGCGTGGTCAATTTCGAGGTCAATGTCGCCTATCCCGATACGCTGGCGGAGGCGGTCGCTCAAATTTTAAAAGAGCGCGGCAAAATTGACGTCTTCGTTTATTCGGCGGGATACTCGGCGATGGCGCCGCTTGAATTTTCCGAGGAGTCCGACTCGAGGTATCTTTTCGAGGTCAACTATTGGGGCTTTGTTGCCGCGGTAAAAACGGTGCTTCCTATAATGAAGCAGCAGGGCGGCGGCAGAATAGTGGCGGTGTCCTCGCTGGGCGGAGTCCTCCCGATTCCCTTTGAGCACGCCTATTCGGCGTCCAAGGCGGCGCTCAACGCCTTTGTCCGCGACCTAAATTTAGAGCTTCGCCCCTTCAATATAAGAGTAACCGGCGTCATGCCCGGCGGCACCAAAACGCCCTTCACCAAAAAGCGCAAGACGATTCCGCCCGAAGAGAGCGGCTACTACGGCGAAAGCTACGCCCGCGCCGTCAAAAAGCTTGCCAGAGTCGAGCAGGGCGGCATGAACGCCGCGAGGGTGGGGCGAGCAATCGCCAAAAAGGCGGCCCGCCGCCGCCCGCCCATTATATTCGCGCCCGGCCTCCGCAACAAACTTGCCTCCGCCGCCTCCCGACTTCTCCCCTACAAACTGCAATCTGCCTTCATCCGCACTAAATTCGGCCTCAAATAATCAATAACCCCAAAACACAAAAAAACCGTAGGTGACTACGGTTTTTTATGCTTCATCCCGATTCGCGGTTAGAAATTTTCAGAATGTTTGATTTATAAAAGGGAATAAGTTTAATAAGAAAAAAAATCTACAAGCCGAGATTAAGATTTGAGGTTTAGCCAAAAAAATCAGTTCAGCACGTAGAGCTGTTTGTAGGGGTTTCTTGCGTTGGGGCGCAAAACAAAGAAATGGGAAGAAAGAATTTCCTCGGGTTTGAGATTAAACAAAGCAAAGTATTCGGATAAGAGAGATTCAAGGTAAAAAATATCATCTTTGCCTGCATCAAAAACCGATACTTGCTTGGGAAGATTGGGAGGGAGGACGTCGGTTCTTAAATAGATTACACCGCCGTGCATACCCGTTCCGGTGAAGTTGCCCGCCACCGTTCCGTCTATGCCCAGTCCCAAAACCACTATCGTTCCGCCCGCCAGATATTCACCCAAAAACGAGCCTGTCTTACCTCCGATTACGATTAAAGGTTTCTTGTCGGCGTATTCTTTGATATGAACGCCCGTTCTGTATCCGCTGTTTTCTTTAACGTAGATTTTTCCGCCGCGCATCGAATAGCCCAAAGCGTCTCCGACGGAGCCGTGTATGATAATATTGCCCTCGTTCATGGTATCTCCGACGGCGTCCTGAGCATTTCCTTTAACGGATATCTTTCCACCGTCAAGGTAAGCCCCCAAGGCGTTGCCGGGAGTCCCCGAGATTTCGACGTCGATATCCTTCATTCCGCTTCCGATAAACCTTTGTCCCAGGATTCCCGTTAAGGCAACGTTTGAAGTTCTCGGAACTCTTAAAAGAGAGTTAATCTCTTTTGAAGAAAGGGAAGAGCAATTGATAATTTGTTTTTCCATAGTATTTCCTTTTGACAATCGGTCGGCTATTCTCCCGCATGCATAATTCCCAAAATTTCAAGCTCTTTTTCCGTCATTCCTATGCCGCGCAGCATCAACCTGTTTCCTTTCAGCGCTTCAACCGAGTTTATTCCCATTCCGCCCATCATTTCCTGAAGTTCTCGCTTCCATGCGGTAATCAGATTGACCAGCCTTTCTTTTGCGGTCTCGGCATGCAATCTTGAAACGAGTTTGTCATTTTGGGTGGCTATTCCCCAGTTGCATTTGCCGCTGTGGCAGCTTCTGCAAAGATGGCATCCCATCGCGAGAAGAGCCGCCGTGCCAATATATACCGCATCCGCTCCGAGAGCTATTGCTTTTACTAAGTCGGCGCTGTTTCTGACGGAGCCGGCGACCACTAAAGACACCCGATTGCGGATTCCTTCCTCTCTCAGTCTCATGTCGACGGAGGACAGCGCCGGTTCAATGGGTATTCCCACGTTATCTCTTATTCTGGTAGGCGCCGCGCCCGTTCCGCCGCGGTATCCGTCGATTGCGATGATATCGGCACCCGAACGGGCTATTCCGCTGGCGATAGCCGCCACGTTATGAACAGCGGCAACCTTAACTATGACGGGTTTTTTGTAATCCACCGCTTCTTTGATGGAAAACACCAGTTGGCGCAAATCTTCTATCGAGTATATATCGTGATGAGGAGCGGGCGAAATAGCGTCGGTGCCTTCGGGAATCATTCTGGTCTCCGAAATGGCCGCTTTAACCTTCTCGCCGGGCAAGTGCCCTCCGATTCCGGGCTTGGCTCCCTGCCCGATTTTTATTTCTATTGCCGCCGCGTTGGAAAAATACTCCGTCTGAACTCCGAAGCGGCCGGACGCCACTTGAACTATGGTGTTTTTCCCATATTCATAAAAGTCTTTATAAAGCCCGCCTTCTCCGGTATTGTAGTAAATGCCGAGCTCTTTAGAGGCTTTAGCGAGGGCTTCGTGAGCATTATAGGAAATAGACCCGTAACTCATGGCGGAGAACATAACGGGTATTTTCAAAGGAAGATAAACCGGAGTGTTGATTATAAGAGAACCATTCGGGTTTCGTTCGATTTTATCCGGCTTACCCCCGAGGAATACCCTTGTTTCCATGGGCTCTCTGAGCGGGTCTATCGAAGGGTTGGTTACTTGGGAGGCGTTTAGCAATATGCGGTCGAAATAGGTAGGATATTCTTCGGGGTTTCCCATGCTCGAGAGAAGAACGCCGCCGCTTCCCGCTTGAAGATACAATTCCTTGATTGTCTTTTGAGACCAGTTAAAATTGTCCCTGAAGCAGTCGTCGCTCCTTACAATCTTTAGGGCGCGTTCGGGACAGGTGGCTACGCATCTGTGGCAATTAACGCACTGCGATTCGTCCGACAATATTCTGCTTCTACTATCGTTAAAGCGATGGACTCCGTTGCTACACTGCGCGACACAAACCCCGCAGACGGTGCAGCGAGTGTCGTTTCTGACTATTTCAAAACTTGGATAAATGAAATTAACCGGCATTTTTTTCTTTAGTTTCCCTTATTGTATCTGTTTGGTTATATCTATTGAGGTTAATGACCTAGAGGGCGTCGGCATTATTAACCCTTATTACCACCGCTTCTCCTCCCATGGGAGAATATACCGAGTCTAAAGCGGGTTCAACCATTCTGACCGCCGCTTCTTCTGAGGAAATATAAACTCTGTCGCCCTTTTCCGCGACTATCATAGAGCGAAGCTTAAGGCGGTCGTTGAGCGCCATAACCCCTCCCGTAAACCCTACGATTATCGAGAAAGGTCCGGTAATCAATTCGCTGGGGAAAGTCTGCCTTAAATACGTCGCAACCTTTCTTCTGTCCTTGGGCATCGCTTCGATTGTTTTCCAGAAGGGCGCCGCGAATATGCCGGCAATTTCCGACATATCCAGCCCGACTTTTCTGTTTAAGTAGTCCACCATGTAGGTGATTACTTCGGTATCGGTCTTAAGAGTGCATTTATATCCCTGCATTTCCATCGACTGTCTGTTGGTGTCGTAACTGGATATTTCTCCGTTGTGAACGGTGGTGTAGTCCAAGAGCGCAAAAGGATGAGCTCCGCCCCACCATCCCGGGCTGTTGGTCGGATATCTTCCGTGTCCGGTAAAACAATATCCCTCGTATTCGTCGAGCAAATAAAAACGGCCTACGTCCTCGGGATATCCCACTGCCTTAAACACGCCCATATTTTTGCCGGACGAAAAAATCTGAGCGCCGGCAACTTCGGAGTTGGTTTTCAGCACGAATCTTGCCACGAACTCCCTTTCGTCTGACTGGCTGTCCGCTAGTCTAGTCGGGAGAGGATATACGAAGTATCGCCAAATAAGAGGCTCGTTGGTTATCTCGGGAATTTTTTTCGTCGGGATTTTGGAAAGGTTGATGATGTCAAAAGACTCTTCGAGCAGCTTTTCGAAAACATATTTTGCATCCCTCGAGTCATAAAAAACGTGGAGGGCATAGTAGTCTTTATACTCGGGGTATATTCCGTAGCCCGCAAAGCCGCCGCCGAGGCCGTTGCTCCGGTCTCTCATGACGGAAAGGATTTTGACTATCTCGCCGCCGTTAATCTTGCCTCCGGATTTGGAGATTATGCCGGCTACCGCGCAGCCGGCCAGTATTCTTATTTCACCTTCTTTCTTCATATTGCTCCCAAAAACAAAAAGAACGCCATCGGAAAAAACCGATAGCGCCTTTGCTATTTACAAAATAATACAAGGGAAAGAAAACCGTGTCAACAATTTTTTATCTAAGACGAAAAGACAAGGCTATTAACTCGAGGTAATAGCAGAGGTCGTGTCAAGGCTGCTCGCAGATTGGCGACGAGTTATATGCAATAGCAACGCATAATCGAAAACTTGTGCCAAATTATGCAATGCGGAAAACCTTTGATAAAAATTTGATTTATATCGGGCGTTAGGCTATAATATTAGGCAATATTGATTGCGAGGTTTTACTATGCTGCTTTCCAAGCTGGTGGGCGAACGGATAAAAGAGACTCCCTCCGACGTAAAAATAAAGAGCCACGCGCTGCTTCTTCGTGCGGGATTTATTAAACCCGTTGCCAACGGCATTTTCTCGCTGACCATGCCCGGCCAGCTTATGGTGCAAAATATTGAAGCCATAATCCGCGACGAAATGAACAAAATCGACGGTCAAGAGGTCAAGTTTCCCGTCGTCATGCCGCGCGAGCTTTGGGAAAGTTCGGGGCGCTACAACACCATCGGAAGCGAGATGGCGCGCTTCAAAGACAGAAACGGCAAGGACATGCTTTTGGGAATGACGCACGAGGAGGCCGCCGTTCACCTCGTCAAAAACACCGTGTCGAGCTATAATCAGCTCCCATTCATGATTTATCAAATTCAAACCAAGTTCCGCGACGAGCCGCGTTGCCGCGGCGGGCTTATCCGCGTCCGCGAATTCACGATGAAGGACGCCTACTCCTTCCACATGACGCGCGAATGTTTGGAAAAATACTATGACAAATGCCACACCGCCTACGAAAATATATTCAGGCGGATAGGCTTGAAGCGCTTCATTTCCGTCAAGTCCGACAGCGGCATGATGGGCGGCAGTATAGCGCACGAGTTCATGCTTTTATCGAAAGCGGGCGAGGATACTATCGCCATCTGCGAAAAGTGCGGCTACCGTGCCAACCTCGAAGTCGCGACCGCCGTCCGTCCGTCCGTCGATTTCGGCGCCGGCGTCGAAACCGCCCAAGAGGTCTTTACCGGCGACGCCAAGGAGATTGCCGAGGTGGCAGAGTATCTCGGTGTGCCCGCTTATCGCACGATAAAGGCGGTAGTATTCGCGGCAAAAGGCGAAAAAGGTATTATTTTAGCCTTCATAAGAGGCGACCTCGAGATAAACGAGGCCAAACTCAGAAAGGCGTCGGGCAAAAACATCATCCCATGGGACGGCGGCGGCGAAGAGGGGCTTTTTGCGGGCAACATCGGGCCGATGGGTTTAAGCGGCAATATCGAGGTTTATTTCGACGAATCCTTGCGCGGCGCTTTCAACATGGTGGCGGGCGCCAACCGCGCGGACTATCATATTAAGGGCGTCAAAGTCGGCCGTGACTTTGCGCCCAAGACCTTCGTGGAAATCGCCAAAGTGCGGGAGGGCGACTTTTGTCCGGTCTGCGGCGCGCCGCTCACGCTTGAAAACGGCATAGAAATCGGCAATATCTTCCAGCTCGGCACAAAATACACAGAGGCAATGGATATGACGGTCTTGAACGAAAAAGGCGCCGCCGTCCATCCCATAATGGGTTGCTACGGCATCGGGGTGGGACGCGCCGTCGCCGCCGTAGCCGAAGAGAGCAACGACGATTTCGGCATGATTCTGCCCATGACCGTCGCACCCTTCAAGGTGCATATCACCGCGCTCAGAATAGACGATGCGGCCGTGGAAAAAGCGGCGTTTGCCCTCTGCGAAAACCTCAAGGCGGCGGGTGTCAGCGTCATTTTAGACGACAGAACGAACGTATCGAACGGCGTCAAATTCGCCGACGCCGACCTTATGGGAATGCCCATTCGCGTCGTGGTAAGCCCGCGTTCAGTGGCCGCCGGCGAGATTGAAATCGTGATGCGTAAAAACAAGAATACGACAAAATGCGAGCTTAATAGTGCCGTTTCGACGATAAAAACAATTATTTCGGACGAAATGCAAGCGCTTTCATAATGGTAAACATAGGAAATTCATGAGACGAAATACTATACGCTGACTTCCGTTCCGATAAATACGTGAGGCTTAGGGAGTCGCTTGTCGCCGAGTATAGGTCGGGCAAGGTCTATCCGCCCGCCGACATGATTTACCGTGCCTTGAAGCTGACGCCCTACGAAGAGGTCAAGGCCGTCATTTTGGGGCAGGATCCCTACCACGGTGCGGGGCAGGCGCACGGGCTTTGCTTTTCGGTGCCCGAAGGCATAGAATGCCCGCCCTCGCTCATCAACATTTTCAAAGAGCTGGAATCCGACCTGAAAATCAGCGCGCCGCGCTCGGGCAACCTCGAGAAATGGGCGAAGGAAGGAGTGCTGCTTTTGAACGCCTCGCTGACGGTGCGCGCCGGCCAGCCTATGTCCCACGCCAAGCTGGGCTGGGAGGCTTTGACCGACGCCATAATTTCTAAATTAAATTTAAGGAAGCAGCCGCTCGTCTTCATTCTTTGGGGTGCTTTCGCGAGAAGCAAAAAGATGCTCATCACCCTTCCCCATCATTTGATTTTGGAATCGGCGCATCCCTCGCCGCTCTCGGCGCACAACGGCTTTTTCGGCTCTCGGCCTTTTTCCAAGACCAACGATTTTCTCATTAAGAACAATATATTCCCCATTGACTGGCGCTTGTAGTTATATGCCGCAAGAAGATATTTAGCCGCGCAATGAAACTCCCTCCGCATTTTGTCTAGTGCTTTATATTGTCAGTAACCTTTTTCAAATAATGCGTTAAAAGATTGAATAAAAAGCAGTCGAATAATGTTTCACAAATGTTTCACAAGGCAAAAAATGTTTCACGAAATGTTTCACAAACATTATCTATCATGTTATAATCATTCTAGCAAGTTTCTAAGGAGGAAAATATGTCGGATTTTTTTGAGGATAACGCGGGAGGGAGCATTGTAAATTTAGCGATTGACCTCATCGATGCCAACCCCGAACAGGCAAGAAAAAATTTCGACGATGAAAAACTCTCCGAACTTGCCTCTTCCATCAAGAGCGTGGGCGTGTTGAATCCGATTTTGGTCTACCGCGAGGGCGACAGGTTCACCATCATCGCGGGCGAGCGAAGATACCGCGCCTGCAAAAAGCTGGGGCTGACTGCCATTCCCGCCATAATCCACGAGGCCGACGAGCGTGAGTCGAGCAAAAAGTCGCTCATCGAAAACCTGCAGCGCGAGGATTTAAATCCCATCGAGGCAGCCGAGGCAATCTCCGACCTTATAGAGAAAAATAAGATGACGCAGGACGAGGTCGCGAGAGAAATAGGCAAGGCGCGCTCCACCGTCACCAACCTTTTAAGGCTTTTGATGCTTCCCGTCGAGGTCATCGACATGGTCAGAAACCGCGAGCTTTCGGCCGGCCACGCCAGATGCTTGGTCGTCATCGACGACAAGGACGTTTTAATCTCCTTCGCCAAAATGGCGGTGTCGGGCAAGCTTTCCGTCCACGACCTAGAAACACGGGTTAAGCTCTACTTCACGAGGAAACAGATTCCGCAGGGCCCTCGCGCCGGCAAGCCCGCCCAAAGCCGCGAGCTCAAAGAGCTCGTCAGCGATATGAAGCGCATCTTCGCCACCAAAGTGAAAGTGGTCGGCAACGATAAAAAGGGCAGAATTTACATAGACTATTTTTCCGCCGACGACCTTCAGCGGATTTACGAGCTTATGCAGATTCTAAAGCAGGATTAAATTTTTGGCGGGGCGCCATAAAATTTCGGGACAAATGCAAAAACTTGAAGAACTTAAAATAGCGGCTAATGCGCTCGGACTCGAAACAGACAACGGCGCGGCGGCCGCTTTTATTGATTTTTACCATCTTGTGATAAGCTATAACGAAAAAGTCAACTTAACTTCGATAACCGACCCCCTTGAGTTTGAAATAAAGCATTTCGTAGACAGCATAGCCGCCGCGCCCTATTTGAGCGAGAGCGCCAAAATAATCGACGTCGGAAGCGGCGCGGGATTTCCCGCCGTTCCTTTAAAAATTCTCCGCCCCGACCTTGAGGTATTAATGCTGGACTGTCTCAAAAAGCGTGTCGATTTTTTAGATTTAGTAATAAAGAGCCTTAAGCTAAAGAACGTCGCCGCCGTCCACGCTCGCGCCGAGGACGCCGCGAAAGGCGCTCTTCGCGAGTCCTTCGACGCCGCGCTTGCGAGGGCGGTGGGCGGACTTCCCACCATCATGGAATATTCCGCGCCCTATATAAAGTCGGGCGGGAAGTTTATTGCCTACAAGACCTCCGCCGACGAACTTATCGGCTCGGAGGCCGCAGCTAAGGAGCTGGGACTCGCTTTTTCGGCCGCTCCCGCCTATACCCTTCCCGACGGCTCCGCCCGCACTCTCTTTATTTTTGAAAAGACCGCGCCGACGCCCAAGAAATATCCGAGAGCGGGCAATAAGCCGAAAACACAGCCAATCGGCAAAGCGGCTTACACCAAATGAATAATGAATAATGAGTAACCGTGAATCCGGCTTCGCCGAATTAATAATTATTAATGAATAACTGTGGATAAAAAAAGCCCGAAGAGGGCTTTTTGTTTGCTGAAAACGCAGCGGCTAGCTTTTCTGTCACTCTGAGCGAAGCGTAAGAGTCTCGCGGGGCGAAACCGAATCGAACGAAAAACGAAAAACTGTGGATTGCGCAAGCGCCAAAAATGAAACCGAAAAACGCGACTCGTCGGCGTTTTATTAATATCGGGACTTTATATTACGATTTTGTGCGGTTAAAGTCTTTGTTTTGCAAAAACTCAGACGGCGGCGCAGATGGTTTTTATTAAGGACTTATAGTTGTAGATGCCTTGCGCGACACACTTTTCATATTCGGCTGCGCTCTGTTCTTCCGCTTTATCGCTTATCATTTTCATGATGAAGACGGGAATATTGTGGGCGGCGGCGATAATCGTAATTCCCGCGCTCTCCATATCGCAGGCATCGGCCTTAAATTCTTTTATAAGCTCGTTTTTGATTTTTTTATCGCTGACGAAAGCGTCGCCCGAGGCGATGACCGCAAGAGGCAGAGGCTCCTTTACCACGCGCATAAACCGCTCTATTATCTCTTCATCGGTATCCCAAAAGGGCGAGGTGCGGTTTTCGTATTGGCCGCGGCGCGGCGCGCCTATGCCCCTAAGGTCGAACTGATGGTGGACGACGCGCTTGGCAACGACGAGGTCGCCGACGCCGTAGGCGGGGTTGAGGCCGCCGGCAAGCCCGAAATTGACAATCGCCTCGACCTTGTAGCGCTCAATCAAAAGCTCGGTGGCGGCGGCGGCATAAATCGAGCCTATCCCCGACGTCGCGACGAAGTAGAGGTTGTCGCGGTCGGAGTAGCGGTAGACGGCGCCGTTAAAAAAGGTCTCGCTTCCGACGACGTCGCCGAACTCGGAATAAACGGGCAGCATTTCCTTTGCCATTGCGGTGATAATACCTATTCTTTTCATCTTTTCCTTTGGGGCTTTTTTAATTATCGGATTATTTGAATTATTCTAACCGCGGTCAATTGCTTTAAGATATCTTTCTATTTCGGCTTTGGCGACCTTTAAACTGTGGCTTTTATAGTTTCCGCATTCGATTTTTTTACTGCCGGGCACATAGTCGAGCTTCAGGCACTCCTTAAGCGCAAATATCGTTTCGGCCCTGGCTTCTTCGCGGTCAACGCCGTAAAAGAGAAGATAAAAACCGGTTCGGCAGCCCATCGGCCCGAAATAAACGACTTTATCCTTGAGGCGTCCGTTTCTTATGACTACGGCGAAGATATGCTCAATGGTGTGCATGGCGGGATTGGAAAGATAGTCGCCGCCGTTGGGCTTTTTAAACCTTAAATCGTAGGTGTAGACGTTGTTGCTCACGTCTTCTAAATAAAAACCGACGTCTAAAACATTGTGGTCGAGCTTAAATGAATTAATCGCTTCCATATTACCCCTTTATCTTGGAGCCGCAATATTCGCATTCGGCGATTTCGCCCCTTCCGACTACCGCCTGTGCGCCGCAGCCCCGGCAGTGGACGATGTTTTTTTCGGTCGTTTGCGGTTTAGGCGGTTCGGGTGCTTCGTTTAAGATATCGAAAGGCGAAAAGATATCCGATTTTGGAGAAGTCGGCGCGCCGAATTCCTCAAACGGCCCCGACGGAGCCACCGCCGCGCCGAACGCCGCGCTGCGCCGAAGTATGACGGTGTTGGTGGCGGTGTCGTAGTAGGCGTTCAAAAGCCATTTGTGCTTGATATACCACGGAAGTTGCTTTCTCACCGTATCGAAGGAAATGCCCGTCCTCTTGGATATCGCGGCCGCCGAGGTTATGCCGCCCGAAATGCACTCTATGTATTTTTTGTAGTTTCTGGCAAGATTCAGCCTGTAAATACCCCAGCCGACGAAAAGCGCCGAGAATAAAAGCGACGGCATAAGCTCGCGTAAATTTTTGAAAGTGGCGTATGATAAAATCGATATCCCCGAGGATATCCCTATAAACAGCAGAACAGCGATTAAAATAACGTTGAAATACAGTTTGGAATGCTTCATACCTAAATATTATACTATGAAACGCCAAAATATCAACAATTTGGATTATTTATCGCGGCCTTAAGTTTTTGCGGCGTTTTATATAACTTGGATTTTTCGCAAGTTAAGTTTTAGTGGTTTATGAAAGTTTTTGAAACAGGCGATTTTTTGAGGGAAGCGAGAAATCCAAAACCCAAACTACAATAAAAAAGGCGCATTTTCCATTTGAGAAAAATGCGCCTTTTGGCAGGAGTAGTAGGAATCGAACCTACACCATGGGAGTCAGAGGCCCATGTGCTGCCACTACACCATACTCCATCGTTCAGTGGCATATTATACATTAATCCCAAATATTTGGCAAGAAATAATAAGCTTTTTCGGCGCGGAAAATTTAACCTGAAATTAAAACGCAAAATTCCCCCTATTTTCTCAAAACAATAATGGCGCAATCAAACAACTTAGTATTTTCCGTCTAAAACAAAAACATCGCGTGTCCACGCTGTTTTCTATTATAACCAACGAGCGCAAGCCGTTGGTTACATAAACCACACGCTAAGCGTGT
>DAOTKC010000005.1:0-65941 GCA_035449045.1 Eubacteriales bacterium
CACCGTCCACTGCGCGGTAGGAGTGCGTTGGTTGCCGAGTTCAAGGGGAAAGCGGTATTGACGCTCCGCGCTGGAAAAGTGGGAGCTGGTCGAACATGTTATTGTCTTCATCTGCTCCGTAGCGATTAAAAGCGAGGCAAGCCCCAAAGCTTCGCCGAAAGTCGAGCAAGCGCCGTATATTCCAAGATAAATGGAATCAATATCCTTAGCGGCGAAGTTGGTGGCGATGATTTGGTTGAGTAAGTCGCCGCCCATAACGGCGTCGATTTGATTTTCGTTGAGCCCCGAGGAGTAGATGGCGCGAAGTATAGTCTCGCGATGCATCTTTATCTCGCATTTTTCAAAGGATTTTTCGCCCCAAAGGTCGTTATTCAGCACCAGTCCGAAGTATTTGCCGAAGGAGCCCTCACCCTCCTTTGGGCCGACTATCGAAAAATTCCCCACTATATAAACGGGCTTGTCGATTAAATATGTTTGCTTGCCTATTTTCATTTGAGCCTCACAAAAACAGTCCGATTATGCCTGCAATCACCGACAGCGCCACGCCGAAGACGATTATCGGGCCGGCGACGGTGAACATCTTGGCGCATATTCCGAACACTATTCCTTCGCGGTTGAACTCCATGGCGGGCGAAACGATGGAATTTGCAAAGCCCGTAATAGGAATAATCGAGCCGGCGCCCGCAATCCGTCCCAAGCGGTCATAGAGGCCTAAGCCTGTAAAGAAGGAGCCGAGGAATATCATAGTGACAGATGTCCAAGCCGCAAGCGCTTCCTTAACCAAGCTCGGCTTAATGAGCTTTGCGATATCGCTCACCGCCTGCCCTATGCAGCAAATGAGCCCGCCCACGATAAACGCGGCGAGCAGCGTTCGCGCCATCTTGGTCTTGGGCGCCGTTTGAATGACAAATTCATTGTAGGTTTTAGGGTCGAGCACTTTGTCCTCCTACTTTTCCTCTTTAATGCCGACGGGCTTTACTAGCGATTCCCGCTCGTCATGAGCGTTTTGCGCCGTTTTATCCTTATATACCGCTTTACTTTTTTTCATAGCCACTAATATTCTCTCATTCGCGCTCAAATTTTATACAACTCATCCACGCGCGCGAAAAAATGCACATTTGGTTAAGCAATTAAATTATTTAGGTTGAATGGATAACGACAAATGGTCTGAAAATATATAAATTACATAAATGACGCAAGATTGACTAATAAAAAAAGCTCCGCAAGGAGCTTCGTCATCAGAGCATATTAAGATGTTATTCGATGACCACGCTTTGGTAGAGCGCCTTCATAATCAGCGCGTCCTCGGCTTGAGTGCCGTCAGATTCCGAAATAACTGACGGCGACATTTTATAGTCATAGAGGACTTCGGCAAGCGGCAGAAACTCCGGACCGTAAGTATCGTCGTCAAAGGTCAAATGCCTGATTTCGCCCTTGGCGCCATACATAATCTTGGTAAAATGAATGTGGATAACCTTGGCGCGCTCTTCGCCCAACACCTCGAATATGCGGTCAATAAGCCTTCTGTAATCGTCTTTCGTCTTAAGCGAGCCGTTGGTCGCCGAATTTATGTGGCCGAAATCATAGCAGGGAATGAGTGAGGAATCGAGAAGGCAGATTTTCAATATTTCCTCGGGGTCGGAGCCGATTTGAGAGAGTTTCCCCATCGTTTCGGGGCACAAAATCAAGTCATGGTAGCCGCCCTTCTCTTTTTCCTCGAGAACGCGTTCCATAATCGACATAGTTTTGGAAAATGCTTCGGCGCGGCTGAGTCCGCCCACCGAGCCGGCGTGAAAAATGCAGCGGCGGCCGCCCATATGGCTTAAAGCTTTCAGCGACTGCAAGATATAGCGCACCGAGTTCAGCGCCTTGACCTCGTCCTCCGACGCCATGTTGATGTAATAGGGCGCGTGGACGGAAAATTCTATACCCGCTTCCTTTGCCGCGGCGCCGAACGTCGCCGCCGTCTCCGAGCGAAGCTGAACGCCGCGCCCGAAGGAATACTCGAAAAGCTCCAACCCTTTTCTATTGAGCCAGGCGGGCATTTCGAGCATATCTTGATGCCCCTCTTCAAAAAATTTATTGCATTTTCCGGCAATGCCGAATTTGACCATTTTTACTCCGCTATATCTGGCTTAATTCATTCCATTGCTTAATCGCAATAACGAATGTTTATCGGCCGATTTTTAATGATAAAATACCGTTTCTGTTCTAAAACGCTTCTTCCGCTTCTTTTATATCGGCTTTTAGCTGCCTTAAAAACGCTTCTTCACTTTCAAATTTTATGGTATCACGCAACCTTTTAATGAATGAAAGCTTAATGCTTTTGCCGTATATATCGTTCGAAAAATTCAGTATGTATGTCTCGGCTAAAAAGAGCTCTTCGCCGAAAGTGGGACGGTCGCCGACGTTAGTCAAAGAGCGATAAGTTTTTCCGTTAATTTCGGTGACGGTAAGGTAAACTCCGCTCTTCAGTTTCAGCTTTTCGGCGTCAAGTGCGATGTTGGCGGTGGGAAAGCCGAGGCGTCTTCCCCTGCCCTTAGTGTGGATAACTTCGCCTAAAATAAAATAAGGCTCAGAAAGGAGGCTGTTGGCATATCCGACCTCGCCCTTCTCAATGGCTGAGCGGATTTTGGAAGTGGAAATTTTTTCGCGTCGGTTTATGTTTTCGTTGACAAAATCGAAAAGAACAAATTCAATGCCCTTTTTCTTTAAATATTGCTCCAAGAATATTACGTTTCCCGCCGCGTCCTTGCCGAAGGTGTAGTCGGCGCCCGCAACGACAGCTTCCAAATCGTAAAGGTTTGTTAGCCTATCCAAAAAATCTTGTGCGCTTAAAGCAAGCATATTTTCGTTCATCTCGGCCGCGACGACATAGTCAAGTCCCAATTTTTCAAAGATTGTCAATCGCTCGGGAAAGGTCAGAACCTGCTTCTGACCGCCCAAAAAGCTCAGCGGATTGTTATTGAAGGTGAAGGCGCCCGAGGCTACTCCTTTCTCTTTCGCCAAAACGGCGGCATGGCGCAAAAGCGCGGCGTGGCCGATATGGACGGCATCGAAAAAGCCCAGCCCTAAGATAATTTTTTTATTAAGCCCGCTTGAAAAGTCAATTATTTCCATCGTCCGTCGTTGATTGTTCGCTCGGCGGTTTTAAGTGTTTTGCGTGGTCGCCGTATGCTTTTAAGTTTTCACTTATAAAAATTTAATTTATAGCCGCACTTTTATATCTAAAAATCCGCCCTTTGCGGTTGCGATTCCAAAAAGTTTGTCGTCGGCGTAGACGGCTACGGTTTCACCATCGGCAAATCCCGAAGCCCTCGATTTTATGCCGTTTGAAGCTTTTTTTATCTCGTCTTCGCCTTTCAAGTCAAATCTTTTAAAGCTTTCTACGGCGGAAGGGAGCGGAATCAAGTGTTTTAGAGGTTCTTTTATTATTTCCGACACCTTGGCGGCGCCCGAAATGTCAAACACTCCGCTTTTTAGGCGGCGAATATATGACATATACCCCACCGTGCCGAGCGCGGCGGCGGCGTCGCGCGCTATACTTCTGACGTAAGTCCCGCCCTCGCAATCAATCAGCACACGGTATTCGTTTTCCGCTTTTTCCGAAATTACATTTTCGGGCGCAGCGCGCTTTTCGAGCAGTTTTATGCCGAATATATTGACCGGCCGCGGCTTTAGTTCGACCTCTTCACCCTTTCGCGCAAGGTCGTAGGCGCGCTTGCCCCCCACGCTTATGCTGGAATATGCGGGCGGAATTTGGTCTACCGTCCCTTCGCACGACTTGAGCGCGGCGATGACGTCGTTTTCGGAAAACTTCGCTTGGCGCGTTTCCGTCACTTTTCCTTCGCCGTCGAGCGTATCGGTCGTTATGTTGAAAACGAAACCCGCCTCGTAGACTTTCCGCTCGCGCCGCAAAAACTCAAACAGCCGCGTTGCCTTGCCCAGCGCTATCACCAAAACGCCGGTGCCGGCGGGGTCAAGCGTCCCGAGATGACCGACTTTGATTTTACCGAAAGGCTTAAGCGCGTTGCGGATTTTGACAACGACGTCGCTCGAAGTCCAGCCGCCCTCTTTATCGACGATAAAAAACCCGTCCATCACATTCTGTCGCGCGCCGATTTTATAATTTTATCGACGACATCTTCATAGAAACCCGAAAGCTTGAATCCCGAGGCGCGGGTGTGCCCGCCGCCGCCGAAGGAGGCGGCAAGCTCGGCGGCGTCGATTTTATATTTAGTGCGCACGCTGACGCGGTATTCGTATTGATTGACTTCGGTGAGCGCGGCGGCAAATTCGACGGTGTCGATGTTGACAATGCCCGTTATTATTCCCTCGGTGTCTAAGATGCTGGCGCCTGTTTCCTTGAACATCTCGCGCGTGAAAGTTAAAACGGCGATGGTGTTGCCGTCGAAAAATCGGCAGGACACAAGGGCACGGTTAGCCAAATTGAAGACTTCGATGCTTTTGGCACGGTAGGTTTGATAAGTGATGCCAAAGGCATCGATTCCGGTCGTCATAAGCTCGGCCGCTATCTTCATGGTTTGCCCTGTCGTCGAAGAAAATGAAAAACAGCCGGTGTCGGTGACGATGGCGGCATAGAGGCAGGCTGCGGCGTCAAGTGTAAGCCAGCCTGCGTAATCCAAAAACTCATAGACTAACTCGCCCACCGCGCCGGCTTCTTCAACGATATAGAGGTCGCCGAAGCCGCTCTGCGTCTTGTGATGGTCAATTAAAACCTTGTCGCGGCACCTTAAAAAATCGCGCTGAAGCGGCCCCAATCGTTCAATGGATGCGCAATCCACCGCTATCGCAAGGTCGTGCTTAATATTGCATGAAGTTTTAATCTCATTACAGCCGGGCAAAGAAGCAAGACGCTTGGGCGGCATATCGCCGCAATAAATTTCCGCCTCTTTTCCGAGCGCTTTTACCGCTGAATAAATGGCCAGCCCCGAGCCGATGGTATCGCCGTCGGGTCGAACATGGGTAAACACGCCGACGCTCTTGGCGTTTTGAATATACCTTTTCAGTTTTTCCTTGAATTGCTCGGTCATGCGGCCTTCTTAATAAAATATCTTAGAAAAATGCGAGTGCTTTACAACTATCTATTAATGAGTATTTCGCATTAACGACAGTTTATATATTCATTTTGTCCGATAAACTATCTAATAATGTATTAATTATAGTTTTCAGCGAGAGCAAAAAATGAGTCGAGCTTAGTTTTTGTTCTCGCCGTCTTTTAAACTTTTTATGATTTTATCGATTTTTGCGCCGTATTCCATCGATTCGTCGCTTATGAAAGAGAGCTTGGGAATCCGCCTAAGAGTTACCGCAGAGTTTAATTCCTTCATGATAAAACCCGCCGCCGAGTTGAGGGCTCCGAGCACCTCGGATTTGACGGCTCCCGAGCTGATGGCGGTGTAAACCTTGGCAAACTTGAGGTCGGCAGTTGTTTTTACAGCGGTCACCGTGACGTTGCCCGCCACTCTCGGATCTTTCATTCGCGACACTATGAGCGCGATTTGTTTTATAAGCTCGGAATCTACTCTTTCTAGCATCTTTATCCTTAAACGCGTGTTTCGTCACGCGATTAAAACAACAAAGTTTAAAGGTTTTATGTTGATAAGTCCTAACGGTTTTAGCTTATCTAAGGCTTAATCGGCGTCCTTTATTTCTTCGATAATATAGGATTCGATTAAATCGCCCTCTTTAATATCGTTGTAGTTTACAATCGAAATACCGCATTCGTAGCCTTTGGCAACTTCTTTGACGTCGTCTTTAAAGCGCTTCAAGCTTAATACTTCGCCCTCATACACTACCTTGCCGTCGCGGGACAGCCGCACTCTGGCGCTTCGGACCATTTTTCCGTCGGTGACGTAGCAACCGGCCACCGTTCCGACGTTGGAAATGCGGTAGATGCTTCTGACCTCGGCCTCGCCCAGCACGGTATCCTTATACTTCTTGGGACGCATGCCTTTAAGCTCGCTCTCGATGTCGTCAAGCATTTCATAGATGATGCGGTAATACGAAACCGCGACGTTTTTCTGCTCGGCGACCGCTTTGGCTTTGGTTTCGGTGCGGACGTTGAAGCCTATAATCTTGGCATTGCTGGTCTCGGCGAGCATGACGTCGGTTTCGTTGATGGCGCCCACGCCGCTGTGGATAATGTTGACGTTGACGGGCTCGTTCGCGAACTTCTCCATGGCGTGAATGATGGCTTCAACCGAGCCTTGGACGTCCGCCTTAATAATTAAGCGGTATTCCTTGATTTCGTCAACCGGCGGGAAGACGCCGCCCGGCGTAGTAATAACCCTGCTCTCCTGCTCCTTTAAGAGCCTTTCGGCGATAATCTGTTTGGCGAAATGCTCATCCTTTACCACAATCAGCGCATCGCCCGCGTTGGGAACCTCGGAAAAGCCCATTACCGAAACGGGGATGGAGGGACCGGCCTCTTTGACCGTCCTGCCCTTGTCGTCTATCATCGAGCGAAGCTTGGCCATGCGCGTGCCTGCCACGGCATAATCGCCCGTTCTAAGCGTGCCCGACTGCACCAGCACGGTAGCGAGCGGACCTCTCGACTTATCGCGGCTGGCCTCGATGATGGTGCCGCGCGCCGGTTTTTTGGGATTGGCCATCAGCTGCTTCATTTCGGCAACGAGCAGAATGGTTTCAAGCAAATCGTTGACGCCCTGGCCTGTTTTTGCCGACACCTTGACGAAGGGGGTAGTTCCGCCCCATTCTTCGGCGATTATGTCATAGGCCGTCAGATCCTGCATAATTCTTTGGGGATCGGCCGCCGGCTTATCAATTTTGTTGATTGCGACGACGATTTCAACCCCCGCCGCCTTGGCGTGGTTTAAAGCCTCGATTGTCTGCGGCATGACGCCGTCGTCGGCGGCAACGACCAAAACGGCAACGTCGGTGACCTGCGCGCCCCTCGCCCTCATCGCGGTGAATGCCTCGTGGCCGGGAGTGTCGAGGAATGTTATCGGCGAGCCCAGCGTGACGGTGTAGGCACCTATGTGCTGGGTAATGCCGCCCGCTTCTCCGCTCGCGACGTTGGCGCGCCTGATATAGTCGAGCAGCGACGTCTTGCCGTGGTCGACGTGCCCGAGTATGGTAACGACGGGCGGGCGCGGCACAAGGTCTTCGGGGTTGTCGGCCTCTGTTTCGGCCTCAACCAACGCGTCCTCGAATGTCTTGGGCGGCTCGTAACTCAAAATGACGTCGAAATCGGCGGCGACGCGCTCGGCGGTCTCGAAATCTACCGAGTCGTTGATTGTCTTCAATATGCCGTAAGAAAACAGCTTTTTGACTATTTCGGGGCCGGTCTTGCCGATTTTTTCACTCAAAACCTTAATCGGTATAATTGAAGTGGTGATGACCGCCGATTCAATCTTGACGTTGACGGGTTGTATAAACTCGTTTTTCTTGGTTTTTCCTTTAATGCGGATGCGGCTTTGGATGTCGCCTTCCTCGTCTATCTTAGTCTGCGAGAAATCTTCGACAATTATATTCTTTTTCATGAGCGAGCGCTTGTTGGCGTTGTGCTTTTCTTCCGCCGTCATCGGCTTGGTTTTTTTATCGCCCGTTTTGGTCTTGCCCGCGGGTATGGGCGGCGGCGCAACGGCCGGTGTAACCGGTTTCATTCCCGGCCTCGGCGGACGCGGCGGATATTTCGATTGGGGACCGCTTTGCCCCTGCGGACGTTGACGCGGCGAATCGGTGGGAATATAAACTCTTCCCACCTGCGTTTGCGCGCTTTTCTCGGGCGGAATATAAACGCACCTGGGCTCCTCGGCAGGCGTTTCGACGGCCGAGGGTTGCGCTTCCGCTACGGCTTCCTTTATCGGTTCGGGTTCCTTCTTAACTTCGATCGCGGGAGCAGCTTCTTCTGCGGGCTTTGTTCCCTCAGACTTAATTTCGGGAACAGGCGCCGCTTCTTCCTCGGCCTTCCGCTTCTTTTGCTCCTCGGCTTCCGCTTTAAGCCTCAGCTCAAGCTCGGCTGCGGCTATTTTTTCACGGCAATTTAACACCGCCTCGCCGAAGTCGGCGAGAATTTTCCTAAGCTCTGCCGCGGCGGACGAAAGCGGCAAAAGCTTTTCGCGCTGGTGCTGGGCAAGCAGCTTAATGTAATCCTTATTTTCGGTGCTTTTATTGATTGCGTCGCTCATTGATTCACCTCGCCTAGGTTTTGCAGTATTGCTCTCGACAGTTCCTTATCGGTTATCGCGGCCGCTTTGACGTTCTCGGAGCGGCACAGCTCGGAAAGTCCGTCCAAATACACTAGCGGAATATTGCCGCCCGCGTATTTTTCGGCATCCTTCTTGAGCCTGTCCGAAGCCGCGTTATCAATTAAAATCAAAGGATAGCTCCTTTTTTTTTCGGTTATGGCGTCGATTCCCCACACGATTTTGCCCGCTTTTTTGGCAAAGCCGATATAGGCCGTTATTTTCTTCAAATCCATCAAACCCTCAAATCGGGACTTAAACCGTCAATTTTTTAATATAAACTCCCGTTTCCGCAATTTGCCACATCTCTCGGGTTAAGCTTCGGCAACTTTTTTCTTTTGCGGACTAAGATTATATGTTATTCGATTGCCCGAACATTGTGGATTTAATTACGCTTTGTTTGCTTCACCCTTGGATATGGTTTCGGCAAGCTCGCAAAGCACCGCCTCGGGTATCTCGCATTTGAAGGCTCTGTTAAAAAGCCTCTTTTTTATTGCAAGCTTCATGCAGTCGGCTTCGGCGCAGATATATGCGCCGCGGCCTGCCGCCTTTCCCGAATAATCGAAGTAAAGCCCGCCGCTTTTATTTTTCACGACGCGCAGGAGCTCGCCTTTAGCCTTATGGGCGCGGCAAGCTATGCACATCCTTTCGGGCGCGTTCATTCGGCGGAAGCGGGCGCTTCCTCGCCCTCGGCCTGAGCATCGGGCGCCACTATGCTGGAATAGGGCTTAACGTCTATTTTCCAGCCCGTCAGCTTAGCGGCTAAGCGTGCGTTCTGCCCTTGCTTTCCGATTGCCAGCGACAGCTTGTCGTCGGGCACTATTACTTTGGCCGACTTTGCGTCCTCGGTGATGGAAACCATCAAGACCTTGGCGGGCGAAAGCGCGCGGGAAATAAACTCTAAGGGGTCGCTGCACCATTCGATGACGTCGATTTTCTCGCCGCCCAGCTCGGCGACTATGGCATTGACGCGGACGCCCTTATTACCTATGCAGGCGCCTATTGCATCGACGTTGGGGTCCTCGGCGGCGACGGCCAGCTTGGTGCGGTAGCCCGCCTCGCGGACAATCGACTTGATGGAGACCAACCCCGAACGGATTTCGGGAACCTCCATCTCGAACATACGCTTGACGAATCCCGCGCTGCTTCGGGATACCACAACCTGCGCGCCGCGGTTGGTCGTTCTGACTTTCTTGATATAGACCTTTATGGTGTCGTTAACATTATATGTTTCGGTGGGAATTTGGTCGGCGAGCATCAAAATACCTTCCATCTGCGAAACGGTCATTTCGACAAAGATGTTGGCGCCTTCTTTGCGGCGGATGATGGCGTTCATAATCTCGCCCTCTTTTTCGCTCATTTCGGCGAAAACTTGGTCGCGCTTGGCATCGTTTATGCGCTGCATGACGACCTGTTTCGCCGTTTGCGCCGCTATTCTGGAGAAGTTTTTGGGCGTTATATCCTCGATGAGCACCTCGCCGAGCTTGCAGTTCGGCTTGATTTGGCGCGCTTCCGAAAGCTCAATTTCCTTATCGGGGTCCTCAACTTCGGCGACTATTTGCCGATAGACGTAGACCTTGATGGTCTGCTTTTCGTCGTTGATTCTGACCGCAATCGTCCTCGACTCGCCGAACTCCTTTTTGTAGGCGGAAGCCAAACCGGCCTCCAGCGACTCGATGAGCATCTTCTGCGATATTCTCTTTTCGTTCTCCAGAGCCTTAAGCGCCGCGAAAAACTCCTTGTTGACCATAAAAACTCCTCCTAAACCCCGGCCTCGGGGCTTTCATATCGTTACAATTTTTTATTTAAGCTAAAACCTGACGAAAGGCCGGGCCTTAGCAATATTTGCTTTATCAATTTTAACGCCTTTTTCGGCTTTTGTGTCCAAATAGACGCTGTCGGAATCAACCGATTTCAAAATCCCGACCGCGCTCTTGGACTTTGCAATCGGAGTTTGAAAAATAATTTCGATTTCGGTGTCCAGGCTTCTCTCCCAGTCGGCATCGGTAACTATGGGGCGGTCGAGCCCGAGCGAGGAAACGTTGAGCGTATAGGGTAAATCGGATGCGTCAATCTCGTCAAGCACGATGTCTACGGCGTTGTGGACGCGCTCGCAATCGTCGAGCGTAACGCCGCCTTTCTTGTGGATAAACAACGTCAGTGCGTTGCTCTTGAAGGCGTAGCCCCATTTGACCTCGACGAGCTCGGCCCCCTGCCCCGCTACTATATTTTTGAGCGCCTCGAAAATTTCCTGTTCGCTAAGTTTAGGCATAAAATTTTTCTCCGTTTATGTAGAGAAAGCCCCTTATATACACAAGAGTGAGCCGCCGCTCACTCTTGTGTAAGACCTTAAGTAAGGTTATGATAGCATTAAAATCTTAAAGTGGCAAGTGTTTTAGGCTCCAAATAGGTTTAATATGATAATTATTTACTTTTTTTGCCGATTTTATCGGACTATCGGTTGTTTTCTCGATTTTTCCAATCAGCCTTGAAGCTTTTTTATCTCGGCGACCGCCATCTTATCGCAACGGTTGTTATATTCGTTGTCGGCGTGGCCTTTGACTTTGACATATTCGACGGAGTGCGTCTTCATCAGGCTTAAAAGAGTTTTCCATAAATCGACGTTCTTGACCTCTCCGTTGTCGGCACGCCGCCAGCCGTTATTCTGCCATTCGTTAATCCAGCCCTTGTTGAACGCCTCGACGAGATACTGAGAATCGCTGTAAACGGTGACGCGGCAAGGCTCCTTTAACGTGCGTAGACCCTGAATGACCGAGAAAAGCTCCATGCGGTTGTTGGTGGTGTCTTTCATAAAACCGCTGACCGCCTTCTCGCGTCCCTTATAGATAAGTATCGCCGCCCAGCCGCCGTTGCCGGGATTTCCCGAACAGGCGCCGTCGGTGTAAAGCTCTACCTGCTTAAGCATTGCCAAGCTCCTTGGAGCGGTTGCGGCATTTTTCTATGCCCTTTTTAATGATATCGGAAAGGCCGGCTTCTCTAAAATAGTCGATAGCCTGAATGGTGGTGCCGCCCTTGCTGCACACCGCGTCGATGAGCTTTTCAAGGTCGTCGGCGGTTTTCGCCATCTCGGCGCCGCCGATGAGCGTCTGAATGGCGAGCGCCTTGGCTTCGTCGTGGCTAAGCCCGCCTTCGACGCCGCCCTCAATCATCGCCTGCAAAAACATATAAACATAGGCGGGCCCGCTGCCGCTTATCGAGGTAACGGCGTCCAGCTTATCTTCGGTCACTGCCACTGCTTTGCCGAATGAGTTAAAGAGAGCAAGCGTAAACTCGCGATCGCCGTCCGAAAAACCTTCAAAGGCGATTGCGCTCATCCCTGCCCCGACAAATGCCGGCATATTGGGCATAACGCGCGCCACCTTGGCATTGGGAAAGGCGGATTTGATTTTTTCGATTTTGATTCCCGCCATAATAGAGATAATCCGCTCAAGCTTGACCGCCGCAAGCTGGCTCACCACTTCGGGAAAAGACTGCGGCTTGACGGCAAACAGCACAAACTCCGCTTGCTCGGCCACCTTAAAATTGCTGTCGGTGGTTTGGACGCCGAGCGTGGCAAACGCCGCGAGCTTAACTTTATCGACGTCGCTCATTATAATCTCGCAGGGTCGAAGAAAGCTCATCGCGCCCTTGACTATCGCCGACGCCATATTTCCCGCGCCGATAATTCCCAACTTGCTTTGCATAAATTACCTCTTAAAATTTAGGCGAAAAAAACACTGTAAACATTTTATATCATTATCATTTCTAAGTCAACAAAGTGGCTGCGGACAAACGCGGAATAAAGAAAAGGGCGCATTTTTGCGCCCTTTTCTGGCAGGGGAGACGCGAGTCGAACACGCAACCGACGGTTTTGGAGACCGTTGCTCTACCATTGAGCCACTCCCCTATATAGCGGAACTAAGCTTTGGGCGCAGGACTGTGTTTACTGTCTTCGGGCGCAATGCGGTCACGTATATCTTTATACGCTCCCTTTTGCCCCCTCGCCGAGCCTTGTCCTGCATCCCAAATCTTAATTCCGTATTAAATATTTAATATTAATTATAATCAGTTTTCTAAATTTCGCAAAAACTTCTACAAACAAAATTTTTGCCAAATTAGACTTCGTATTTATTTTTATCCCCATTGAGCAATTTCAATGGGGATAGTAATTTTTCTAACCACTTATCAAACTTAATATTATGCGATGAAGGGCGAGGCTCGGCAAAGCGGGGAACGGGCGCTTATTGTAATAAGTGACTATTTCACGCCGCAGACAGAAACAAAGCCATCGCGCAAAGATTAAGTTTGGTCACCTTCGTCGTCAAGTTTAATATCAAGGTTCTTGAGGATATCGCCGATGGTGGCGGTGCCGTTGTCGGTGTGCCATTCGCGGGGCTCGGAGCCGGCGGTCTTGGCGTCGTCACGGCGCGGCCTGCGCGCTCTTTCGGGAGCTTCGCCGGGCGTAGCTTCCTTTCTTTGGAAGCGCGCCGTTCCCTTTTTGGGGGAGGGCTTTTGACCTTCTTCCTCGGTCGCCGCGGTTTCTTCGGGCTGGCTTTCGGTAATAAGCTCTTTCATCGAAAGAGTGATTCTGTTGCCCTCGAAGCTGGTGATTTTAGCCTCGACTTCTTGTCCGACCTTGAGCACTTCGTTGGCGTCCTTAATCCAGTTGTTGGAGATTTGCGAGACGTGCACAAGGCCGTCCACGCCTTCCTCGATGTAGATGAAGGCGCCGAAGGGATAAATCCTTTCCACCTTGCCCTTTATGACGGTGCCGACGGGATATTTTTCGGCGGCTAGCTCGTAGATGCCCTTTTGGAGCTGTTTATAGCCCAGCGAAATCTTTTTGGTTTCGCGGTCGAACTTCAAAATAACGAAGTCGTAGGACTCGCCCAGCGTCAAAACTTCGGAGGGGTCGCTTATCTTCTTCCAAGAAAGCTCGGAGATGTGCGCCAAGCAGTCAAAACCCCTTACGCTCACGAAAGCGCCGAAGTTGGTAAACCTCTTAACCTTGCCGGTCACGATGTCGTTAACGTGGATGGAATTCCAGAACGAATCCTCTTTCTCGTCTCTTTCGCGCTCGAGTATGACGCGGTGCGAAGCCACTATGCTCTTTTTATTGCGGCGGACTTCTTCCTCGCCTTCCTTGACTTTCGGCTCGATTTTTTGAACTTTCAAAGTCTTGCCGACGTATTCTTCCAAGTTTTTAACAAATCCGATGCGGATTTGGGAAGCGGGAATGAACACCTTAAAGGAGCCTACCCTGCCCGAAAGGCCGCCCTTTTCGACCTTGTCGATGAGGACGTCGAACGTATCGGCGTTGACGATTTTTTCCGACTCCTCGTCGGCCTTGATTTTTTCGTCAACTTTCTTTTTGGAAAGCTTTATATAAGGGGTGGCGTGGGCGTCGGTTATGACGGCGAAAAACTCTATGCCTTCCTTGTAGTCTTCGGGGTTGTAGGGAGTGTCGAGTGATGCCTCCGCGCTTTCGATGAACCCGTCCTTTTTGCCGCCGATGCTGACGTAGATGCCGTCGTCTTTGGCGTAGGCGACGCGGCACGTTACGCGCTTACCGTCGGTGTAGCTCATAAACCCGCCGATGCTCTTGCCGGCCATGACGTCTTCCATCGTCATATCGGCTTTCTTCTGCTTGGGAGCGGCTTCGGGAGCCGTCGCTATTACTTCGGGGGCTGCCGCTTGCTCGGGTGCGGCAACTTGGGTTTCGGCGGGTGCGGCCGCTTCTGTTGTTTCGACGGATTCAACCGTCATTTTAAGCTCTTCGGTGTCCGCGGCCACAGTGCTGGGGGTTTCACTCATAAATTTAATTACCTCCTCAATCAACCAAGGCGGAGTCGACGCGCCCGCCGTGATTAAGATTGAACTGAATTTGTTATAGTCTAGCGGCTTGAGGCCGCCGGCGTCCTCGATGTAGTAGACGTTGGGATTGTGTTTCGAGGCCGTTTCAAAGAGCCGGCGGGTGTTTGTCGAGCTTTTGCTGCCTATAACAAAGACCGCTTGATAGTTTTTCGCCTCGTCCGAAATTTCCTTTTGTCTGCCTTTGGTAGTATAGCAAATTGTATCGAAGATTTCAACTAAATTAGCGTCGCTTCGACACATATTTTGCACATTTTTACCGAGAGCATCGAATTTATCAGCCGATAAAGTGGTTTGAGCGACCAAAACGGACGGTCTAACTATCGGAAACGGTATTTCCTCTTGCGAAACCGTTCTTGCGCCCTCGCCCGCGTAGGAAAGTATGCCTACTACCTCGGGATGGTCCTTTTCGCCCGCGACAAAAACGTCCTTCCCTTCGCTTTTGGCTTTTTCTACAATAGTGTGGATTTTTTTAACGAAAGGACAAGTTGCGTCCAAAACCTGATGCGCCCGTGACTTCAACTCCTCGATGACGGCGGCGGGCAGCCCGTGCGCTCTGATTACGACAAGGGTGTCCTTATCGGCCTCGCTTACGTCGTTGATGACGCCGATCCCCTGCTCCTTGAGCGCGGCCACAACTTTTTCATTGTGAATTAGTTCACCAAAAGAAACGACGCGCTTGCCTTTGCCGAGCGCGCCTACCGCTGTTTTTATCGCGTTTTCGACGCCGAAACAAAATCCGGCGTGCTTGGATAGAGTGATTTTGGGCATTAACCTTACATCAATTCGGCGCAGTTATTTTGCGCGCTCTTGGAGTGCCTTTTATAATATTTCTCGCCGCGCGTCTTTATGACATATTCGTCAAGCTCCGCTCTCAGAGCGCACATCTTTTCATAGACGTAGTCAACGGCTTCGTCCAAAAGGTCGCCCGTCTTTTTGAATTGTTCTAAAGTGAAAGGCTTGCCGATATAGAGGTAGTTCCTTTGAAAAAGCTTGTGCATTTTGAAATACATCATGGGCAGAATCGGCTTTTCCGAACGGATGGCGAAGAGCGAGGCGCCTTGCTTAAATTCCTTCATTACGTTTGTGCCAGCCTTGTTCCTCGTCCCCTCGGGATACATCATCAGCTTTTTATCGGACTTGAGCACCTTCATAATCTGCTTATAGGCGTTGACGTCGGGCTCGCCGCGGTGAACGGGTATGGCGCCGACCGCCGTCAGAAACCGATTGCCTATCTTAGTCTTAAACGCCTCGGCCTTGGCGAGGACGTGAAGCTCGTCCTTATAGAGCCGCGCCGCCGGTATCAGTGTATCGGGCACGGCGTAGTGGTTGCAAATGACGACGGCGCCGTTGACGCTGTCAAAGTTTTCGCGGCCTACTATGACGGTGGGCCACAGAAATCGGATTATCGGCGTGGCGAGCGCGCGCAAAAATCGGTAAACAGTCATTTTATCACCTTGCGATATAGCCGAGCACAGCCTCGACCGCCTGCTCCGCCGTCATGTTCGTGGTGTCGATGAGGACGGCATCGTCGGCTTTTTTAAGTGGCGAGTGAGCGCGGTGCGAGTCGTTGTAGTCGCGCTTTTCTATATCCTTTAATATTTCCGCAAAAGTTATATCCGAGCCTTTCTCCCTAAGCTCGATTAAGCGTCTTTTGGCGCGCTCGGCGGCGTCCGCCGTCACAAAAAACTTGTGAGAGGCGTTGGGGAGCACCACCGTTCCTATGTCGCGGCCATCCAAAACTATGTCCGCCGACCGCGCTATCGCTTGTTGCAACTCGACCAGCTTTATGCGCACCGAAGGCAGCGCCGATATGTCGGAGGCCGCTTTGGACATATGATGCTCGCGAAGATAGGGCGTGACGTCCTCGCCGTTGACGTAAATGGTTTGAACGCCTCCTGCGTAGCGGATTTCCATATTTAGCTCGGAAAGCAGCGGCTTTACCTGGCTTTCGTCATTTACGTCGGCGCCTTTTTTCAGCGCGAAGTAGGCGGCGGCGCGATACATCGCGCCCGTGTCCAGATATATTATACCCAATCTTTTCGCTATCGCCTTGGCTATCGTGCTTTTTCCCACGCCCGACGGCCCGTCAATCGCTATGTTCAGCATAATCTTCCCTTGTAATTTTTTTCCAATCGTCTAATTATATATAATCGCTTCCGCTTTGTCAAACACGGACAACCCGACAAAATTTTCGGCGCTCTTATGTGCAAAACATAGTTTATCAAACACAAATCTAAATTACGATTTTGTCTCGAAATTTACCGCAACGCCCTAAAAATTTTACTAAATGCAAAGTTAAGCGTGATTTATCAACAGCTATTCGCTTGCTATTGCCGCCGCTTCGCCCGCGGCATAAGCGGTGGAAAAGGCGATTTGAAGGTTATAGCCGCCGGTAAAGCCGTCTATGTTGAGGACTTCGCCCGCGGCGTAAAGCCCCGAAACCAGCTTGGACTCCATCGTCTTGGGATTGAACTCGGCGGTATCGGCGCCGCCCGCCGTCACCACCGCTTCATCAAAGCCACCCAGCGAGGCTATCTCGAAGGATAGTCCCTTTAAAAGCGAAAGAAGCGTTTGGCGCTCGCCGCGCGTCAGGCTGTTCATGCGTTTTTCGGGGTCTATCGCCGAACGCTCGATAACATAGGGAATAAGGCTTTTGGGCAACAGCTCAAAGAGCGAATTTTTAAGCTGGCGGTTTTTGAACTCATCTATGTCGCGGAGTATGCGGCGGTCGAGCTGCTCAAGGCTGAGCGCGGGCTTTAAGTCTATTCTAAGCTCTAGGTTATCCATGCTTTTATCGGCAAGCAGCGCCGAAAGTCTAAGGATTGCAGGCCCCGATACGCCGCTTAAAGTAAACAGCATTTCGCCGAATTCAGAAAACAGTTTTTTGCCCGAGTTTTTTTCAACAACCGAACATTCGACGTTGACGAGGGAAAGACCTGTCAGTTCGGGAGCCGCGTTTTTAAATAAAATAGAAACCAATGAAGGTCTGGGCTCGATAATCGTATGCCCAAAGGAATTTAAAAGCGCGTAGCCGTCGCCCGTCGAGCCCGTTTTGGGATAGCTCTTTCCGCCCGTCGCGACAATCACTTTATCAAATCGGTAGTTTAATCGAGCGTTTTCGCGCGATAAAACCTTTGTTTCGCGATTAATCTCTGTTTCGGTCACGACATTAAAACCGTTCTCGGTCTTAATTACGCTAACAACGCGCTCGTTGAAAATGAATTTGACGCCTAAAGATTGGGCGCGGTTTGTCAGCGCCCTTGAAATGTCGCTCGCCTTTTCGGAGACGGGAAAGACGCGGTTGCCTCTCTCGGTTTTTAGCGGCACGCCGAGGTTTTCGAAAAATTCAATCAATTTTTGAGGCGGAAATTTGGTGACGGCAGAGGTTAAAAACTTGCCGCCCCTCACCACGCCCAAAAGAAATTCGCGCGACTCCAAATTGCAGGTGAGATTGCAGCGGCCTTTGCCGGTAATATAAAGCTTTTTGCCCGTCTTTTCGTTGCGTTCGATTACGGTGACAGAAGCGCCGAGTTCGGCGGCGCGCGCCCCCGCCATAAGTCCGGCGGCTCCCCCGCCGATAATTAAGACTTCCATTTATTCCCTTAGGCCGAAGTTCGCTTTCAGTTCGCTGATGCCGTCGGCGTCGGCGGCGTGGATAAGTATCGGCGTTATCGTGATATAGCCCGCCCATGCCTTCAAAACGTCGCAGTCGGGCGAGTTGGGATAGTCCAAGAGCGGCTCGCCGACTAAAAGATATTCCCGCCTTTTATTTTCGTAGGTCGGCTCAAGCATTTCGTAGCGGTCATTATAGGTGAGCACGCCCAGCGTCGTCACGGCGACGCCTTTATTTTTGCCGCGTTTGTTATGCGGTATATTGACGTTTACGGTGCAGCGCGACATGGCGGGAACCATCAGCTTGTCGAGGTTTTCCAAGACGAATTCGGCGGGAAAATCATAGTCGCCGTCTTTGCAGCGGGTAGAAACGGCGATAGAGGGAAAGCCGAGCACGGTGCCCTCCATGGCGGCGTTGAAAGTGCCCGAGTAAATAATGTCGGTGCCTAAATTCAAAACGTTGTTGATGCCGCTGATAATTAAATCGGGCTTACGGTCGCAAAATACGAGGTCAAGCCCTATTCTGACGGCATCTACCGGACTGCCGTTGACGCCGTAGGCCTCGATGCCGCCGGCAAAATCAACGCGTTCCAAGGTGAGCGGGCGGTGCAGGCTCATGGCGTGTCCCGAACCCGAATGCTCCTCCTCGGGCGCGACGACCTTGACCTCGTGGCGCTCGGCAAGCTTTAACGCAAGCGTCTCTAAGCCCTTAGCGAAATATCCGTCGTCGTTGGTTAAAAGTATCAGCATTATACGGGGTGAATTTTGTTCACTTTATCGCCGAGCGTGCCGTCAAGGCCTATTTTTTTGGCCTGGCGGAACTTGAAGAAGTTGGTGGCGACCTGCGGGAACAGCGCGTAGGAGAGGACGTCCTCCTCCTGTTCGATATATTCCTTGGCTTCCTCGGCGTATTTTTCAAGCTCGGGAGTAAGAAGGTCGGCGGGACGGCAGGTTATCGGCTCCTCGTCCTTTAAAATCTCTTTTTGAATCTCGCGGTTGGGCGCGGCGGGAAGCTCGCCGTATTCGCCCTTCAGAAGGGCTTTGGTCTCTTTCGTCACCATCTTATATCGCCCCATAAGCACGTTTAAGACGGCCTGTGTGCCGACAATCTGGCTGGTCGGCGTAACGAGCGGCGGATAGCCCAAATCCTCGCGGACGCGGGGAACCTCGTTTAAAACGTCATAATATCTGTCGGATGCGCCCTGCTCCTTCAGTTGGCTGATAAGGTTGGACAGCATGCCGCCGGGAACTTGATAAATAAGGGCGTTGACGTCGACCGAAAGCACTTTGTCGTTCAGATAGCCTTCCGTTTTTAGCCTGTTCGCTACTCCTCTGAAGTAGGCGGTAATCTCGGTCAGTTTGGCAAGGTCTATTCCGGTGTCGAACTCCGTGCCTTGGAGCGTGGCAATAAGCGGCTCGGTGGCAGGCTGGCTGGTGCCGTTGCCAAGCGGCGAAAGCGCGGTGTCGACGATGTCGGCGCCCGCCTCGATAGCCTTCAAAAGCGTCATCTCGCCCGTGCCCGAGGTGTTGTGGGTGTGGACGTGGACGGGAAGGTTTACCTTTTCCTTGATTCCCTTAACAAGCTCGTAGGCCTTATAGGGAAGCAATAGGTTGGCCATATCTTTTATGCAGATTATGTCGGCGCCCATATCGGCGAGCGTTTCGGCAAGCTTGATAAAATATTCGGTGGTGTGGACGGGGCTCAGCGTATAGCTCATTGCCGCTTCGCAGATTTTTTTGTGCTTTTTAGTGGCTTTCATCGCCGTTTTTAAATTTTTGACATCGTTTAAGGCGTCGAAAATCCTTATGATGTCGATGCCGTTTTTAATCGACAGTTCGACAAATTTTTCCACGACGTCGTCTGCATAGTGTTTATAGCCCAAAATGTTTTGGCCGCGAAGCAGCATCTGCATCTTGGTCTTGGGCATCGCCCTTCGGATTTGGCGGAGACGCTCCCACGGGTCTTCGTTCAAAAAGCGCATGCAGGTATCAAAGGTGGCGCCGCCCCACATTTCCATCGAAAAATAACCCACGTCATCAAGTTTGGCGGCGATGGGAAGCATATCGGAAAGCCGCATGCGTGTTGCCGCCTGCGATTGATGGGCGTCGCGCAGAATGGTTTCGGTGATAAGTATCTTTTTCATATCGCACCCGTCAGTTGAGCACGGCGATGATATCGCCGCTCTTTAGCATATCGCCCTTTTTGACGGCATAGGTGATTACGCCGTCGGCGGGCGACACTATATCGTTCTCAAGTTTCATAGCCTCGAGCACCGCTATTACTTCACCCTTTTTGACCGCTTTGCCGTCGGCGGCCTTTAAAGCGGTTATGGTGCCGGGCATGGGGCATTTGATATCGGTCTTGCCGCTGACCGCGGCTTTGGGTGCCGCGGGTGCCGCCTTAGGCGCGGGCGCAACGGGAGCGGCGGGCTTAACTACTGCCGCCGGCTTGATTTCTTCGGTATTATTATTTTCAAACACCTCTTCGATTTCCACCGAGTAGGCCTTGCCGTTTACGTTAACGTTGAATTTACGCATGTCGTCCTCCGATTTGAGCTTTTTAGCTTGTTTTCTTTTGATTTACCTGTATTCTTTAATTTTTGTTGCCATTTAAAATCACGCGTTATTTTTATAGTTTGCGGACTTTTCTCACAATAAACCTTGCGCCCTGACTGCCCCTCTCTGCTTTCTCGGCTTCCAAGAGCAGCATGACGGCGGCTATCGCGGCGGCTATTTCACCGTCATCTTCGTCAAGCGCAACCTCAGTATCTTTAAAAAGTTCGGCGCTTTCTTCCACGGCGCCGCCCTTGCCGAAGCGCTTGGTTAGTTGAACAACGGCAAGATAAATGAGCGCGGCAAGCGCCAAGGCCGCCCAAACAATCCACATTTCAAGCCTGACGGCTAACAGCGAAGAAAACATATTCCACCTACTCCATCACCGAAAGGAGGCTGGCGAGATAGGGACGCAACATTGAAGGCTCAATGATGTTATCGACAAAACCTTCCTTTGCCGCCACAAATGGGTTGGCCGCCGCTTCCGAATACGCATCGGCAAGCTTTTTCCTCGCCGCCGCGGCGTCTTTTGCCGCCTTAATCTCGTCGGAGTAAAGGATTTCAATCGCGGCCTCGTCGACGATGGGCGAAATCGAAGCGTTGTATAACGCCACCGAATAGTCGTAGCCCAATTCCTTGCCCGCCAGCGCGAGATAAGCAAATCCCACCGCTTTTCCCGCGATGACGGCGATTTTGGTGTTTTCGGTGTTTGCGATAAGGTCAAGAAGCAGCCCTGCTTCTAAAGCGATGCCGCCGCGCTCTTCCTCGAGCGAAGGCATCAAGCCCTTGCTGTCTACGAGCGTCACGAGCGCCCAGCCGAAAACCTCGGCGAGCTCGGCAAATCTTTTGATTTTCTTAATGCCCGAAAGCGAAATAAAACCCTCATTTTTAGAAATGTCGGAAGCGACGACGGCCGCCGTCCTTCCGCCGATTTTAATAAGAGCGCACCTTATTTCATCGGCCCAGCCCTTATAAAGCTCGGTATACTTGCCGCCGTCGGCAATCGCTTTAAGCGTGGCATCGACCTCGTAGCCCTTTTCAAGCTCGGATGAGGTGCGGTTTAGGTCATCGGCGCATTCGCCGTCGGCTCTCAAGTAGTCAAAAATTTCGGCGATGATTGTCTTTAGCTCGGCTTCGTTTTTATAAGTCAAGGCGGCAGTGCCGTTTTTAAGTTGCGCTTTTGCGCCAAAGAGCTCGGCTGCGGGACTTACGTTGCCCGACTTGGCGGCTATCGCCATCGGCGCTCCCGCCGAAAGCAGGCAGTCGCGCTCCGACACAATGACGATGTCGGCGAGTGCGGCATAAACCGCGGCCAGCCCGACGCAAGCGCCCTTTACCACCGCGATGTGAGGCACGGCGCCGCGGAGTTTGGCGGCGCATCTTGCGAGCTTGCCGTAGCCTTCCAAAACTGCGGTTCCCTCGGCAAGCCGCGCGCCCGAGCTGTCGATTATCGAAAGGAAAGGAACGCCCGCTTTTATGGCGTTATCGACCGCTTTTTCGATTTTTTTAGCTTGCGCAATCGAAAAACTGCCTTTCAAGACGTCGCGGTTTTGGGCAAAAATATAGACGGGCGCTCCCTCAACGGTCGCATAACCTGTCAATACACCCTCGCCCAAGGCATCCGAGCCGTCCAAAAAATCCTTGCCGGCAAGGAAAACGTCCCATTCTACCAAGCTTTTTTCGTCGGTAATAGCATCAATGAAAGTTCGGATATTTTTTGTCGCGTTTTCGATTTTTAATAAATTATCCTCAAAACGCCTTCTGTCGTCCATAAGTCCTCCCGTGGAGTTTTTTTTGATTAGTTCAAATATTTAGCTAGTTTACATTATATATCAAAAAGCCGTTAAAGGCAACAGAAAAAGGGCAGCGGCTTCGCCGAACGAAAAACTAAAACTAAAACGAATAATTGTGGATAGGCGGCGCAAGCGGCGCTAATGCGCCAAACGAAAAACTAACAACTAAAAACTAAATACTGCGGTAGAAAATCTTTGTCACTCTGAGGCACTAGCCGTGAGAGTTCTCGCGGGGCGAAAGGATTTTGAGATTCTCTCGGACTCTGCGAGCCCGCAGAGCTGCGGCTTGTTTTCTTAAAATCCTAACTATTTTATAATGATTTTAAGTATGCTACTTCGGCTTCGGTCAGAGGGCGATATTCGCCGCGGCTGAGCCCGCCCAAACGAAGCGCGCCGATTGCTATCCGCTTCAAAAATGCCACTTCGCGGCCGATTGCGGCCATCATACGACGTATCTCGCGGTTTTTGCCCTCGAAAAGCGTGATTTCCAGCCGCGAAACACTGTTTTTAATGTCCAAAAGCTTGACGCGGCACTTTCCCGCTTTTTCGCCGCCCGACATCATAACGCCGTTTCTTAAGACGGCAAGCTCGCTCTCTTTCATCTCGCCCTCTACTTTGACGAGATAGGTCTTGGGAATTTCATGGCTCGGGTGCGTCAGCTTGGCGGCAAGCTCGCCGTCGTTGGTGAAGAGAAGCAGGCCCTCGCTGTCGTAATCCAGCCTGCCGACGGGAAAGACTCTTTCTTTAAGGTGAATATAGTCGAACACCGTCTTTCTGCCTCGGTCGTCGGAAGCGGTGGTGACGCAGCCCTTGGGCTTGTGAAACATAAAATAGCTGAAAACATCGGGCAGGACTGCCTTGACGCCGTCTACGGTGACGTCGTCGCGATGCTCGTCGACCTCGGTGGCAAGCTCGGTGACAATTCTGCCGTTTATCTTTACTTTGCCGTCCAAAACCAGCTTTTCAGCGGCGCGCCTGGAAGCAATGCCGCTAAGTGCTAAAAACTTGTTAATCCGCATAATCTACCCGCCGCTTTTTTTGAAGAAATCGGCGATTCCCTTTCGTTTTACGCTGCCTATGTTATACAATTTTCCGGTGTAAAGCAAGCGATTATCGAGGCTGACCAAAAAATATCCGCCGTCCTCGCCGCCTTTCAAGGGCGCTTTCAGCTCGAACGGCTTTACTTCTATCTTAATTCTTTTGAGTTCCTCGCTCTTTAAGGGGTAGAGCGGCGGTTTTTCGGCCGCAAGAACGGCGTATTTGCCTTTAGCGCCCGTTACCGGCGCGAAAGTGGTCATTCTCTCTTTATCATAAAGCGGCATAAGTTTGTAATTGGAAAAGGCATAGTCTAAAATCTGCTTGGATTTTTCCCACATCGGGCCGGTGTTGAGGACGACGGAGACGACCTCCATACCGTTTCTTTCCGCCGAAGATACGAGGCAGCGTCCTGCCACTTTGGTGAAGCCCGTCTTAATGCCCGTCGCGCCTTCGTATTCCCAAAGCATTTTGTTTTTGTTGACGAGATAGCGCCTAGGCTCGCCCGATATGCTGATGCGCTTTGTCGACACCACCTTCTTAAATATGGGGTTTTTCATGGCGTATGCCGAAATCATGGCAAGGTCTTTGGCGGTCGTATAGTGGTCTTTGTGATTGAGCCCGTGGGGATTGACGAAATTGGAAGAAGTCGCGCCCGCAGCGGACGCAGTCTCGTTCATGAGCTCGGCAAATCCCTCGATTGAGCCCGCCGTAAACAACGCCAAGGCGGCCGCGCTGTCGTTGCCGCTTCTTAACATCAACCCGTAGAGAAGCTCAAGCACGGTCAGCTTCTCCCCCTCACGAAGATAGATGGATGAGCCCTCTATTCCAACCGCTTCCCTCTTTATTATGACTATTGCGGATGGGTCGGGGACGTGCTCAAGCACGGTGATGGCGGTAAGTATCTTGGTTGTCGATGCCATAGGCATTTTTATATCGGCGTTCTCTTGGTAGAGCACGCGGCCTGTCGACACCTCGACAGCGGCGGCCGAGCCTGACGCCGGCGCCTTTTTTTCGGCATAGGCGCATTCGCCGCCCGACGTTATGAATGTGGCGAAAAGTGCAACAAAAAATATTGCGGCAAAAGCCGCGGCTACTGCTTTTTGAACGTTTTTAAAACGGTTTTCGCGATACTCATCCATTTGTCGTCGGCCTCCTCCTCCAGTTTTACGAATTTGCCCTCTTCTTTCTCCTTTTGAACCAAAAACCCGATGGGCGATATCGAAATCCCTCCCCCGCCGCCGCCCGCGTAGGGCAGGCTGCCCGACTTTCTGTCTTTCTTTTTTTCTTCGCCGTATTCCCCGCCGCCGGTAAAAAAGCCGAACGACACCTTAGACACGGGCAAAATCACCGTGCCGTCCTCGAGCAATACCGGTGTGCCCAGCACGTTGTTGGCGCCTATCAGCTTTTCAAAGTTTGTAAGCGTCGATTTGACGATGTTTTCAATATTGTTTTCCATTTTTTCACCTCTCGGGAAAACGGGGTTTTGTATAATTTTTTTGAGAGTGTTCTCTCAAACCGCTACTTTTATCCTAGTATGCGTTTTTAAACTTTGATTTACGCCGAAACTTTGTCGGCGCTGCGGCTTTTTTCAACGCGCTCAATATCGAGAAGTTTTATAAGCCACCAAAATAAGGGATAACGAACGGTGGCACTTCCGCCCAAGATAAAGGCGGTTTTAGACCAGCTTTCGATGAGCGCGTAGTCGCCCCGCTTAACAGTATCGGAGTTCATTATATGGTTCAGCCCGAAGCGAAGCATCGCGGCGGAAAGAGCCGTCTTGTCGGGTGTGGCGGCGCCGTAAAGCACGGCAAGGCGGAGCTTGGACAGCGTCATACTTCTTATAATCGGCAAAAAGCTCGCCTTTAAATATTTGGGCTCCTCTTGGCCGAAATGCATTACTTTTTTTCGGTGGTGAAGGGCGAATTTGCCGTCGGCCTCCTTGATTTCGCCGGTGAACAGCTTGATTTTAGCGACGGAAACCGAAAAAATAAAAAGCTTCCGAGAGATATCCACGTAAAACTTAATCTCAAGCGAAAACGGAACCGCCAAAATCACGGTAAGCGCGCCGATAACATATAATGCCGCCATATCGTGTTTAGTATTTAATTTGAAATCTAAAGTATACGAAAGGCACTAAGGTTATAATTAAAATTGAAATCATAATATAAGCTTATAAAGCGCCTCGGGCAATAACAAAGCGCCCCGATGACGAGGCGCTTTAAATTAGCAAACATGGATTAAAACTGCAGAAATTGACTTGGCTTTTGGTCTGCTCTGCCATCAAGCTTTCAGCAAAAAAGTTATTCGATGACTTCGACATCTTCTTCCCCTTCCAAAAAGTCGGGAAGCTCGTCCTCATCCTCTTCTTCGGCAGGCTCGGCGGCGGCGGCGACCTCGGAGAGCGGCTCTCCGCCTTCCTCGGTTTCAAGTATCGAGCGGTTCTGAAACAGCGTTTCGGAGGCGGGATTGTAGCGGTTGAGCTCCAAAATCCGTTTGGCTATGTATTCGGCGTCAGGAAGCTCGGCGAGCGAGGAGATGTTGAATTTTTTCAAAAACTCGTCGGTGGTGCCGTATTCCAGCGGAAGCCCCACCGTTTCTCGGCGGCCGAGCACGACGATAAGGCCTGCGCGCAGAAGCACGGAAAGCGCATATTCCGCGCTTGTCGAGCGAAAATCCTCGATTTCGGAGCGCGTTATCGGCTGTTTGTAGGCGATAATGGCGAGAACGTCAAGCACTTTGGCCGAAAGCTGTTTTTCTTTGACTTTCTTCAGGGCGTCGGCGATGGCATCGCCGTAACGCGGGTTGGAGGAAAACTGCACCTTGTTGTTGAGGTTGATGAGAACGACGCCGCTGTCTTCAAAGGAATATTTATCGCAGAGCTCCTTTAAAATGGCGTTGAGCTCGCGCATGGTAAGCCCCTCAAACTTCTCAAGGATATCTTTTTTGGCAATCTCGCTGCCTGCCGTGAAAATGATGCCCTCGATAATCTGTTTAAGATTCTCCATTTTTCATTTCCTCCTCGGTTATTTCGGTGAAGGCTTCGCCGCTCTCTTTGAAATTGACCATCATATCGCCGAACAGCTTGTCCTGCGACGCCGTGATAAACTGGCGTTTCAAAAGCTCTAAAATGGCTAAAAAAGTGTTGACAACCTCGGTTTTGGTGGCGTATTCGTCGAACATCTCAAAGAATGTCATCCGCCTTTTCTCGAGGAGCTCGCGGTAGATATAGTTATAGCGGTCGGCGACGGTGTATTCTTCGCGATAGACAATCTTGGGCTCGTCGGACGCAAGCGAAGCGCGGTGCTCGGCGCTGTTCAAGGCGATGGCGTAAGCGTCGACCAGCTTTTCCATGGTGAGGTTTTTAACGAAAAGTATGTAGTCCTCGCGGTCATAGCCCGGTTCGCGGTAGAAGCGGTTGGTGGTTTCCATCAGCCTAAGCTTTTCGGTGGCGTCCTTTATGAGCTTGTATTCCTCGATGGAGGCGAGGAAGCTCTTTTCCTCCTGCTCGTCCTCGATGGTGAATTCCTCGTCGGGCATCAGGCGCTTGGATTTAAAATATAGAAGTCTGGAACCGAAGACTAAAAACTCGCCGGCGTAGTCGGAATCGAGGTCTTCCGCCGCCAGCACGATGTCGACGTATTGAACAACCACCTTAGACAAAAAGAGGTTTTTAACGTCGATTTCACTCCGTGTAATAAGCTCATAAAGCAGCGCAATCGGCCCTTCCCAGTCGCCGAGGTGGTAGATAAGCTCCTTCCTCTTCATTTTAAGGAAACCAAACTCGACCTCGGCTATCTCGGCCGAAATATCGCCCGAGGCAAAATCCGGCGGCGCCAAAAGCTCGTCGAATGAGTCTATTACCTTGACTTCCGTTATATCCATTGAACTCCCCACGCCGCAGAAATCAGCCGCTGAACAAAACCTAAAATTTGATCCATATAGAGCCCGAAGGGGTCTAAATACCGAGAAATGCGCCCGAGAAGCGCGCCGACCACGATGATGCCGATTAAAATATAGATGCCGTATTTTCTCATTATCCGCGCATATCCCGATTGCGGAGCGAAGCATTCGACGACGCG
Source organism: Eubacteriales bacterium (assembly GCA_035449045.1). Lineage (GTDB taxonomy): Bacteria > Bacillota > Clostridia > Christensenellales > CAG-917 > DAOTKC01. The sequence continues at coordinate 27,181 of DAOTKC010000005.1, forward strand.
GAAGCCGTCAAGCGGATAAATCGGAAGGAGATTGAAGGCGATGAGGGCGACGTTAATCACGGTGCCGAAGACGAAGAAGTTTAAGAGAAGCTGAAAAATCACCTCGACCACAACGCTCTTTACAATCGCCTCTGCCGGAATCAGCAGGACAAGCCCGATACAGCCGAAGAACGCAACGGCGAGCAATAGGTTGGCCGCCACACCGGCAAGCGATACTGTCAATATACCGCGCTTAACGTGTCTGAAGGCGGCGGGATTTATCGGCACGGGATTTGCCCAGCCTATGCCCGCTACCAAGAATAGCACCATGCCCGCAAGGTTGAAATGGACGCGCGGGTTGAAAGAAAGCCGCCCCATGTTTTTTGCCGTCGAATCGCCGTTTAAAAGCGCGACGTATCCGTGCGCGACCTCGTGCGTCATGATGGAGATGAGCGAGGCGCCGAGCACGGCGACAATCATAATAAAGATTTCTCTGGGCGAGCCGCCCGAGAACAATAATCTAAGCATTAATACCCGAGTATCACTATGCCCTACTTAAGCCAGTCGGGCAGGCAGTTGTTTCTGATTAAGTCTTCGTAGGTCTGCGGCTTCACGATATAATCCGCCTTTCCGTCCTGCACAAGCACGACGGGAGGAATGGGATTCATGTTATAGTTCATCGCCATGGTGTAGTTGTAGGCGCCCGTAGCAAAGACAGCTATTATGTCGCCGCGCTTTGCGGGCGCGAGCTTGATGTCTTTGGCAATAATATCGCCGCTTTCGCAGCATTTGCCGCAAATAGTGACGGTCTCCGAAGCGGGCAGCGCCGCTTTGTTGGCGACTATCGCCGAATATTTGGAGCCGTAGAGCGCGTAACGCGGGTTGTCGAACATTCCGCCGTCAATTGCAATGTATTTTCTGATGTCGGGAATGGTCTTGACCGCGCCCACGGTGTATAAGGTCACGCCCGCCTCGCCGACTATGGAGCGTCCCGGCTCGATGACGAGGAAGGGACGCTTAATCTTTTTCTCGACGACCGCTTTCGATAAAAACATCGCTATCGTCTTGACATACCAGGCATATTGGTCGCCCGAAAATTCGGGGTCTTCCTCGGTGTAAGTAATCCCGAAGCCGCCGCCCAAATTTAAGATTTTAACGTCTATTCCCAGCCCGTTGAGCTTAACGATAAAGGACGTCATTTTATCAATCAGCATTTCATAGCCGCTGATTTCGAAAATCTGCGAGCCGATGTGGGCGTGGAGCCCCGAAAACACAAGGTTTTCGGCGGCGGCGGCGCGCTTTATAAGTTCTACCGTGTTTTTGTCTTCGATTGCCCAGCCGAACTTGCTGTCGGGCGTGGCGGTTTGGACGGCGGCGTAAGTGTGCGCCTCGATGCCGGGATTTATGCGGAGCATGACGCTCTGCACCTTCCCCAGCCGCTTGGCGGCGGCCGAAATCATTTCTATTTCGTCGGGATGGTCAATGACTATATTCCCCACTCCCGAAAGCACGGCGAACTCTATTTCGTTAAATAGTTTATTGTTGCCGTGGAAATATATCCGCTCTGGCGGAAATCCCGCGCGGAGCGCGGCAAACAGCTCGCCGCCCGACACGACGTCGATGGAAAGCCCCTCACTGTTCATGATTTTATACATCGCGACGGCAGAGAACGCCTTGGATGCGAACGCTACCGCGCCCTCGCCGTAGAAGGCCTCAATCGTCTTTTGAAAGGAGCGCGAAACCTCGCGGATATAGCTTTCGTCCATTACGTAGAGAGGCGTGCCGAACCTTTCGCGAAGCTCGGAGGCGGTCAGCCCGCCTATCACTAAGTCGTTACCCTCTATTTTTAAGGTATCTCTGAAATTCATGAGTATTATGTAAGCTCCGATAAATTATGGATAAAATTATATATTGCCAAACCCTCATTGTCAATTGATTTCCCCTTCGGCAAATCTCGCAGCTTCCTCACTAAGATAACTTTAGATATTAGTAGCTTAATTTATTGCATGCAGATATTTATATCAAAACTTTCATTTTAATCATTCTTCATTCTTTTTGTCATTATTCCGATTTTGGTAATCAGAAGTTCTTTCCTGCTCCTTAAAACGGCAAAGGTGCTTTCACGCAAGCACCTTTGCAATTCTAAAGCATTATCTTATTTTATCGCCAAAAAATTGCGATACCTATCTTGTTTTTCTTACCATTTCCCGATAATATATTTTATTTCGTCGAACAGTGTAGATTTTGGGACATCCTTAATTAAAACGAGCGCCACTTCGTCAACCACTACACCGTTCTTTAAGACAATCGCCTTACCCGCGATTTCGCCAGCCTTCATCGGCGCGGCCACGAAATCGGGAACCTCGTATTTCACTGTGACGTCGGGGTTGTCGCCGCGTTTCACTATCGCCGCGATGGTGCGCTCGGGAACTAAGCCTGCCGTCTTCTCCTTGCCCTTTTTAACCGCTATTTCGGCGGCGACTTGGCTTCTTTCCAAAAGCACTTTATTTTCGAAATTGGCGAATCCGTCATTTAAGAGCTTGGACGCTTCGGCAAAGCGAACTTTGCTGTTTTCGGCGCCGATTATGACGGAAATCAGGCGCATTCCGCCCCGCTCAGCCGTCGCCGACACGCAGAACATCGCCTCGTTTGTGAAGCCCGTTTTGCCGCCGTCACAACCTTTATAAAACCGCACTAACTTGTTGGTGTTGGTCATCACCGTTTCGCGCCCGTCGGGATGGACATAGTTTTCAAGCCATATATGCGAAAACTCGAAATATCCCTTATGCTTTATGAGCGCGGCTGTCATAATGGCGACGTCTTTCGCCGAGGAATACTGCTCGGGCGCGGGCAGTCCGGTGCAGGTGGCGAAATGGGTGTTGCTCATGCCGAGCTCTTTTGCGCGCTTGTTCATGAGAGCGACAAAACCCTCTTCGCTGCCCGCAATAGCTTCCGCCATCGCCACGCTGGCGTCGTTTGCCGAGCAAATGACGATGCTCTTCAGTAGATTCCGAAGTTTATGGGTGGTGTTTGCCGATAAGAATACTTGGGATCCGCCCATGCCTGCCGCCGTATCGCTGACGGATATATCGCTGTCCAAATTAAATCTTCCATTTCCCATCTCCTCATAAATAATGAGCGTCGTCATGATTTTGACCATGCTGGCGATGGGCAGCCGCGCGTTTTCGTTTTGCGAAAACATAACAGTGCCGCCCGAAGCGTCGGTCAGATAGGCGGACTTCGCCCTGACGCCGGCGGGCGCCGCCGTCTTCACAATGTCGACCGCTTCACCGCCGCCTGCGCGCATTAAATCCGCCGCTTCGGCGTATTGCCCGCTTGCGGAAACGATGCAAACCGAAAGAACAAGCGTCAAAATAAGCATTAAAGCGGCCAACAGCGCGGCGAATTTTCTGTTTAATTTATTTTCCATATCGGTCTCCTCAACTTTTATGTAGGCGCATCAGGAGGATTTTCGCAAATAATTTTTATGTAGGAACATTGAAGAAGAATTAAAGTTAAAAACAAAATAAAGTTCTAACGATATCCGAATTTGCGGCACAAAGCCCAAGTCAATTTATGTAGAAAGAATTTCTAAAAATAAGAAAGATTTTCTAAAAATAGTTTAAAGCCCCGCGCCGCTTTTATTCAAAGCACTTTTAAGCTCTGCCAAAGATTTTGCTATTTTTACTCTATATTCTCGGGCGTTAGACAAAATACACAGTTTAAATACTTAAAATTTAAGCTATCATTTAAGTGTGGATAGCGCATTCAGCAGCAGCAAGCCGAGCGGCGATTTTTTATATTTGCCTCACGAACGCGAGGAAGCGGATATTTTGCGCCTTAAAAAGGCCGTTCATCGTTATTTGCTCGAAATGGGGTTTATGCCTTTAAAATACGGCTTTTTTATGCTGCAACACATTCTGACTAAAGGGCTTTTAGGCGAAAAAATTCTGCCTCTCAACACCGCTGCTTATAAAGAGCTGTCCCAAACCACGGCGCGGAGCGTCGCGGCAATCGAAAAAGATATCCAAAATTCCATTTCCGACGCCTGGCTTCGCGGAAAAATTGAGCTTCTATATCGTGATTTCGGCGAAACAATCGACATGAGGCGCGGCAAACCCACCAACAAGCATTTCATTTTAACCGTTATTGAATTTTTAAAGTTCAGGATAAACTGACTTAGTCTGGCGCGCAAATTCGACATATTTTGACCTTGCGTTGAATATGCTTTTATATGAAATTTTGGCGCCGCGTCAACTGCATTTTAAAGGATTTTTACCAAGGCTTCATCGTTCAGTTTAAAAATATTTATTTTTGGCTTTCGATGCTTGCCATTCTCGGTATAATCTTGGGGATTGTCTTGACCGCGACAAGTAAATATGCCTTCGAGGAATATGAGCGGCGAATCGGCGCGGGACCGGTGTTTTTCAGCACATTTTTCATGCTTTTGGCATTCTACACCGTCATTTTATTTTCGGGAATCAACGGTTTTTTAACATTTTTATCTTATTTGAGCGTCTTTATCGCGGGCGCAAGGTTCGGTTATATTTCGGCAGTCCTCTTCGGCGCCTGCGGCGGCCTAGGCATTGTAAATTTCTTTTTGATTTATCTGCCCATTTATGTCATTTCAATCTTTCTTCTGATAACCGCCATCGCTTTAATGAGCCCCTATAAAGGCTTCATCGAATGCAAAAGAATGTTCAACAAGCTCTTTCAGCGTGTTTTGGTGATATTCACTATCAATACTCTCGGCTTAGTCTTTTTCAACTTCATCGTCGGCGCCTTTTTCAAAGTTTTAGTCATATAAAATCCTTGTCACTGAGCGAAGCGTAAGCCTCTCGCGGGGCGAAAAATTATGAACGAAAAACGCTCAACGAAAAACGAATAACTGAGGGGAATGGAGATAAAAGTTAAACCAATTTTTATTTAAGTATTAATAGTAAAATATAGCTAAACATTTAAGATAGATAGTTTTTTCGGCACACCTACACCGCTACCAGAGTTTTTCGATTTAAATTTCGTTGATCATTGATTTCATCACCATTCAATCAACAGTTTTTGTTGAGCGTTTTTCGTTATATCTTAACATTCCGGCGGAGAATCGGGAGAATCGGTAGAAAGGATGCCGGCGTTGACGCCGACCAGCTCGACCAGCACGGTATCGGCGCCGAATTTAACAATTCTGTTCCAAGGTATGAAAATGCTGTCGGACGAGGACAAGTTTTTAAAGAACTTTTTGCAACCCGGGACGATTATTCCCAAGACCTTGCCGAAACAGGAAAACTCGACATCGCAAACTCTGCCGAGCTGTCTGCCGTCGCAGATATTGACAACTATTTTCTCGCGAAGCTCCAAAAAGGTATAGTTCTTCAAAATCCGACCTCAACAGAATATATGCCGAATATTTCAAAATATGACAAAATTTTTAATCAAAAGTATTCTAATTTACCTTCATTTCTAACATACTTCTCTAATTTTTGCACTAATTTATAATACTTTTGCGTCGAATTTTATTTTCTTTAGGGATCTTGCGAGGCAGTAAAAACGCCTTTAAATGATGAAAGCAATGGTTGAGAATAAGCAATTGCGCAAACAATTAATCACAGGGCGCGATTATAAGATGGATGCAAGGCTCAAAACTTCCCCATTGAATGCTTGCATTCAATGGGGGACTCGATAATATCGCGGGACAGGCGCCAATTAAAATACGCAACTGCGCCGCGACGCCGGCAGTAAATGCGGCAATGCGTTTATAAGCGCGCCCTGTCAGTGCATGTATTTGCGGAGATACTCAATGCCCGACTTTTCCAGTCGCGATACCTGCGCCTGCGAAATGCCCACCATTTTGGATATTTCCATCTGCGTTTTGCCATGGTAATAACGAAGCGCTAAAATTTCCTTTTCGCGCTCGGGCACCTTTTTGATGGCTTCCGAAAGCTCTAAGCTTTCAATCCAGTTTTCGGGCGAGTTTTTTTCGTCGGCTATTTGGTCGGAAAGTAAGATTGTGTCCTCTTCGTCGGAATATATCGGTTCGGAAAAGGAAACCGGCTCGGAGATGGCATCGAGGGCGCACGCTATTTCGGAGATGGGCACCGCTATTTCTTCGGCTATTTCAAACAGCGTCGGGTATCCCCCGTTTTTGCTGTTGGATATTTCCTCCTTGGCCTTCAACGCCCTATACGCCGTGTCGCGGAGGTTTCTGCTGACCTTGATGCCCGTTCTGTCGCGGAGAAATCGCCTTATTTCCCCTATTATCATGGGCACGGCGTAGGTTGAAAACCGCACTTCAAGCGTGGTATCGAAATTTGCAATCGCTTTCATCAGGCCAACGCAACCTACCTGAAAGAGGTCGTCGGGGTTTTCGTCGCTGTTTTTAAACCTCCCCACTATGCTCAGAACAAGCCGCATATTCGCCTTTATAAACAGTTCTCTTGCATCTTCGTCGCCTTCTTTTATCTTGTGAATTAAATTTTCGCATTCTTTCGCGCTCAGTTTGGGAAGCTCGGATGTGTTTACGCCGGTGATTTCGACTTTGTTCATAGTGTTTATCTCCTTTTTTCTTATGTAAGCGGATTTACTTTGAACAAATAGTCGTTCGGGCTTGCGGCGTGGGCGGTTAGCATTTTCCCACTGGTTTTATTTAACCACGCAATCCGGCTTACTTGCCGCCGAATGCAATTCGGTCGATAAGTCAATCTGCCGTTTTCTTCATTTCATAATTTAGCCGCAAAAAAATTACACTTTGGCTTTAAAATTATGGGTTGAGGACGAGAGTATGTAGCCTTGATTTAGTTTTTGAAATTAAATGAAGATAATAGAAAAAGTGGTTTTCCAAATTTTTTTTTTAAAAAATAATAAGTTGTAGGTATTAAAGGCTAAATTTCTTAGGCATAAGTAACACTGACCGCTCAGTCATACCAGCTTCGCTATTTCTTTTTTCAGTTTGCTGACGATTTTTTTCTCAAGGCGGGATATGTAGGATTGGGATATGCCCATCATTTCGGCGATTTCCTTTTGCGTCTTCTCTTCCTCGCCGTAGAGCCCGAATCTAAGCGCCACTATCTTTCTGTCGCGCTCGGGCAGTTTGTCGAAAGTCAACTTGAGCATTTCGCGCTCGGCGCTGCTTTCGACCTCACGGTATATTATGTCGCTTTCGGTGCCGAGTATGTCGGAAAGCAGTAAAACGTTTCCGTCCCAGTCGACATTTAGCGGTTCTTCGAGGGATATTTCCGCTTTTATGCGCACCATCTTCCTAAGATGCATCAAAATCTCGTTCTCAATGCACCGCGAGGCATATGTCGCGAGTTTGATGTTTTTGTCCTTATCGAAGGAGTTTACCGCCTTAATGAGCCCTATTGTTCCCACCGAAACCAAGTCCTCAAGCTCGATGCCGGTATTTTCAAAGCGTTTGGCTATATAGACGACCAGCCTCAAATTCCGCTCTATTAACAGCAGCCGCGCTTCTTCGGAGCCCAATTGCAGTTTTTCAACAATCTCGTTCTCTTCCTCGGGCGAAAGCGGAGCGGGCAAAGCCTCGCCGCTTGTTATGTAGTCAACCTCGGCCTTAGGCTTGGCAAGGTCAAAAAGCCGGATGAATTTTAATATTAACTGCAAAAGTTTTCTCATATCCCCACCTTATTATAAGCGCTCGCTCTATCGTTTACCTTTGGCTTGCCGCTCTTGGTTTGCGGTCACTTAAAATCGCTCTTCCGCTAATTTTCGGGACAATATATTTAGCGCGCCGACTATGCCTTAAATATGTTCTTAACATTTTTCTTAAGTAATTTCGCTTTAAGATTGGTTATTGTTCTTTTCTGCTTTTATTCGCTCAAGCGGCGTTGGGCATAAGCGCGCAGTTTAAAATGACGTCGTAGTCCTTTTTTATCTCCGAAACGGTTGCAAGCACATTTGAGAGTTCGATTTCACGTTCTTTTTCGGCGATTTTAAGGCCGCTGATGCTGACAAGCGGCAAAACTTTCTCGCCCGTCACCGTTTTCACACTGATTTCGCCGCGCCGCTCGGCCTCGGCCGCCTCCAAGACCTTTTGAGATATCACTATTACGGGCTTAAGCGTGCAGAAGTCGAAAAGTGTGTTGCCGGTGTCCCAAAACCCTGTAAACTCCCTTGCTCCGCATCCTGTATGTATAATGATTTTCACTGTTTCGTGCCGCGCGCTTTCGGTGTGTTTAATTTTGAGCTGTCTGATAAAATACGCCGTAAACAAACCCGCAAGCGCGATAAGGCCCAAAATGCCGGTGTTGGTATTGAGTCCGCCGATAAAAAGTCCTAAGCCGTAGACGACGCCGCCGAAGGCGAATGTTACGGCGACAAAGCTTACCGTAGTCAAAAGATAGCCTTTAAAGCTTTTAAATCCGCCGAAAATGACAGGTAATAGCAGCGCGACACCAACTTTGTATAAGAATAATAGAAAGGTTTTTTCGATGTAGAGGACGGGAAAGGCCAGTGCGGCGCCGACAGCCGACGCCAAGACCATTCGCCACTTTTTTACCCTAGTATTGAGAACGCAGAAGGAAACAAGATAAATCAAAAAGAGATTTACCAGCATGTTATCGAATAGAACCGCTTCGATGTAAACCGTCAACACATGATCCTCGAGAACTATTATAGGCCGTTTTTTTGTCGAAATATTTCCGTTTGATAAATTAACGAATAACTAAAACGAGTAAGGAATAATGGTGGAAACGGCGCGGATGAGCCAAAATACTACAAATCTTAGCTTTTTGGACTGTCATTTTTATTATTTATTCTTATATGATAAATTTAATTTATAGTTCTCAACATTAATCCATCCTCAGTTTTTCGTTTTTAGTTTTTAGTTGATCGTTGGTTCTCATCACCCCTCCAACCTCAATTATTCATTATTAATTATTCATTATTCGTTAAATTAAAAGCCCCGCAACTGCGGGGCTTTTGATTGTTATCGGTTACTTTTTCTTAAGTTTTTTCAAGAAAGGCGGAATGGAAGCGTCCTCGTCGACGTCGATGCGCGAGGAAGAAACCACGCTCTTTTCGACGGGCGCGGGTGCTGCTGCCGAGGCTTGGTGGGGCTTGGGCTCGGCCTGTTGCTCTCTCGGCGGCATAGGCGGGTTTAAGAGGTCCTGCCCGTATAGTGAGGGCACCGATGAGGCATAGCGGGGATTTCGATTCAAAAGCAAAATGTCCTTGCTGACGAAGCCTGTCGCTATGACGGTAAGGCGGATTTCGTCGCGGACGCCCGGCTCGATGGCTAGGCCGAAAATAATATTGGCGTCCTCGTCGACGACGTCACGGATAAGGTTGCAGGCCTCGCCGATTTCGTCGATGGTGGTATCCTCGCCGCCCGTGAAGTTGAGAATAAGCGCCGTCGCGCCCTCGATTCTGGTTTCAAGAAGCGCGCTGGAAACGGCTTGGCTGGCGGCGTCGATATGCCGCCTTTCGCCCTTGCCGATGCCTATGCCCATGTGCGCGATGCCCTTGTTTTTAATGACGGTGCGGACGTCGGCAAAATCAAGGTTAATGAGGGCGGGCTTAACTATAAGATCAGTTATGCCCTGAATGCCCTGCCTTAAGACGTCGTCGGCTATTTTAAACGCTTCCTTTATCGAAAGCTGCTTTTTTGCGCCGTCGCCGTATTGGTAGCGCGTCTGATGTTGCGTCAAAAGTTTTTGGTTGGGGATAACAAGCAGCGTATCGACGAATTTTCTAAGCTTTTCGATGCCCATATCGGCGTTGCTCTTTCGCTTCTTGCCCTCAAAGTCGAAGGGGCGCGTGACGACAGCGATAGTTAAAATATCCTTTTGCTTGGCGATTTGGGCGATGACGGGAGCCGCGCCCGTGCCGGTGCCGCCGCCCATGCCCGCGGCTATGAACAAAAGGTCAACGCCATCTAAGCACGCCGCTATTTCGGCTTCCGACTCAACCGCCGCCTTTTCGCCGATTTCGGGGTCCGACCCCGCGCCCAATCCTTTGGTGAGTTGGCGTCCCAACTGAAGCCTTCGTTCGGCGCGCGAAGTAAACAGCGCCTGCTTGTCGGTGTTGGCTGCTATATAGTCACAGCTTGTTATACCGGCGTCAATCATATTATTGACGGCGTTATTGCCGCCGCCGCCCACGCCGATTACCAATATTCTTGCCGAGCAGGATTGCTCAGTGTCGTTCATAAAACCTCCGAAAAGCACGCGCTTTCAATGTTTTTATATAGCTTCCGAATTTTGCGGCTTCTTATCTTGCGTATTGCCTAGTCAAAATTGCTTTTTGCTAAGAAAAGCAGACTAAAGCTTGTTTTTTAACTTCCGAACAGCAACCTTTTGAGCTTATCTTTAAAAAATTCGGCCTTGGGCTTGCTCTCGTCGAGATTTGACGCGACGTCGAGAAGGCTAATAAGCGAGGAGCGGCAGGGACGGTTGTAGCCGGGCGCCACCGGAGCCACGATTTCTATGTTTTTTCCCGTCTTCTCGGCCAAAAATTCCTTGGCGCCGCGGATGTAGGAAACGCCCAAGCCCGTCAGATACAGAGGCACGTAGCTCGGGCACTTAAGCTCCGACTTGTCGATGGCGCGCTTCAAAAACTCCGCCATCTGCTCCAGCCGCGCTTTGACAATCTCGTTGGTTATGTCGGCGGCAACCTTGGTCTTATCGGCGGCCTCATACATCTCGCCGCTCGAGAACTGAAGGTTGAGATCAACCTTTTCCTTGATATCCTCCGCCGTCTTGAAGGGAATGCTCAAAACCTCGGCGATATCGCCAGATATATGCGCGCCGCCCAGCGAAAACGAGGCTATGGAAGTGAGCCCGTCGCCCCGAGCCTGCGACACCGTCGTTGACATATAGCCTATGTCGGCGAGAAGCACATATTTATCGCGCTGGGCGGCCTCAAACAGACTCATCGTTTCCGCCCACGCCGTCGAAATGAAATCTATTTCCTTAATACCGAGTTTTTCGAGAAAATCCGAAAACAAATTGACGAATTTTCTTTCGGCGAGAACATAGGAAATTAAGCCCGTCAGCTTGTATGCCGTAAGGCCTACGGGCTCGATAATCCGCTTGGTCTTGTCGTCGAGCGTGAAATACGCCGCAGACCAGCTGATGGCAATATACTCGGGGTCTTTTTTGAAGGTGTCGCCTTTTTTATAGAGCCGCTCCAGCTCCTCTTCCGACACCCTGAATGTCTTGCCGAAGTTTAAGCTGACGCTCTTGCATTGAACGGCCGAAAACTCGCCCGGCACGCCTATGTAGAGTTTTTTTACGCGCTTTCCCGTCTCCGATTTAATGCCGTCCAGCACCTTTTTCAAGGCGGCGAACAGGCTCTCCTCCGACAGCCATTCGCCCTGCTGATAGCCGTCGTATGCGGCTTCGGCGAGGGCGCGGATATTGAAGATATTCTTGGCGGTCTTCTTGCCCGCGAGCGCCATTAGTTTGCCCGAACCGATATCCAAGACCGTCACATCATTTGAAAGCAGCATAATACCTCAAATCCGGCTTAGCCGGACTTATACATACATAGATAAATTTTAAACTAAGGATAGTGAAATGTCAATAAAATGCGGATAAATCAAAAATTATCGAGGAAGTTTGCATATATTGAAACAACACAAAAGGAAGGCGAATTTAATAAGCATAAGCCTAATTTGGAAGTTAATTTTTGGAGAAATATTGCTTAGAAGCTAAAAAATTCAGTCGGCATACCAGACAAACTCAGAAAGTTCGGCGTCGTAGCGTATAAAACCGTGCGTAACGCGTCCGCGGACTTCGGCATCCTCCGAGCTTGAGGCCGATTGATACCACCCGTAAGCCGCGCTGATCCGCTCCGAAATTACGGTGAGTGCCGAGGCGCTAATCTCAAAGGCCACTCCCGAACGGGTTGAAACGGTCAATTTTTCGGCATCGAGATTGATTTCGGAAACGAACGCAGAAAAGGCACCGCCGTAAATTTCCAGATTCTCAAACGCCGCAACGATGTTTTGAAGAATAATTATCTCACTTCTTTGGGTGTCGATAAGATTAATTCCCGCCTTTAAGTTTTCGGAGCTTATTTCGACGTTTGTTTTGGTTATCGGGCCGTCCTCGGTCTCACTTTGGGCGAGTGCCGAAGACTCCAGCACTTCTACAACGCAAAACTCGCGGTCGACCAAGGCGAAAGTGTCCGTCCCCACCGCTTTGAATGCGAGGACAGGATGCCGCACCGCTACGTGAATGATTATTTTGTTGGGGAAAACGCGCTCGATATTGATGACCTTGACCGAGGGCAGCTTGGACTGAATCCGCGATACCACAAGATGTTCGCTTATCGTAAAGATGTTGTTGGCGGGCTTGATGGCGGCCGCTTCGAGAATTTCATCCTCCGAAATATGCCCGCCTTCGCCCGCAAATTTAACCTCGACAGAACTCACGGTAAAGACCGTGAAATTCAAAATTACCACGACCACCGTCACCGCGAGAAATATTAAGAGTGTTATAAGCCTTTTGTTCATAGATTTATCGGTTCTGTTAAATAACCCGAATTTATTTATAAAAATTAACTGACAAATTAATTTTTCTTGGCAACGTTTTTCGGAGCGTTTTTGCCTTTGCTTTCCCAAAGTAAGCCAGGGCTTTCGTATTTATCGAATTATCTCAAATATCCTCATTCGCTACAACGTTATTCGCTTTATATCCGCGCCCAAGGACGCCAAAACCGCTTCTAGCTTTTCATAACCGCGGTCGATGTGGTGCGGCTCCAAGACGGTCGTCACGCCTTCGGCGGCAAGGCCAGCAAGCACCAGTCCCGCGCCGCCGCGAAGGTCGTTGGCCGTCACCTCCGCCCCTTTTAGCCGTCCGCCCGTCACCGTCGCCGTCACGCCGTCAACAATTATCGCGGCGTCCATCTTCCTTAGTTCGGCGGCATGCGCGAAGCGGTTCTCAAAGATGTTTTCGCGGATTACGCCGACGCCGTTCGACACCGCCATAAGCGTCATAAACTGCGGCTGCAGGTCGGTGGGAAAACCGGGATAAGGCTCGGTTTCGACAAAACTTATGCATTTCCCGCGACCGCGCGAATACACGGTTATATTATCACAGTCGACGCGGTATCCGCAAGCGCTTTTAGGGAGTTTGGTCAAAAGCGAGCAAAGATGCGAAGGTTCGACATTTTCAAGCGTTATTTCGCCGCCTGCGACACAAACGGCGATAATAAGCGTGCCTGCAGTTATTCTGTCGGGAATGGGCGTGTGTGCCGCGCCGTGAAGCCCGTCCACGCCCTGAATTTTTATTACCGCCGTGCCCGCGCCCGACACTTTGCCGCCCATAGCGTTGATGAAGTCCTGAAGGTCGGTTATTTCGGGCTCGCGCGCGGCGTTTCTGATTGTCGTCACACCCTCGGCGAGCGCGCCGGCAAGGATAAGGTTTTCGGTAGCGCCGACGCTGGGTATCTTTAAACAAATATCGGCGCCTTTAATAACGTCAGTCGAGCAGATTATTTCGTCACCGCGCTCCTCGATGCCTATATTCATTCGCCGAAAACCGTCGATGTGAAGGTTAATTGGGCGCTTGCCTATCTCGCAACCGCCCGGGTAAGCGACGCGCGCGTGTTTTTCCCTCGCCAAAATCGCGCCCAATAGGAAAATGGACGACCGCATCTCCCGCGCCAAACAGCCGGGGATTTCGGCGCCTTCAAGCCGTCCGTATGTAGTAATAGAGCCGCCCTCCTTGACGACGGACACGCCGAGCAGTTTTAAAATGTTCTGCATCATCTCGACGTCGGCTATTTGGGGGCAGTCTTTGATTGTTGTTGCTTCGTCGGTCAGTATCGAGGCCGCAAGCAGCGGCAGAACGGCATTTTTGGCGCCTTTTATCCTCGTGCTGCCGGCAAGCTTTTTTCCGCCTCTGATTTCGAGTTTGTCCATACTACTCCTTTGGGCAAGTCCTATAGGTTTTTGGCAACACTACATACTATGGCGGCGGCAGTTTTTGTGTATTTTGGGCGTTTCGCCTGACGTTCATGATGAGTCCGACAGCGCACATATAGGCAATCAGCGAGGTTCCGCCCGCGCTTATGAAAGGAAGCGGCAGTCCTGTGGGCGGAATAGCGCCCGAAACAACGGCGACGTTGGCGGCCGACTGAACGGCAAGCATGGCGGTGACGCCCGCAGCAAGATAGCACTCAAACCTAGTGCTTGCCCTCGCCGCCGTCCTGATGCCGTGGACAATCAGCGCAACGAAGAGGCCGAGAAGGATAAGACAGCCGACAAAGCCCGTTTCTTCGGCGATGATGGATAGAATAAAATCCGACTCGGCAAAGGGCAAAAACAGATATTTTTGCCGCGAGTTCCCTATTCCCAACCCGAAAAAACCGCCCGACGCCAGCGCGTAGAAGGACTGAATCAATTGATACCCCTCCGCCTTAGGCGCCGACCACGGGTCGACGAAGGCGAGAATCCTCCTTATCCGATAAGGCTCGGCCAAGATTAAAGCGGGCACGCCCGCTATAACGGGCAGCACATAGATTGCGGCGTGTTTTCCCTTGATGCCGCCGATAAACAGCATTATTGCTGTGACGGCGGCGACGCAGATGGTAATCGACATATTGGGCTCCAGCATGAGAAGCACGCACATTACGCCGCCCGCGCCGACGACGGGCAGAGTGTGGACGAACTTTTTCAGCCCGTATTCGCTCATATACTCCGCTATAAAGATAACCAACCCAAACTTGGCGAGCTCGGAGGGTTGCACCGTAGTGAAGCCCAAATTGAGCCACCTTGTCGCGCCGTAGCTCTCCACGCCGAGCCCGGGAATAAACACCGCGGCAAGAAGCGCAACGCTTAAAGCTAAAAAAAGCCACCAAAGATTTTTGATTTTATCTATCGGGCAGAAAGAGACCAGCACCATGAGCGGAAGCCCCAGCGCCATAGCGACGGCTTGTTTCTTAACATAAAAAAAGGCGTCGGCATGCTCGAGCGACGCCGAGTAGGAGCTTGCCGAATGGATAAAGACCAGCCCGACGGCGGCGAGCGCCGCAGTCAAAAAGAGTGCGGTAAAGTCGAAATTTTTCCTAATCGGCATTTTATCCACCGAAAACGCCGGAAAAACCATCCAATGCGGCAACAAGCGCATTGAAGTCGCGGCCGCGCTCCTCGTAACTTGTATATCGGTCAAAGCTTGCCGAAGCCGGTGAAAAGAGAATGTTTAAAATGTCCGCACGCGCCGCGCACTCTACGCATTCTTGGAGCGTAGCGCGGTAGGATATGTTTTTAAAACCCACCGAAAGCGCCGCCTCGAGAATTTCGGGGGCGTTGCCGCCCGTCACTAAAACTTCGCAAACATTTTGGGGCAACGACATAAATAGCTCTCTGAAATCCTCGCCCTTGTCGGAGCCGCCGAGAATGAGCGCCGTTCTTTCCGCCATCGCCTTTGCCGCCGCCAGCGTAGCCGCAATATTGGTGCCCTTGCTGTCGTTATATACTGCCCTGCCGCCAAGCCTTCCTATGTATTCGACGCGGAAATGCGGCGGCTCGAAAGATTCCAGCGCCTTGGCAATGGCGTAGGGCTGAACGCCCAAAAGCGAACAGACCGCCGTCGACGCAAGCGAGTTTTCGACGTTGTGTGTCAAGCTGCTGAAGAGTTCCGAAGTGTGGATAATGTGGCTTCCGCGCCAATATATTGAGCCGTCTTCTATGTAGGCATCGCCGGCGTTGCTTTTTGAAAAATAGATTTTTTCGGCGGCAATCTCGGCCGTTCTTTTGACTATCTCCTCATCATCGCCGTTCAGAACGGCAAAGTCGGCCTTGGATTGATATTCGAAAATCCTGAGCTTGGCGGCGGCATAGTCGTCTAAATTAAAATACCGGTCAAAGTGGTCGGGCGCGAGATTGAGCAAAACGGCTATATCGGGCGAAAAATATTTGATGTTTTCCAACTGAAAGGAGCTGGCCTCGAGCACCACGGTATCGGCCGCCGACAGCATTGCCGCTATTTCGCAAAAAGGCGTGCCGATATTGCCTGCGGCATAGGAGTTTATGCCCGCCTCCCTTAAAATGTGGTCGATGAGCATGGTGACGGTCGTCTTGCCGTTGGTGCCCGTCACCGCTACTATCGCCGCCTGGCAATAGCCGTAGCCGAGTTCGATTTCGGAGAGAACCTGCGTGCCGTTGAGCCGCGCCTCTAAAAGTGCGGGCGTCACCGAAGGCACGCCCGGCGAAAGTATGACGGCGTCGAAGCCGATAAAGTTTGCGGTGTTTATGGGAACGGAAAAAGCGAGGCTTTCCGCCGCCTCGGCGAGCGCGGCGGTGTCGTCATCGTAAAGATAGACGGATGCGCCCAACCGATTAAGTAGTTCGGCGGCGGCGTAACCGCTCTTGCCCATGCCGTATACCAAAATATTTTTGCTTCTATATTTCATTTGACACCTGCCGCAATAAGCGTCAAGACGCCCGCAATTATGCTGATAACGACGTAAACCGCGGTGATTTTAGATTCGTGCCAGCCTTTTTTTTCGAGATGGTGATGAAAGGGAGCCATCAAAAAAATCCGCTTCTTCGTCAGCTTATAGTAGGCTACTTGCAGTATTACTGATATGCAAGATACTATGGGCATTATGCAAGCCAAAAGAATTAGGAGCGGCTCGCGCGAAAAAACTGCGGCCGACGCCATCGCCCCGCCCAAGGCAAGCGCGCCGGTGTCGCCCATGATTATTTTGGCGGGATAAGTGTTTAAGCACAAAAAGCCCAAAACCGCACCGCCGAAGGACAAACAGTAAACGGCGAGCGCGGCAAGCCCTTGTGCGCGCTCGAGTTCCCCCGACGCTTCCGCCGATTGCTGCAGACTTAAAATAACGGCAGCAAAGACAGCAAAGAATACAAAGCTCGTCCAGCCGGCCAGCCCGTCCAGCCCGTCGGTTAAATTGACGGCGTTAGTCAAGGCGACGTAGACAAACATAGTGAAAGGGATAATGCCATAGCTTAAATTGAGATAAATGCCGCTGAAAGGAAGGTGGATGCTTGTGCCCACCGACGGGTTTAAGAGGGTGAACGCCGCCGCTATCGCCGAGATGCCGAGCTGCGCGGTGATCTTTTGATAGGGTTTAAGCCCCTCGTTCTGCTTGAAATGCACCTTGATAAAATCGTCCAAAAATCCCACTACGCCGTAAGCGAGCGCTATTCCCACGGCGACGACCGCCGGCCGTTGCATGCCGAAAATCAGCGTCGACGCCGAGGCCGCCAAAATGAAAATCCAGCCGCCCATCGTAGGCGTCCCGCTCTTGCCGGCGTGTTGCTCGACGTAGTGAAGCACCGTCTGGCGCGCCTTGAGCTTTTTTGCCGCCGCCAAAACGAGGGGCGCCAACGCCAGCGCGAGGGCGAAGGCAACCAGCCCCGAAATAAGCGCGCGAAGAGTGTCACTCACGCTTGCCACCCCGCCGATATACGACGTCGTAGTCGGAATAACGGCGCTTTTCGCCCGCTATCTCGATATATTTTTCGGCGCCCTTGCCCGCCACCACCACGGTGTCGCCCTCCATCATCTCCTGCATGGCGTAGGCTATTGCGTCGGCGCGGTTTACTATCATTTTATACCTTGAAAAGCCGTTGATGCCCTGCTCGATATCCTTCATTATCTGCATAGGCTCTTCAAAGCGCGGGTTGTCGCTTGTGATTACAATATAATCGGAATATTCGGCGGCTATTTTCCCCATCAGCGGCCGCTTGAACTTATCGCGGTTGCCGCCGCAGCCGAAGACGGTAATCAACTGACCTTTCGTTATAATCCTCGCCGAGTTGAGAAGATTTTTAAGCCCGTCGGGCGTGTGGGCGTAATCGATTATTACCATTCCTTTGGGACTCTTTATTATGTTGAACCTGCCCTCCACCTCCTTTATTCGCTTGACCGCCCTCAAAATGGTGTCGGCGCCCACCGAAAGAAGGCGCGCCGCCGTAATCGCCGACATAAGGTTGTAGACGTTGAAATAGCCGTAGAGCGGCGAGGATATGTCGAGTATTTCGTCAAAAATGTTGAGAATGAAAGATACGCCGTCCATATTGGGCCGAACGTCAATCGCGAACACGTCTGAAGGCGTCTCCAATCCGTAGGACACTATGGGAATTTTGGCGGCGGCAATCAGCTTTCTGCCCCATTCGTCGTCCATGTTGACTACGCCCATATTGACGTTTTCGGGAGTAAAATAAGAAAGCTTTGTTTCGGCGTAATCCTCGAAAGTCTGAAAAAAGTCGAGATGGTCCTGTGTAAGGTTGGTGAAAATCGCGATGTCGCAGGTGAGGCCGTAAAGCTTTTTTAAATATATGGCGTGCGCCGAAACCTCCGACACCACGACCTCGGCGCCTCGGTCGACCATGCTTCTTAACAGCTCGTTGAATTTATAAGGGTCGGGCGTAGTCAGAAGCGCCTCCTCGCGTTCACCCATAAAGCTGTGTCCCAGCGTGCCGATTATGCCCGTCCTTATTCCCGAGAAAGAAAGAATGGCTTCGAGAATATGCGCCGTGCTGGTCTTGCCGTTGGTGCCGACGACCGACACCAGCTTGAGCGATTTGGCGGGATTGTGGAAATAATTTTGCGACATTAAACTGTAGGCAATTCTTGTATCCTTGACAATAACGACGCCGCAGCCGCAATTTATCGGTTTTTCGGCTATTATGACTGCGGCTCCCGCCTTTAAGGCATCGGCGGCGTAGTCGTGCCCGTCGCAGGTGGCGCCCGAAAGGCAAATAAATGCATCGCCCTCCGCCACAAGTCGCGAGTCTATCTTAATATCGGCTATATCTTTAGTGAGGTCGGCGCTACTACTTAAGATGTCGACGCCCTCCAACAAGTTTTTCAGTTTCATTTGCTTCCTCCTTGTCAAAAATATTAATGCACACCGAGATTCTAGACCTATTGACGGGGCGCGTCAACGGCAAAGCGAAACTCGACAGATACCGACACAATCCGCACTCTTGCGGTTAAGTCACCTGTTTCTGATTTGTTTTTCTTGGGTAACTAAAAAGCTTTTTTCGAAGTATATTCTACTAAAAAAATTATGTTAATCACAAAACCTAAAGTTTAACAATCGAATTCTGCATATAAAGTTTCGATTGCGCATTTTTTGCTTGGTCTATCAATATAGCTCAGCTTTTCTCGGTATCGAATCAGCCGAGCGTGAGCTGGACGGCATTCCGTTTGTCCACTATGGTGCCCGCTGCGGGATATTGCGCCGTAACGGTCGAGCCTTCGCCGTCGGTTTCAAGGTAAAGCCCGAGGCTGCTTAAAGCCTTTTTGGCCTCGCTTAAGCTCATTCCGATAAAGCTCGGCAGCGCGAAAGGCTTGCCGATGGTATCCTTTTCACCCTCCGAAAAATGCGGAATGCTTCCGAAATAGGAGAGCGCGCCTTTAAAAATTTCGCCGACGAGGGGAGCGGCGACGACGCTTCCGTAGTAAGCGCCCTGCGGCTCGTCCACCACCAAAAGAATGGCGAGGTTACAGTTTTCCTCCATCACTATCCCTAAAAACGAGGAGATATATTTTCCCTGCGCAATAATGCCGTTTATGTATTTTTGCGCAGTGCCCGTCTTGCCCATGATGTTATAACCGGGGATATACGACGCCTTGCCGCTGCCTTCCTTTACTACGCCGGCGAGAAGCGAGCGCATTATTTCGCTTGTCGAGGGTTTTATAACTCGCCGCGATTCCACTCTGTTTGAAAACGACTCAACCTTTCTGCCGTCGGCGTCGCTTATTTCATATAAAAGGTGGGGCGTTACCGTGGTGCCGCCGTTTACTGCTGCGCAGGATGCCGCCACAAGTTCAAGCGAGGTTACAGCGATTGCCTGCCCGAAGCCGATTCTGGCAAGGTCGACGTTTTTCACGTTCTCCAACGGTATGTATAGTCCGCTCGCCTCGCCCGACATATCTATGCCCGTCTTGGTGAAGGCGCCGAACGCCGAAAGATAGCCGTAAAATCTTGCCGCGCCCACCGCCATCGCGCTGTTCATAAAGACGACGTTGCAGCTTCCAAGGACGCCCTCGGCATAGCTGATACTGCCGTGGCCGCGGAATTTCCAGCAGCGTATCTTCTGCCCGTCAACAATATGGGAGCCGCCGCAATAAAAGCGGCTGTTTACGTTGTAGGCGCCGCAATCCAGCGCGGCGGAGGCAGTCAGGATTTTGAAGGTCGAGCCCGGCTCGTAGACATTGCTGACTATAGCGCTCTTGGAAGCGGTGAACAAGGCGGTCAAGTCGTTTCTGGGCACGTTATTTAGGTCGAAGGAGGGCGTTTCGGCCAGCGCGTAAATCTCGCCGTTCAAGGGATTCATCGCTATACAGTAGGCGGATTTTGCCGAAAACGCCGAGGCCGCCGCCTTGACCGCGCGCTCGCAGAGCCGTTGAATATAGTAGTCGAGCGTCGTCACGAGGTTAAGCCCCGATATCGCGGGCAGATAGGCCGTCGAGCCTTCCGCGAGCTCCCGCCCGATTAAATCGGTCTCCGTCAGCACCATGCCGTTGACGCCTCGAAGGTATTCATTGTAGTAGCGCTCGAGTCCCGTCTGACCGTCGCCGTCGATGTTGGTAAAGCCGAGTAGCTGAGTCATGAAGTCGCCGTAAGGATAGTAGCGGAAGTTGTTTTCGGAATAATATATCCCGGTTGCGCCCGAATCTTTGAGCGCCAGCATCTTATCCTTCGACACGTTTTTTAAAATCGTGATTTCGGAGACGCGCTTTCCTTTGATTTTCTCCAAAATCTTGCCACGGTCCAGGCCGAGAACGGATGCGAGCGCGTCGGCCGTAGCCGTAACGTCCCTTACGGCGTTGGGGCGGACGAATACCGTATAGAGCGTCGATGTGTCGGCAAGCACGATGCCGTTGCGGTCGAGTATGGCGCCGCGCCGCGCCTGAAGCGGGACGTCGCGCATCCACTGCTCGAGCGCGCGCGTCTGCAGTTTTTCGCCCTCGACTATCATGACGTAGGCGAGCTTGCCGGCTACCGCGCAAAAAATAAAGGTTATCAGCAATAACATCGCCAATAACCTTCGCTTTGGTTGGTAATTATAATATTTATCTTTCATGTTGCCCCCCGCCGGGAGCAAGCAGGCGGCTTAATCGCCGAATAAGCTTGACAGCCCGTCGCAAAACTTATCGAACCAGTTTGTCGACTCGCTGTAATCATAGGGCGAGCCCTCGACCGACACTTCTACGTCGGAATATGCTTCCGATATCTCGACGGTTGCCTTGGGCGCGATGTCGGCGGCCGCCGCCCCCGTCTTGTTGAGCACTTCGGCGTTGACTATGATTAGGCTTGCAATGACCAGCGCCAAAATGAGATAGACCGCGAGTATCACCTTGCCTTGAAGGCTCATCTTGGTGCGTCTGCTGTTTTTTTCAAACCTCCGCGCGTTTCTGGTCGGCACGTCGTATTCTTCTTCATCGGCCGAGAAGGCGTTTTCCGAAAAGCGCTTACCCTTATAGTCGTCGGCAGTCACACGGTTGGGCGAAGTGTAGCTTAAGCGTTCCCAAAGATTGTCGCTGTTGTTTAAGGGACGGCGGGCGCTGCCCAAGCGGTCGGATAAACTCACATCGCGGCTGTCGGTCGCCGCTTCGCTTCTGAAATCCCTCGCGGAAAAGCCGAGCCTTTCGGCATATCCGTTTCTTGCCGCGTATAGGCTCTGCCTCTCGGCAAATCTGTCACGGTCAAAGTCGTATTCGGCGGCGATTTCTTCTCTTTTGAGCGTTACCATCTTATTCACACTCCTTTTCTTTTATTCCTTATATTCCCTTGCTAAGCACCGATGTCATGTTCTTATGTTTTCTTTATTTGTTGCGCAAATCGCACTTTTATCTTCTAAATCCGTTCGATAATCCTAAGCTTTGCGCTTTCGGCACGACTATTTGCTTTCATCTCTTCCTTGGTGGGAGTTATCGGCTTTTTGGTGAGCACCTTGGCTTGCGCCGTCTTACCGCAGGTGCATACGGGCATATTTGGCGGACAGACGCAGGGCGATTCCAGATATTTAAAGGCGTTCTTTATAATCCTGTCTTCCAGCGAGTGAAAGCTGATTACCGCCATCCTTCCGCCGACTTTGAGGGAGCGCGCCAAGCTCAGGACGGCGTCGTATAGTCCGCTCAACTCCTCGTTGACCTCGATTCTTATCGCTTGAAAGGTGCGCTTGGCGGGGTTGCCGTATTTAAAGCGCGTCGCCGCGGGATATGCCGCTGTCACTATTTCGGCGAGTTCGGCGGTCGTAGCAATCGTCTTTTTATCGCGCGCCTTAACTATTCTCTCGGCAATCCTTCTCGCCAGCTTGTCTTCGCCATAGTCGCTTATTACTCTGGAAAGCTCGGCGAGCGGATATTCGTTGACTACGTTGAAGGCGGTAAGATATTGGCTCGCGTCCATTCTCATATCGAGCGGCGCGTCTTTCATGTAGGAGAACCCGCGTTCGGCGTTGTCGAGCTGATAAGAGGATACTCCCAAGTCCAGCAGCACGCCGTCCAGCGCTTTGACCTGAAAACCGGCAAGTATTTTCTCGGCGTTCTTAAAGTCGTCGTGAGCGAAAATCACTTTATCGTGGAAGGGGCTGAGCCTCTCCGCCGCAAACATCAGCGCGTCGGCGTCCTTATCGACTGCGATTAACTTGCCGCTCGTAAGTTTGGATAATATGAGCTCGCTGTGCCCGCCGCCGCCCAAGGTGCCGTCAAAATAGACACCGTCGGCTTTTATATCGAGGCCGGAAATCACCTCGTTCGGCATAACGGGAGTGTGGGCGAAAGCAGTCATATTACATACCGTATTTTGCGAGGAGTTCGAAGCCATCCGAGAGCGTAACGGGATTCAGTTCGCCGCCCTGCTCCTCCTCGAGGCGTTCGGCCGCCCAGATTTCCACTTTGTCGAACATTCCGACAAAGGTAATGTTTTTGTTGATTTTTGCAAACTTTTTCAAGGGCGCCGGCAACACAAACCTGCCCTGATTGTCTTCGGTGGGATAGAAGGTGGAGCGCGCTATTTCTCTGACTATCTTATAAGCCTCGCGGTCGCTTTCGGGGACTTTCTTAAAGAGCTCGGTCTTTTCCTTAAATTTGGTAGCGGAATAAATTTCAAGACAGCCATGCGGCGAAGCGATAATGGCAACCTCGTCGTCGCCCAAAAGCTCTCTGAACTTGGGCGGTATTCTCATCCGCGATTTTTGGTCTAATTGGTGTTCTACGAACCCGGCCAGCTCTCTCATTTTTTTGAACCTCGGTAAGCGCCCAAACAAAAAAAAATATTTACGGTTTTAGGCTTAGCTTAATAGTAACACGAAAAATGACCACTTGCAACCACTTTTTATAAAATTTAAAAAAATTTTTTATTTTTTAGAATAAATCAATTTGTTAGAACGACAAAGTAATGCGGCATAATGCTAAAATCATAAAAATATATAGATTTTTGCCTGTAAAATGCAAAAATCAATGCTATTTCTTTATTGTTGGCCGCTAATTAAGGAATTTTGCCGCTATTCCCTGATTGTGGAATATTTTCCCTAAATTATTTGACGAACATTGATTTTCAGGCTTTTTCGCCGAATTTGTTTCAACAAAAAAGCTTGCCGCGAGGCAAGCTTTTTTTTGTTTAAATGATTTTCAGCAACTAAGCGAATAACTAGTCGGCTTTCTTTAAAACTTTGATGAGCCTTAAGTCGATTCTGTTTTTCTCGTCGACCTTGATTACTCTCGCCGCCACTATGTCGCCGATGTTGACGACGTCGGTCACCTTGTCCACTCTGTCCTTGGAGAGCTTGGAGATGTGGATCATGCCGTCTTTGCCGGGAGCGAGATTGACGAAGGCGCCGAACTCCAGAATGCGGACAACCGGACCTTCGAAAGTATCGCCGATTTCGGGGTCTTTGACGATTGCCATAATAATTTTCTTAGCTTTTTCAATCTTTTCGATATCGTCGCAGGCGATGAACACCATGCCGTCGTCGGAAATGTCAATCTTGACGCCGGTGTCATCGATAATCTTGTTGATGACCTTGCCGCCGCTACCGATGACGTCGCGAATCTTATCGGGATCAATGGCGAAGGATACGATTTTGGGCGCGTATTTGGAGAGCTCGGGACGCGGCGCGGGCAGAACCTCCAGCATTTTGCCGAGGATATGGAGCCTGCCGACTCTTGCCTGCTCCAGCGCGGTCGTAAGAATGTTCTCGTCGATGCCCTTGATTTTGATATCCATTTGGATGGCGGTGATGCCTTCGGCGGTGCCTGCCACTTTGAAGTCCATATCGCCCAAGAAGTCCTCAAGACCTTGAATATCGCTGAGCACGGCGACTTTTTCTTTGCTTTCGTCTTTGATGAGGCCCATCGCTATGCCGGCTACGGGCGCTTTTATGGGAACGCCTGCGTCCATGAGCGCAAGCGTGCTGCCGCATACGCTGGCCTGAGAGGTGGAGCCGTTGGAGCTCAAAATTTCCGACACCGTGCGGATGGCGTAGGGGAATTCCTCTTCGTTAGGAAGCACGGGCTCGAGCGCGCGCTCGGCGAGCGCGCCGTGGCCTATTTCGCGGCGGCCGGGGCTCATCATGCGCTTAGCCTCGCCGGTGCTGTAGGGCGGCATATTGTAGTGATGCATATAGCGCTTGGCGTATTCCTCGTCGAGGCCTTCGAGCTTCTGCATTTCGCTTATCGTGCCGAGAGTGGCGGCGGTCAACGCCTGCGTCTGTCCTCTCGTGAAGACGGCGGAACCGTGAACACGGGGTAACACGCCTACTTCGCACCATATCGGGCGGATTTCGTTGAGCTTTCTTCCGTCGGGACGGACGCCCTCGTTCAAAATCTTGGCGCGGACTTTTTCTTTCTTAAGACTGTAGAGAATGTCACCGATATATTTGTTTTTTGCGGGATATTCCGCAAAATCCTCGGCGAAATGCGCTAAAACGTCTTTGGATATTTCGTCCTCGCGCTTCTCGCGTTCGGCGCGGTCGAAGGTCTCCAGCATATAGTCAACTTTGGCCGAGGCGTAAGCGCGAACGGCGGCGTCAACTTCTTCGGGAATCGGTTCGGCCGTGATGTTCTGCTTGGGAACGCCGATTTCGGCGGCGATTTTCTCGATGAACGCGACTATTTTCTTAATTTCTTCGTGGCCGAACAGAATGGCGCCCAGCATTTCCTTTTCGGTAACCATATTGGCGCCCGCCTCAACCATCATGATGGCATCCTTGGTGCCGGAAAGGTTAAGTTGCAGACGGCTTTTGGCGCGCTGCTCGTTGTCGGGGTTGATTACATACTTGCCGTCAACCAAGCCCACGACGACGGAGCCGGTCGGGCCTGCCCAAGGGATATCGGATATCGAAAGCGCGATTGAGCTTCCCACCATGCCCCAAACCTCGGGAGGAATGTTGGTGTCGACGGACATCGCTGTGGCGACGACGGCGACGTCGTTGTAAATCCCTTTGGGGAACAGCGGTCTGATGGGACGGTCGATGAGCCGCGAGGTCAGAATAGCCTTGTCGCTGGGACGCCCTTCCCTCTTTTTAAATCCGCCGGGAATCTTGCCGACGGCATACATCTTTTCTTCAAAGTCCACGCCGAGCGGGAAGAAATCCAACCCTTCTCTCGGTGCCTTCGACATTGTTACGTTGGTTAAGACAACCGTTTCGCCGCACCTGATTAAGCACGATCCGTTCGCTTGTCCGCAATACGCCCCCGTTTCCACGGTCACGGTCCTGCCGCCTATTGTTGTTTCAAAAATTTTTCTGTCCATTTATACCTCCAACACGGGCCGAACGGCCCTAATTATCACACTCGCCCTTTCGGGCATATTTTTTATATCCTTTTTTATTATTACCTAGTTAAGTTCGAGCCGCCTGCGGCTTTATTCACAGATATTTGTTATTAATTATTAGTTTTTCATTCGGCGATAGCCGTTTTCGTTCGGCGCTTTTGCGCCGTTTATCCGCCGTTTTTCGTTTTTCGTTGAGCGTTGAGCGTTTTATGTTCGGCGCAAGCCGCTCGCCGAACATAGTTATTATTAGCTAAACTAAGCCTAATAATAAGAAGATTTTATTTGGAATAACCAAAACGGAAGCGCAAAAAAAGCGGATTATAAACTAAAATCGGGGCGACAAGCCCGCCGCCCCGATTTATTTAGTTTTATCTGCGCAAATTCAATGCCTGAATTATGGCTCTGTAGCGTTCGATGTCTGTGCCCTTGAGATAGTTCAAAAGATTTCTTCTCTGTCCTACCATCATGAGCAGCCCGCGTCTGGAGTGAAAATCCTTCTTATGTGACGCCAAATGTGCGTTGAGCGCCTCTATCCGGTCGGTGAGAAGGGCGATTTGCACTTCGGGCGAGCCGGTATCACCCTCGTGACGGGCAAATTTTTTGATTATTTCCGATTTAGACATATTATCCACTGCAATAAAAACCTCCTAGGACGGATAACAAATTCGCGATAAACAAAGTAAAGCCACCGGAAAATTGGCAAAACCTTGTAAAACGCACGCGATTATATTAACACAAACAAAAAATTATGTAAACCGTTTAAAGCCCCTCGCGCCCTCTAATAGTATTGTTTTTTAACTTTTTTTATAATATCAACAACTTATAGTATAATGCCGTTCTTTTGAGATTTTTCTTAAGTTTTCTCCGAATAAATTATTGGTTGCGGTATTGGCGCCAAAACTCCGCTTTCTTTTGGGCTATTTCGTCAAAACGGTTGATATAGTCTAAAACGCCCTTGAAATTGGGCTGGCGTTCGATGCGGTATTCGGCGGGGAAAATCCGCTTCCCTATCGCGCCCGCGCCCGCGGCTATAATGGATGTGGTCTCTTCCATGATGTCGACGTTATATTTGCAGGCCTTTCCCTCTTTGGCATAGCCGACGTTTTCAAGATTTCCGCTCATATATTTCTGGCGATACATATAATAAGGCCGATACCCCGCCGAAGTGAGCGCGCGATATGAATAGTCTATCATCTCGGCAGTCTGTTCCGCGCTTAAGGCGGCGCCCGACTGCTTGAGTTCGGAGCCCCGCTTCAACGAGAGTGTATGCACCGTAATATTTTCGGGCGCAAGCTCCACGGCCTTGTCGACCGAAGCCTTGAAATCCCCCAAAGTTTCACCGGGAAGGGCGGCAATCAAATCCATGTTAATATCGAACATTCCTTTGGCGAGCTTATACGCCTTCAATATGTCGGCGGCGGTATGGTTGCGGCCGATTCTAAGAAGCGTGGCGTCGTTGAAGGTTTGAGGGTTTATAGATATGCGAGTGGCGCCCGCGCTCTTTAAAAGATTGAGCGTCCTTTTATCCAAGGTGTCGGGGCGTCCCGCCTCCACTGTAAACTCGGACGCCCTAAAATCGGCCGCCGAAAGTATCTCCTTCAGCAAAACAGTAGGAAGCGAAGTGGGCGTTCCACCGCCGAAATAAAGGCTTCGAACCTCAAAATTATTCTCACTTATTATGTTTTTGATAATAGAGAGTTCTTGAATAAGGCAGTTTTTATAACTCTTTAGGTATTTTTCGTGCTTATTTATCGGCACCGAGACAAATGAGCAATATGCGCAGCGTGTCGGGCAAAACGGTATGTTGACAAATACATCGACCTCTTTTTCCGACTTGGATTTTATCTTTTCCTGCTCTTCGACTATGGATTTTATCAAGAGCGCCTTGTCGCGGCTGACCGAGAAGTTCTCGGTGAATATCTCAAAGGCGCGGCCGGTGCCGCTCAAATCGTAGTAGAGTTTAGTGGGGCGAATTCCGGTCAGTGCGCCGTAAGGGAGGGAAACGCCGGTCAAGAATTGAAGCGTGCGGTATAAGGCAATTTTCAAATAGCGTTTTTCGAGGCGCTTTAAAATAATTTCGGGCGTGCCGCCGAGCGCCTTTCCCTCATAAGCTCTCTCCTCGTCCGAAACATAAAAGCTGTAATACTTTTTGAAATTTTGGAATTTGTCCGAAATAAGCTCCGCCCAAAGCTCGTTCTTGCCGTTCCAGCCGCCCGTAAGATAAAGAGAAAAATTGTCCGCGGTAAGCGGCAAAAACTCACGCACGAGCTCGCTCAGGTCGTTTTCATAATTTTTAAAGGTCGTTTCAAAGGTCATGGCGCGCCTAACGGTTAGATTTGAGTTCGTATTTAATGGGATTCCCTCGGCGTTCAAAATCCAGCTCCGAGGGCTCGCCGTGGCCGGGATAAATTTTATAGTTTCCTTTAAGGTTGAAAATTTTATTATAGATGCAATTTATCAACTTTTCCATGCTGCCGTCGTGAAAGTCGGTGCGACCGAAATCAAGTTTGAATAGCGTGTCGCCCGTAAATAGCGCGTCCTCTGCCAAATAGCAGACGCTGCCCGCGCTGTGCCCCGGCGTGTGAATAACCTTAACCTTAATTCCCGCAATAGAAAGCGTTTCGCCGCCAATAAGCGTCATGTCGGCTTTCAGCTTATTTATTTTTTCGTCGAAAAACACGCCGTAATTTTTATAGGTATAGAGCTTGTCAGCGTCGTCGCGGTGAATAATAACCTGAGCGCCCTCCGCCTGAAAAAACTTCGCGGCGTTTATGTGGTCGAAATGCCCGTGCGTCAAAAGCACGGCCTCGATTTTGACCTTTAAGTCGGCGGCGGCCTTTTTAATTTTTAAGTAATCGGCGCCCGCATCCACCAAAAAGGCGCGGGAGGCTTCCCCCGTTATTAAATAGGCATTTGAGCGGAACGCTCCCACTTCAACGGTTTTTATGTTCATGAATTGTTGATTTTCCTAATTTATCTGGAAACCTCGAGCACTCCCGACAGGCTTTTCAGTTTATTCAGAAGCTCATTAAGCTCATCGGTGTTTTTTATTTCAACCGAAAGCTGGATGATGCCCGTGTCGTTGTCGTGATTAAGGCGAAGGCTGGCTGCGACAATGGGAATTCTCTTATTGGAAATGCAGGTGGTGACTTCGGCTAAAATGCCCGTCTTGTTTTCGACGACAACCTTGACGTTGGCGACATATTTCTGAAGCTCGGTATAGTCCCAATCCGCTTCGATGAGCCGTTCGGGCTCCATCGTTTTGACATTGGGACAGTCGGTTTTATGCACCGACACGCCGCGGCCGCGCGAAACATAGCCGATGATGGCGTCGCCCGGCACGGGATTGCAGCAATGCGACAGCTTGACGCCGAAATCGTCAAAGCCCCTTATCAATATTCCGCCCGCGTTGCGCTTGGGACGGGATACGGCGACGGTGCTTAGGATTTCGTCGCTCTTTTCGCTCGTCTTTTTGAAGAACTCCATGGCGCGCGTCAGCACGGCAAGAATGGTGAATTCGCCGTAGCCTACGGCGGCGTAAATGTCCTCTATCGAGTTGTAGCTGTATTTGCTGAAAACATACTCAAGCCAGGCCGGCGTCACTATGTCGGCGAAGTTGTAGCCGCGCCGCTTGGCTTCGCGCTCCAGCATATCACGGCCGCGCGCGATGTTGTCCTCGCGCATTTCCTTTTTGAAATACTGCTTGATTTTCTGGCGCGCCGAAGAGGTCTTGACAATCTTGAGCCAGTCGCGCGAAGGGCCTTTGCTTGCGCCCGAAGTGATGATTTCTACGATGTCGCCCGTCTTTAAAATGGTGGAGAGCGGCATTATTTTTTTGTTGATTTTGACGCCGACGCACTTATTTCCGACTTCGCTGTGAATGGAATAGGCAAAGTCGATGGCGGTTGAGCCTATCGGCAGGTTGTAGACGTCGCCCTTGGGCGAAAACACGAAGACGTCCTCTTTGAATATGTCGATTTTGAGGAAATTGAGAAAGTCGAGAGGCTCAATCATATTCTTTTGATTGTCGATGACCTCTCTTATCCAGCTGATTTTTTTATCTAAATCGGTTTCGACGCCGAGCGTGCCCTCTTTGTATTTGTAATGCGCAGCCACGCCGTATTCCGCCACCTTGTGCATCTCGTAGGTTCGGATTTGTATCTCAAAAGTATCGCCCGTTTCGGTGACCACCGTCGTATGCAACGACTGGTAGTTGTTGGGCTTGGGCATGGTTATGTAGTCCTTAATGCGGTCGGGGATGGGCTTCCACATCTTGTGAAC
This sequence comes from Eubacteriales bacterium, assembly GCA_035449045.1. Taxonomy (GTDB): domain Bacteria; phylum Bacillota; class Clostridia; order Christensenellales; family CAG-917; genus DAOTKC01. The sequence continues at coordinate 57,157 of DAOTKC010000005.1, forward strand.
GGTGCCGAGCAGGGTGTAGCACTCGTCGATGGTGGGCACGATTATCCTGACCGCGATAAGGTCGTAAATCTGGTCGATGTTCACGCCGAGATTTTTTATTTTTTTATAGATGCTGAAAATGTGCTTTACGCGGCCGTTGACCTCGCCCTTTATCCCGATTTCTTTGAGCTTTTCGGAGATGACGGCGCAAAGGTTGTCGACGGCGTTCTTTCTTTCGACTTTGGTATCTCTTAAGTAATCGGTTATTTCCTTATACTCCTTGGGATAGAGATACATCATCGCGGTGTCTTCGAGCTCGCATTTAAAGTAAGAGATTCCCAGCCTGCCCGCCAGCGCGGCGTAGATTTCCAGCGTTTCTTTGGCAATCTGCTGCTGCTTTTCGGGGGGACGGAAAGAGAGCGACCGCATATTGTGGAGCCTGTCGGCAAGCTTAATCAAAATTATGCGAAGGTCCTTGGTCATGGCGAGGAACATCTTTCTGATGTTCTCGGCACGCTGGTCCTCCTGCGATATATAGACGATTTGAGCAAGCTTGGTAACGCCTTTTACCAGCTCTAAAATCTCGGGCCCGAAAGTGCGGTTTATCTCCTCCTCGGTGACTTTGGTATCCTCCAAAACGTCGTGAAGAATGGCTGCGACGATGGTGGGGACGTCGGCTCCGAAATCGGTCAAAATGTCGGCGACGGCGCAAGGATGAATAAAATAATCCTCGCCCGACAGCCGTTTTTGACCGGCGTGGGCGCGCTCGGCAAAATCGAACGCCTTCATAATGGTGTCGATTCCGGTGGGGAACGCCGCGTGAAGTTTTTGTTTTAGAGCCTGGTAATCCATATACGCATAATTATACCCAAAATCTAATCGATAATCAATCAATAAAACAAAAGATTTTTTATGTCCGAGATGAAAAATCCTAAAAAACCACAAGACCTTGGGGCGGAGTTGAAAAATCGGGCTAAGTCTAGGCGTATGATTAAAATTAATAGCCTTGAAAATCTCAAAAAGCCGTTATCAAATTAATAACTAATTGCGGATTATCATGAAAAAATATTTAATGAGGCTATGACCAAATAGTGTTGTAAACTGTAATTCTAAGTTTTTAAGAATTGGATTAAATTAATATCATTCCGGCAATTAGCCGAGGCTTTGCAGATTATTGAAAACGGCGCTGTCGGTGAGATTGACCTTCTTGGGATTTACCGCTATTTTTCCGCGCTCTAGCTTGACAAGCCCCAGCTCTTTAAAGACGGCAAGCACGGCGGCAAATGCGACGGCATTATAGCCGCTCCTTTTCATATATTTTTGAAGGGCGGAAAACGGCGTATTTGGGGAGTGGAAAGAGCGCATGTCTACGTAAAATCCCTTTAAAAAATTTTTGTCGACGCCCTCAAAGCGCGAGAAATAACGCTTGTCGTCTATAACATGGATTTCCGAATAAAGGCTTTTTTCTATGACGGAATTAAGCCATGCCGAACTCAACGGTTTTTCTAAAAGGATTACGGTTTTGAAGTAGCTCCCGAGGCTTTGGGGCGCCAAAATCAGCGTGTTTTCGGGGTTTTCACCGGGCTGCGCGCCCAAACAGAAGTTTTGAACAAGCTCTCCGTGCTTTTTTAAAAATCCGCGGGCAACATCGGGCGAAAAAGCGACGTAAAGCGTGCCGAAGGCGCCGCCCTTCCCAACTTTTTCAATCACCTCTTCAGCTTCGTTTGAAAAATGATGTATCATCCGTCTTTGGGCGTTTTCGGACACGCCAGCCGAAATATTTCCGTCTTTTTCCTTGCTTTTTTGTTCGGCTTCATTCCAAACCGCGGCGGCGGCAAATTCCGAAACTGCCTGCCCGCTAGGATTTTTAACTTTCAGCTGTTCGACGTTTAAAGCAAGAATTTCGTCGTCAGCCAGGCTCGCCTCAATTAAGCGGAATTCCTCGATAATTGCCTGCGAATAGTCGCGGTTTATGTAGACGCTCTTTTGAATCGAAACGATAATTTGAGAGACACAGGCGAGCGCGGGCGCGGCGGTTTCAAAATTGAAGCCCACTATTTCAAAGTCGCCGCTCCGGTGCTTGATATGACGCGTGTCGCCTATTTTTGAAAAGCTCAAGCCCTCCGACTCTAATAAAAAGCGCGGTTTGGGATTACCCTCGCCCGTCGGCTCCAGCCTTTCCAGTTCTTTGGCAAAACTCACCGAGCGCATTTCCGAAGTTAAAACCAAATCGTAGGCAGGTTTCCTAACAAACGCCTTTTCGCCGTATTTTTCTCTTATGCATGAGTTGATTCCCTCTTTAAAGCTATCCAAGTTTTCATAGGGCACGGTAAGGCCGGCGGCGCGGCTGTGCCCGCCGAAGCTCGTATAAAGCTGTGAAAATGCGGAAAGCGCCTCGAATATGTCCACTACAGCACCGCTTCGCGCCGAGCCCTTGTAGCCGTCTTTGGTTTTTGAAAATAGGACGGCGGGGCGGTTGAAAGTCTCGGCGATTTTGGCGGCGGCTATGCCGAGCACGCCTACTTCCCAGCTCTCGTCGGCAAGCACAATGAAAAACTCGCGCGAAAAATCGCGGCCTTTTAACTTTTCCATTGCCTCGGCGATTATGCGGCTGCATTTGTTTTGCCGCTCGGCGTTGTCGGCGGCAAGCTCGGACGCAAGGCATTCGAGCATGAAATGATCATCGGAAAGAAAGATGTCGACGGCCTTCATGGCGCTACTTACTCTGCCCGCCGCGTTGACACGCGGTGCCAGCCTGAAAGCTATATCGTTCGCGGTAACGCCCCCGCGCTTTCCCAAAAGAAGCTCAATGCCCTTTCTCGGCGCGGCGTTGATGGCTTTTAAGCCGAGTGCGGCGATAATTCGGTTTTGGTCGGTCAGGCTCACTATGTCGGCTATCGTCGCCACCGCCGCTAGGTCTATATATTTGAGCGCCTCGCGCCTTCCGCCCAGCGCCTCGACAAGCTTAAACGCTATTCCCGCGCCCGCGTAATCGGAAAAGCACCCGTTGCCGAGCTTGGGCGAGATAATTATGGCGTCGGGAAGCTGTTGCGGCTCGTGGTGGTCGGTAATAATGACGTCAACGCCGCGGCTCTTCAAAAAAGAGACTTCCTTTTTGGCGGTAATTCCGGTGTCGACGGTAACAACCAAATCGGGCTTGTCGCGCTCCAAAATCTCCTCAAGCGCCGTTATGTTCATGCCGTAGCCTTCGCTGTTGCGGTCGGGGATATAGTGGGAAAGCCCATTAATTTTATCTTTGAGATAGAGCGTTAAAATGGCGATGGCGGCAATTCCGTCACAGTCGTAGTCGCCGTAAATTAAGACCTTTTCGCGACGCTCAATAGCTTTTTTCAAGCGCTCAACACCCGCCGACATTCCGTTAATTTGGAAAGGGTCTTCCAGATGCTCGGCCGAGGGATTTAAAAACGTTTCGGCGGCGGCCTTATCCTTTATTCCCCGCATCACCAAAAGCTCGGCAAAAGGCAACGAGCACTTGAGCGCGAGGGAAAGTTCGCGCGTAAGTTCGGAGTTATCGGATTTTTTTAAACCTTGGGAAAATGTCAAGGCCTCACCTCGGCAAAATAAACGCCGGAAATAAAAAAGCCTTTTCCCCGCCTTGCGATGGAGAAAAGGCTTCTAATTTCTTTATTTCTTCTTGTTCTTTTTGTGATATTTGTTGGAGTAGACGTTCTTTTGGGACTTCTTTGCGGCTGTCGACTCTGCCTTTTCTTCAACCGTTTCGGACGCCGGCTCTTCCGCCTTGGCGGCGGCTGCCGCGGGATTCTTTTTGAGCATGCGCTTTTCGTAGGAGCGGTCGGAAAGCCTCATTAACCTGCACCACAGCGGCACCGAAATAAAGGTCGCCGAGTAGACGGACGCGACGATGCCGATAATGAGCTGAACGGTGAAGTCGCGTATTGCGACAATTCCCACCAGCGCAAGCACAAAGACGGTGGCAAAGGTGGCGAGGCCGCCGAAAACCGAGTTGGTGAAGGTGGCGCGGACGGCGCGGTCGCCCAGCTCCTCGTAATTTAAGTTGCGCTCGCCCTTGAAAGGCTTTTTGAACTCGCGCAAGCGGTCGAACACCACCACCGAGTTAATGAGCGAAAACACCAAGACTGCGAAGACGGCGGCGATGAAGAAGCCTCCGACCTGAAGGCGCGTCATCACGGTGATGGCGAACATAATGAGCGCGTCGTGGAGCATGGTTATGATGGCGGCGAGCCCGCTCATTAAGTCGAACCTTATCGCGATATAAATGAAAATCAAAACGGTGGATATGCCGATGGCAAGCAGCGCGCGGTTGATGAGCTGCTGGCTCGACGTTGCCGAAATAGACTCGTAGTTGACAAAGCTCTCGTTGCCCGCTCTGTCGGGATAGAGTGCGGCTACGGCGGCACGGATGCGGTCGTTGGTGGCGGCGGTTTCGGCGTCGTCCTTGGTCTTGTTCTTATAGCGGAAGTCGATGGCGTAGTTCTCCTCGTCGGAGGCCTGACGGGTTTGGACGATGGCGACCTTGACGCCCTCTTTTTCAATTTCCTTCCTAATCAAAAGCTCGTGGTAAGCGTAGTTTTTATCGATTTCGGTCTTGCCCAGCCTGACGGAGAGGATGGTGCCGCCTTGGAAGTCGATACCGGCGTTGACGCCCTCGGAAAGGTCGCCCTTGACGCCGCCGACGATAAAGAAGGTAGCGAGCCCTGCGACTATGATAATGAGGGAGATTGCGAAAAATATGCGCCATTTGGCGGAAATGGGAGCGGTGCTTACCGATTTCAAAAAGGCGTTAGTCTTCATCAGTGACCACCTCCGCTTTCTTCAAATTGTAGAATTTGGGCTCGGCGCTGTTCCAAGGAAGCAGGCATTTAATGAACAGCCTTGTTAGGAGCAGCGAGGTCAAAAGCGAGATGACCACGCTTATAATGAGCGTCATTGCGAAGCCCTGTATTGCGGCGTTGCCCGCGATGAGCAGCACCACGGCGGCAAGAAGCGCGACGACGTTGCCGTCGATTATGGGATTAAGCGCGCGCTTGAAGCCAACCTGTATCGAGGACGGAATGGCCTTGGATGTGTGCTTGAATTCATCTCTGATTCGCTCGAAAATGATGACGTGCGCAGACGCCGCCATTCCGACGCCGAGCAGCAAGCCCGCTATGCCGGGCAGCGTAATCTTGACCCACGGGAACACCGCGAAAAACCACAGCGCAACTAAGGCGTAGATGAGAAGCGCGATGTCGGCGGCCACGCCGAACATGCGGTAACGGACAGCCATGAACACCATGATTAAAAACAGCCCGACGCCGCCCGCAATTAAGGTGAGGTTGAGGGCCTTAGGTCCGAGCAAGGCGCTCGTCAGCCTGCTTTCGATGATTTGGAGGTCGACGCCGAACGCGCCCGACTGAATCTTTGTGGCAAGTTCATAGGCGGTTTCATAGTCATATCTTCCCGATATGACGGCGATGCCCGTCTTGTTGGGCTCGCTTATCGAAATGCCGCGCTCGCCCAGCGCGTTTTCGCCGTTGACGTAGATATATATTTTCTTGCCGCTGTATTCGGTGGTAACGTCGGCAAACCGCTTGGTTCCTTCCTCGTTGAACTTAAGTCCTACCGCGTAGGCGCCGTTTCTGTCGGCGGTAACGTAGGCGGTTTCGAGGTCGCGCTTGCCTAAAATCAAAACCTCATAGTCGGAGCCCGTCGCGCTTCTGAATTCCAGCGTGGCGGGACGGCCGATGAGATTGAATATGCGGTCGGGATCGTCGACGTCGGGGACTTCGACTCTGATTTTTTGGTTCTGATAGGTGACTTGGGCGTCTTTATAGCCTTTGGAAATCAAGAGCGACTCTAAGCTCTTTATCGTTCCGTCGACTCTTGCCTTGAAATTTTCGCCGCCGTCGTTCGTAACGCGGAATTCGGCGACCGCTCCGCCCGACATATCCAGCCCCAGCTTGATTGTGCGGACAAATCCGGTATAGTCGTAGAGGCCGGACTTAAATTCGATAAAGCCGAAAACGGACATTAGAATTATGAAGACCGCCGCAATCGCGAAAACCACGATAGACTTGGTTTTGTTCACAGTTTTTTTGCCTCCTAAGTAGGTGTTAGGCTCTATATAATAGCATTACTGAAACATTATACATATATAAGCTAAATGCGTCAAACATTTTAGCTAAAATAAAAGGCGACCAAACGAAAAACGCATATCCAAAGCCTGTTTCGCATATCTTTTTTTGAAAGAGGTGTTCTATGAGGGATAACGGCTTTTTAAAAGATTTGCTGGATGTTTTGAAATCGGTTTTGGTCGCGGTCATAATATCGCTTGTCTTAGTGCTCGCCTTCGCTCTCATCGTTAAGTGGGCGGGCATACCCGAAAACGCCATCGTAATCGTCAACTACGTCATTAAGTTTTTATCGGTTCTCTTGGGCACAACGGCGGGTATTTCAAGAAAAAAGAACGGCGCCGTCAAGGGCGCGGTATCGGGCGCGCTCTACATCGCCCTCGCTTTCCTACTTTTCGCGGCGCTTACCGGCGGCTTTGCCGAGGCAAAGTTTTCATTCATTGACTTAGGCTGCGGAATCGCGGCGGGTGCGCTCGCGGGAATATTCGCCGTCAACGTAAAAAAGGAAAAGAAAGCGGCCTGACAGCCGCATTCAGGTTTAAAATCACATCAACCGTTTTTCGTTTTTCGTTTTTCGTTCGGCGCTTGCGCCGCCATCTTCAATTATTCGTTATTAATTATTAATTATTAATTAACTATTGAAGCTCCGCCGCCGGTTCCGCCGCTACTTTGGGCGGTTTACTCTTTTTCGCCCGCGCGTAGTCGAACGCGGCGTTTACGGCTAGGCCGAGCAGCACCAGCGAAGCGCCGGCAAGGTTAACGAGCGAAAATTTGCGCGTCAGAAGATAATCCAAAAGTATGCCTGTGAACGCCTGTCCCGCGAACATCAAAAGCGTGCCGTAAAGCGAGGAAATCTTGCTGACGATTCGATTTGAAAGTATGACGATAACGACGCCGACGGAACCGCCCAAATAGAGATAGAAATCGCCGGGCGCGGCGGGCATGGCGACGGAACTTCCCAAAAGCCAAACAATAAGCACCGAGGCCGCCGACATCACCGAGCCGAAGGCATAATTTACGGCTGTGCTGAAATAGACGCTAGTTTCGTCGGCGAGCCGCGCGTTCATGGAGCGCGATACCACCGATACTATGCCCGTGCCGAAGGCAAAGACGACGGCGGACGCCGCCGAGATTTGCGTTTTTAAAAGTAGAACGACTATGCCGCCCGCGATGACGGCGAGCCCGATAAACTTTTCGGGTCTGAATTCTTTCTTTGGCATTTTGAAAAGGCCGAAGCGGTCGACGAAAACGGACATAATGCTTTGGCCGAGAAGGCCCAGCCCCAAAATAGCGGAGACGCTTATCTTTCCGAAGGCGAAATTGTTGAAAAGCACGAAGAAAAAGCCCACAACACCGCCCGCGTAGGCAAGAACGGGCAGCTTGCTCTCGGGCTTGATGCGCGGCCGCCTTATCAAAAGGACGACTACGGCCGAGCCGAGCGCGACCAAGTTATAAATCATATTAGCAAAAAAGTCGCCGTATTTATCGGAAAGCGCGCCGTTGACGGGAATAAGCCCCGCCGAGAGCGCGCCAACCAAAACGGCAAAAATGACGTTCAGCATATAAACTCCGAGCGCCTCTATTCTAGCACAAAACCCTAAAACCGTTGCTTTTTTTTACACTTTGGGGGAAATATTTTAGGAACAAAAAAAGCCCGAGGGTTTCGGGCTTTCTAGTTTGCGTTTTAAGCTGAAAAACTTAGATTTTGTCGCCTTCGTCGGTGGTGTCGGTAACGCTTTCAACGGTCGTTTCCTCAACCTTTTCGGCTTGGAATTCCGCGACAGGAGCAGCGCTCGCTGTCAGAACCATTCCGACGGCGCCCTTATCGATGGTGATGAGGGTGGGGCTGTTTTCGGAGCCGACGTTGATGACAAGCTGGTTCTCGACGTTGTTGATGGCGACAATGGTGCCGACCATGCGGCCGATTGTCATAATCTTGGTGCCGACGGCGAGATTTGCCATCATCTGGTCCATTTGCTTTTTTCTGCGGCGCTGGGGAATGATCGTCATCACTATCATGAGGACGAAGAAGGCGCCCAGAATTATTAACATTATATAATTGTTGTTCATTTTTTCTCCTTCGGGGAATTTAAAAATTCCTATATATTACGGATTTTTATTCTATACTATTTACTATTTTTTGGCAAGCGTATTTTTCAATTATTAATATTTGTCCGATTTTATGCTTTTTAAACACAGTTATCGCCACAGATACCGTTATATTTTTTCAAAAACTTCTCTCTGAAGTCTAAAAAGCGGTCTTCGCTGATGGCGGCGCGGATATCGCGCGTGAGCCTCATCAAAAAGCGGAGATTGTGAATGGTCAAAAGCCTTCCGCCCAAAATTTCGTCGGTGTTGATAAGGTGGCGGATATATGCTCTCGAAAAGTTTTTGCAGGCGTAGCAGTCGCAGCCATCCTCGACCGGTCCGAAATCTTCCTTATAACCGGCGTTTCTTATGGTGAGGTTGCCCGCCGCCATCATGGCGGTGCCGTTTCGCGCTATTCTGGTGGGAAGCACGCAGTCCATCATGTCGATGCCGCGAAAGACCGCCTCGACTACGCAGTCGGCGCTGCCCACTCCCATCAGGTAGCGCGGCATATTCTCGGGATAATGCGGTTTTAGGACGTCGAGCATTTCATACATAACGGGCTTGGGCTCGCCCACCGAAAGTCCGCCGATTGCGATGCCGCA
>DAOTKC010000006.1:0-56060 GCA_035449045.1 Eubacteriales bacterium
GGAAGGTGAACTGCCCGCCGAAGAACATATATTCGTCGATGATGCCGTCATCGTTGGTATCGAACTCGCCCCTGAATGCCTGCGGGCTGCCCGAAACGGGAACGGTATACTGCTTTTGCTCGTCGTAAATCTTATAGTTGTAGCCGCCGTTGGGGGTAGCCATAGAGGGCCAGGTGCCGGCGGGCACGCCCGGTCCTTCGTCGACGGCGTTCTCAACTTTGAGCGTGCCGGTGGGAATGGTTTCGCCGTAAGTAATTTGCATGACGAAGTTGGTCTGCTGGAGCACGAAATCCTTGATAATCATCTGGATATAGTGCGCCTTGCCCGCGGTGTCGGGCGTAACCTCGACATACTGATAGCCCGAGCCTATCTTGAGGCAGAGGTAAACTCTGATTCTGATCCAATAATATCCCGCGAGCGAGGGGTCGGTGCCCTGCGGCGCTCCCGAGAGCGGGGTGGACGAGCTGACGGGTTTTTCTTTGCCGCCGCAGCTCCAGTAGCTGGCGGTGTAATAGAACAGGTTGTTCTGAGGCGGATTGAAGTTTTGTGTGGGCGCTTCCAGCGTCGCCGACTGGTAGGACGTATACATTCTGACGATTTCGGAGATGTGCGCGGTGTCGTCGTCCTTAATCAGCGAGTCGGGATTGATGCGCTTATCCAGCATTTCGACGGAATAAGTCTGGCTTGCCTTGGTCTTGACTTCGAAGGACTCCGCCATGGGAACTTTGTTGATGATTACGACAAAGCCATAGTAAGAGCCGTCGCTCAAGCGGTCGGAGGTAACGGTGTGGGTGATGATAAAGCTGTTGCTGCCCGACGCCCACTCGCCGTTGCTCATATAGTGCATGGGCACGCCGCCGGCGTCGGCGGTCGAAATGACCGAGCTGGTCTGGCCGTCGCGGACTACGCCGCCGAAGTAATAGCCCTTGGGGATATTGTTGAGCCGAACCGTGAAAGTGACGACGGAGCCGACCGAGTAGGCCTTTCTGCCGTCTTCAAGTTTCTCGGAGCCCGAGATAAGCGACGCCAAAACTACGGCCTCGGGGCCGTTGGGGTCGCCGGTATAGTTTTTGTCGTTGAACTCGTTTTGAGTCGCCGCAGGGTATTTGGAAACCACTCTCTGGTCGGTGGCGGTAGCGCTGATGTTCCTGAGCGAGGCATATTCATAGCCCACCACTCTGTTGGGGTCGTAGCAGAGCACCCAGCAGACGGTGTTGAGGCCGGATATGACTTCGCCCACCTTGCCCGATTTCGTCACGACGCGCAGGCGGTAGACGCGGGCGTTGATGTCGTTGCCCGACTCGGTGGGCTCAAAGAGCGCGCCGTCCGCCGAGGTGGAGAGCGTCGTCCATGCCGACCAGTAAATCGGCGAGCTCATGATGTTGTCGTTGTTGATGATGCTGGTCGAATACTGCCATGCCGCGATGCCGCTTACCGGGAAGTCGCCGACGTCGAGCGAGGATGCGTCGAGGTCGAAAGTAATGGTGCCGGACGTCCAAATCGCGGCAAGCGCGCCCGTAGTGACGCCCGATGCGCCGACGTGCGAGACGTAGACGCCCGTGCCCGCGCCGGTGCTGCCGGGAACGGCGGCGAGGATGGGCGAGGTGGCGTCGACGTTCATCGGGCCCGTCGTCACGGGATTGATTTCGGAGAGCGAATTGCCGGTGGCGTTGCCGACGGCGTCGATACAGCTGATGTAGAAGGTGATTTCGCCCGAATTGAATTTATATCTCGTGCCGTAAGTCGGATTGCCCGCGACGTTGCCGAACGCCGAGACGGGAATTGTCACGATATAGTAGCTGGTGTCACCCGAAACAGTCTCCAGCACAAACAGTTTGGTGCCGGTGGGAAGCTCGGTATAGCCGTTCCAGAAACCGCCCGTGTTGTGGATGTCGATGCCGCTGAAGGTGGCGCCCTGACGGTAGTAGATTTGGAAAGTGTTTTCGCTGTAGCCCGACTGCGTGTCGCTCAAGCCCACTCGAAGCTGGATGTTCTGCGCGCCATACCAGCCCCATTCCGAGGGCTCGGTGAGAATGGCGCAGCTCACAACGGGAACTTTCTGGTCAATCTTGAAAGTAAAGCTCCTGACCGTGGGGTTGGTGACGGTCTCGGAGGCAATTCTGAAATAGACTATGCCTTGGAAATATCTTTGCGCGTTGTAGGACGCGTAGAATATGCTGCCCGAGTCGGTGGGGTTGAACAGCATTTCGGCGTAGTAGCGCTTGTCCTCTTCGTTGTATTCAAAGAGCGTGGTGTTGTTGGAGTCGAAGGGGATAAATCCGCCCGCGCTCGAGGAGTTGATTTGATAGCCTATATTGACATTGCTGACGATGGTGCTGGTGACGGTGAAGCGCAGCTTATAGCCTTCCGCCGACCAGTTCCTCATGCCCGTCGATTCCTGCCAGTTGGCGGGAGTTCCTTGGACAAGCTGGACATTGAAGGTGGGGTTGATGTTGTCAACTTTAAGGATATATTCCTTGGCGAGCGAGGTATTGCCCGCAACGTCGACAACCCAGAACCTTATTTTGTTGGTCGACGAGGAATACGCCGAAAGATTCAAAGTATAGCTGGAGCCCGAGAAGGTGGTGGTGCCGAGCGTGGTGCGATATACGCCGTCGCCCGAAACGAAGGTGCGGTCGAAGAGGGAGGCGTAGGGGCCGGTCAGCTCGGTGTCGTTGTTATAAATTCTGGCGTAAACTCTGAGCAAGCCGGAGCCGGCGCCCGAGGGCTCGCGCATGGTGACCTGCATATTCTCGTAGATACCCGTCGTCCAGGAATTGGTGGAGATGTAGTTGTTGCTGTCGTCGGCCGACACCACTTCGGGCGCTGTCTTGTCGATTCTGACGGCGTGCTGCGTCTGGTCGGAGGAATAGCAGAGCGCGCGGTTGCCCGCCGACGTCTTTTCATAGGCGCCGCTTCTCCTCTGGAAGAAGAAGTAGAACTCGCCTTCGTTGGCAGTCGGCAGCGTGAAGGTTATCTTGGTGTTGCCCGAGCTGTCGGGAACGATACTCACGAACTCGGCGACGCCGGGGAAGGTCTGGCCCGTCGCTATCGGCTTGAAGCCGGAGACGGCGGGATAGGAGCCCTGAAGCGAGGTGGATGCGTAGAAGTAATAAGTGGAGCCGCTGAGCGGCAGGTTGCCGCCGTTTATGGTGAAGGTAATGGTATTGTTATACCAGGGCGCCGAGGCGGGCAGCGTGGTGTAGGGCGAAAGGTCGGCACGCTGTGCCGAGATGGTGAAGGTGGGTGTGATGTTGTCGCACTTGGTGGTAATAACAATGAACAGCCCGTTGCCGGCGACGTCGACAATCTTGAAATACCACGTCGTCTGGCCGGCGTATTGTTCGCGCGTCACGGTGTTTCTGTAAGTCCCGCCCTGATAATAATTGGAGTCGTAGGTGGAAATATCGCTTGAGGCGATTGTTGTATAAGTCAAGTTACCGCCGATGCTGGTATAAGAAGCGCCGATGCCCGTGGTGTTGAAATAGAGGGATGCGCTCTTAACGAAGCCCGAGCAGTTCATGCCGGCAGGACCGAACTCCGAGGCAGCGAAATTGCCGTCGCGGAAGACGAAGCCGAAGCTGATGCTGTCCGCCGTCCAGGCTATGTCGGCGGCGGAATAAGTGTAGACCGGCAAACCGGTAGCGGGGTCGGTGGATTCTACGGGATTTATAAGCTCGCGCTCTTCGCCCGCGCCGCCCGCAACCGTGGCGGTATGTATGACGTTGGTTACTTGGGGCGTCATGCGGTCCAGACACACCCTGAAGCGGTATTCCTGATTGGAAAAAACGTCAAACATATTAATCGCGCGCACATATATCCATTGCGAGAATATGCCGTCGGACGTGCCGTCATCGTTTATTTTGACTTCGAAGTCGGACCTGATGTTGGGGCCGGTCGCCCATTGGTCGGACACCGGCTGGCCGGCATTATTAATGGTTGTTGTCGAGTATTGCCACTCGCCCGAGCCTATACGCCACTGATACTTGATGCCGCTGGGGCCCAGCGTCGTGGTGGTGGAGCCGGTTACGTGGACAAGCACCGTCTCGAAGTTATACCACGTCGCCGAGAGAATGGGCGTGGTGCCGTCGGACTTTGTGCCGGTGACGCCCGAGGAGGGATTGACGATGTTGGGTGTGCTGGTGTCGAAGCGCATTATAATCTGCTGCATCGCCGAAGTAGTTCCCGCCGTCGTGACTACTCCGAATTCAATATTGTTGTTGCCGTTGACTATACCGGAATCGCCGGGTGAAACCGTTTTGACGCCGTTGACAACGGTGGAGCCCGTGCCGTCGACGTAGCGGTTAAGCCCCGAGCCGCCCGGTATGTAGTCGCTGCTGGTCAAAGTGAACGTGATGGGGTATTTTGTCCAAGGGAGGTCGTCGATGACGGGAGGCGAGGTCACCGTCGCCGACAAATTGATGGTGCGGTCGATGTAGCCCACCGTGCCGGTGGAAATGCCGTTCGTCTTTATGTTTATGGTCAAATTTCTTGCGTAGGGGTCCACCTTGAAGTCAAAGAGCGTCTTGGTCGTAATCGCGCTGGTGTTGCCCTTTAAATCCATGGCGTAGAAGTGGTAATAGAAATATTCCCTGTCCAGCGGCATCTCTTGAACCTGGGGCGTGGTAAAGGTCTGCGACTGATAGACCGAGCCCGTTGCCGCGCTGACTTGGACGTAGGAGGAGTCGCCCTTGGCGGGAGCGTTCGCAGTCGTTGTCTTGGCGTAGAAAATCGTCCTCACCATGCCGAGGTCGTTCGCTCGAATGCCGACCGTCCTCGTCGTCGTCGAAAGATTGGTCCAGGAATTGGCGGTAAGCCATCCGCCGTCGTATTCCGATTCCGGCGACACGGTGGGGTTGGTGGTGTCGTTTGTCATGGCGAAAGTTATCGAAAGGTTGGTGCCGTCGGCGTTGCCGAAGCCGTGCAAAAAGCCGCCTTCGTAGTAGCCGTAGAAAGTCCATCTGAAATAATATCTGCCGGTCAGGCTGGCGGCATCTATCGTCAAATTGTGGGTGCCGTTGGCTTTATTGTGCGCCTTGATTATGGCGTCGCCGTTTCTGGCGCCGGTGCCGTAGGCAGAGCTACTGCTTTCAAAATAGGAGCCTCTGGTGTGGTTGCCGCTTCCGCCGAGTGTGACGGTCGCGGTCGCCGAAACCAAGCCCGAAGCAATCAAGCTCCGAAGCTGGACGTTGCTTGCGGGTATTTCAAAAATATAGTCGATGACATACCAGTCGTCGCCGCTATGCGTGCCGCTTGATACATTGAAACCCGTCGTGCCGGGGTTTATCGTGGTGTCGGTCATCGATGTCGCCCAGGAAAAGCGGAAGCCGCCGGCTACCGTCGCGGGCGCTATGTTTACGCTAGCCGTGCCTGTGTTGAAGTAGACGGCTATCGGCGTCTGTCCGGTAGCACTGCCTCCCTTCTCCGAGCCGTCCCATGCGGCGGCGACGTTCAAATCGGCGTCGGATTCAATTCCCAAATCGCCGAGAACGCCTAACTCCTCCGCCGTAAAGGCAAAGCTGAAAGCCGTCACAAAAGCCATTATGAAAATTAAAACGGAAAATACCTTTTTAAATTTTCTAATAAAGCTTGTCTTCGTCAACATAACATTCCTCCGTCCGCACCGGGTGCGTTAAAAACCTTTTTGCCTTGCGGCCAGGCCGTTTATTCTAAAGCGGGGATTTCGCTTTAATATCTCCCTCACTTTCTTAACCTTTTTCGCCGTCTTTTTATTGAATCATCGCTTTCGCGGTATTAAGCTGTTTAATTTTTGTTTCGGTTGTTTTTATCTGTCGTTATTCGTTCTTTCGCTTCCGCATGACTCTTTCGGCTTGCGCCTCAGAGTGACAAATTTTTTTCGTTTACTTTCTTTGCTAACCTCAGTTTTTCGTTTTTCGTTCGGCGCTCTGCGCCGCTTATCCGCAATTATTCATTATTCATTATTAATTTATTTAGGTTGCTTTGGCGCGCCCTGCTGCTGTTGCTGCTGCATGCGCTGCTGCATCATTTCCTGCTGGCGCCTAAACTGCTCGCGCCGCGCCTGCTCGGCAGACTGAAGGGCGAGCGTGGGGCCGGTCTGCTGACCGGGCTGCCAGTCGTCGTCGAAGACCAGCGCCGTCTGGTTCATGTCGTAGAGAATGAGGTCGGTGCTGGTGACCGCGCCTTCCTTCTCTTTGGCGACGGCGACGTAGGCGGCAATCTGAATTATCATAATGACAAACATCGGGACGACGGCGATAAGGGCGACGCCGAGGTCGCTGGTCACGGCGTCAAGGAAGAAAATTGCGGCGCGGCCGGTGTCCAAAAACTTGCCGATGACCGCGGTGTGGTCGGTGTAGTGGAAGGGGCTGGCCATATCGGACATATGAAGCTGAAGCCCGCCGTTATAGGTCCTGATGCTGTCGATTCTGGCGAATCTCACCTGGGATGTCTGGCGGGGATTGTCGACTATCGAATAATAGGCGACGAGGTCGCCCTTCTTTAAGTCGTGGGTGTTGAATTCCTTGACAATCACCTTGTTATAGCCGTTATACTTCTGGCCGAGAAGGTCGACGGGATCGATCACGTCGACGACGGTAAGGCCATACATTGTCGCGGTGCCGCCCATGCGCTTGGCTTCCAGCCTCTGAATGCAGAGATAGATGCCGAGCGTCAAAAAAGGTATCAGCAGAATGAGCGATATCACATACATCGCATTCAATCCGCGCCCTGTCTTTTTTTCCATAAAATCCTCCGTCCCTTGGTGTATTCATTTGGCCGCAACCGGCCGAGTCATATTTATAGTTTTTCGTTTGCCCCGCGGTTTTTGCGCTGCGGGCTTTGCGATTTTTTCCGTTTTTTGCTTCCGCGTATTTCCTATTACCGCAAAAACGGAAAAAACCTCTCTAAAAGAGAGGTTTATTTAGCCGCGGTTTGCGACTACGCTGAGTCCGATGTCGTAATTTACCGCGATTCCGCCGCCGTCCGCCGTCGCGAAAATTTCGGAAAGCGGTCTGTCTGTCTTCAGCAGTATTTCGATGGTCGCCGTCTTGTTCTTGCCGAGGTTCTTATATTTGGTATACTGCGCCTGGCTGTTTTGAATGTTCAAAATATTGTCGACGTGGACGTCCTTATTGTTTTTGTGAACGAACAAGGACTGCTCGCCCTCGATGGCAATTCTGATTTCCTCGATGAGCATGGTGCCCTCGGTGTCGACGGGCGGCGTGGCAAGCGCGAATTTGATGTCCACCGAGTCTAAGCATTTAATGGTGATTTTGTAGGCTAAGTAGCAATATCCCGACGTCTCGCTGAAGGCGGGGGAAAGGCCGGTCCAGGCCGCCGACGCCTGCGGGTTTCTGCCGTCCAAACTCAAAAGCGTTTGGGCGCCGGTGTAGTCAATCTGGCGGCTGGTGCCCGGGCCCAACGTTATGTAATAGGGGTTGGCGGTGTTTTCGGTGCCCCAGATGACGGGATAGCCCGGGCTGTTGTTGATGCCGAGCGAGCCCAGCACGCCGATAATCGTGATGTCGGCCTGCGGTTCGCCCAGCATGCTGATATCAATCTTGCTGGTGTTGGCGACGGCGGTCGGCGCCTTGGTGGCGGCGGCGGCGCCCAGGCCGATGCAGCCCAGCCCGAAAATAAGCGTGATTATCATGGTGGCAAGTTTTAGTTTGCGCTCTTTCATAACTCCTCCCGGCGTTTCCGCCCTATGAGCTAGACCCCTTTATTGAGGCGGGGCTCCGCTCAGGTGCAAATGCCCCTTATCGTAATTGCGCAGCGGCGCGGATTATACTAACCGTATTTGGTTTCGGGCGATTGGGCCCTTATTATTAAACCGCTGACTAAGCTCAAATATTTTGCAAGGCCGCGCCCTATAAAGGTTATGCGCGATTAGGCCGCGCGCATAATATATTACACGTTAAAGATTGTAGCACAAAAGGCTATGCGCGTCAAGATTAAAATGTGCCGAGAATTTTTTAAAAAATGGAAAATGTTTCTAAGTTTTTTGCGCCTGAAAATAGCGAAGAACCGCGCTTTATTGAATAAGTTGATAATTTATTAATTTTTTAATTCATTAATTTAACGCGCAATTGTTCTCTATCGTTTACATTTAAAAACCACTACTTAAGATAGTCAAAAGCTCCGCAAACCGCGGAGCTTCGTTCTTTGGAGCTGATGGGCGGATTCGAACCGCCGACCTGCGCATTACGAGTGCGCTGCTCTACCGGCTGAGCCACATCAGCAAGGAAACTATCTTGCGCTATTAGGCCGCTTGAATAGACAAAAACCGCCTTATGAAAATAAGTTCAATCTTTTCTTTCGGCCTAATTAAATCGCCCGCTTAGTATAATATTTTTTAAAAAATTAGTCAAGCCCAAACCGCAAAAAAATTAGACTAACATTGCATATAACAATGGACAGCCTAACCTTTTTTCGTCCGCGTTGAGCTTGCGCCAACCTCAACCGGATTTTTCATTTATCATTCAATGAGAGAATAACGCTCGCAATGGACTAGAGCCAATCGGGGTCCCCATTGAATGCTCGTCATTCAATGGGGTAAAATCGGGGTCACCGTAGAATGGTATCATTCAACGGGGAGATTATTCAAGTGGGGAATCGGACTCGGCGATTGCGGCCGAAGCAATGGCTGAGCCGGACTGCCACAGCTTTTGCTGCGGAAGACCCGTCGCTGTTTCGATGTCGGCTATTTCTACCGCGCTCAAGGCGTCTAGACTTCCTTTCTCTTTAAAGGCGGCTATGCCCTTTTGGACGGCGTCATAGCGGCGGTTGTTGACCTTGTTTAAGATGGCGAAGACAAGACAGACGGCAAGGAGCACAAAAGGAACGATGATGAACAGCCACTTTATGCCGGCGACAACGCTTGACGCGGCGTAATCGGCGGGATTGAAGTTTTCGGCGTTGCCGCGAAGGAGGTTGTATTGGTCTTGGTCAAAGCCGAACGCCTTCATTCCCACTCCAATAATGAAGATTGAAAACCCGCTGGCCGCCTTTCTTAAGAAAGTGGTCATTCCGCTGTAAATGCCTTCGCGGCGCGTTCCCGTCGCAATTTCGTCGAGGTCGTAGGTGTCGGTCAGCATAGACCATGTCGCGAGGTTGCCCGCCGAGGCGCCGAGCGCTATCAGCACGGCGAAAGCAATCAAAACCGCGATGTGCGTCGTGCTGTCGACGAAAATGAACATGAGCGCGGTCGCCATCCAAACGGGTATGCCGATATAGAGCGGGAAGGCCTTGCCCTTCTTTTTGGCGATAGCGCCGTTGAGCACCATAAAGAGTATCTGCGCCACCAGAAGGACGCCCACTAAAAGCTCGTAGCTCTTATACTTTAAGACAACTAAATCGACGTAGAAAATAAACAGCGCCAGCACAAGGTCGACGGCTATTTGAAATGACAGGAAAATCCCGAGGAAATTGCGGTATGGTTTGTTTTTAAAGACCGACAGCCATTCTTTCAAGGTCATCTTCTTGGGCTCGGGAAGATTTTCGCGTTCGCGTGTGCCGAAAAACACCCACGCCCAGCACGCAGCGAACAACACGGCGAGCACCGCAGCCATCACCATGTAGCCCGTCTTTTGTGCGGGCCCGTTGACGTCGCCGCCCACCGCTTTGATAATGAAGCCGGGCACGACGGCGCAAACCAAAGAGGCCGCGCCCGACATAATCATTCTCACCGTGGTGTAGTCGGTTCGGTCGTTGTAGTCGGAAGTTATGTCGGAAAGTATGGCGTTGTAGGGAATCATCACGATAGTGAACGCCGTCCCGAAGAACATATAGGCAAAGGTGTGATAAGCTATTTTAAGCGCGGTATTCTGAATGCCGAAAGAATAAAACAGCATGAAAAACGAGAGAAATACGGGCAGAATACCTACAAGAAAATAGAGCCTCCGCCGCCCGAATCGCGAGCGCGTCCTGTCCGACAACCTGCCCATGAGCGGGTCGGTCACGGCGTCCCAAAGCTTGCCTGCGAAGATAATCAGCGTAGCGGCAAGCACGGGAATGCCCTCGACCAGCACCAAAAAGTTCATGTAGAACAGGCTAAACACCAAAAACGCGCCGCCGCCGTAAATGTCGCCGCTGCCGTATGCCAGCTTGGATTTTAAATTTTTCATGATTTTTTGCCCCCTTCTCAAACTTATTATTGCTTGCTAAATCTCGTTTTTTTTACCCCGCTATGCCCGAATCGGCCTTATTTTGTTCCTTAATGCTTGACTGCTTTCTTAAGTTCGGTTTCGTTTATTTGATATAGCCCAGCTCGGCGGATATGGCGTTCGCCGCCTTGACTAAGATGGCGGCGGCGGCCTCAACCGCTTCCTTGGGCATTCTCGATACCGCGCCCGAAATTCCTATGGCATAGCGGCACTCGCCGCGATTGTTGAAAATCGGCGCGGCGACGCAGCGTATATCTTTGGAGAGTTCACCCTCGTCGACGGCGTAGCCCTTCAATCTTATATCATCAAGCTCGGCCGTAAGCGCGGCTTCGTCCTTTATCGTCTTTTCGGTGAAGCTTTCGAAGGTAATAGACGCCAGCATTTTGGATTGATATGGCTCCTCCGAAAAAGCGAGCAGGCATTTTCCGACAGCGGAGGCGTAAAGCGGCTCGCCGCCGCCCATCTTGGCGTTGACGACAAGGCGGCTGTCGGCTATTATCTGGTCGACTATGACTGCGCTGTTGTTGGCAAGCACGCCTAAGTGCGACGATTCGCCCGAAAGCTCGCTGATTTTAATAAGCCATGGTTTGGCGGCGGCAACGGTGCTCAAGCCGCTGTAATATTGATGCGACAGCTTCAAAATGGCCGGCCCCAGCTTATATTTGCCGGTTTCCTTGACCTTCTCGGCCATGTTGTAGGACACGAAGGTGTCCAAAATCCTAAACGCCGTGCTCTTGTTGACGCCGAGCGCCTCGGCAATCTCGGTCACGCCCGCGCTCTTTTTAGACGAAAGATAAAGCAGCGCGTCTATTCCCTTTTGCAGCGACTGACTCATTTTTTTTACCTTAAGAACTTAGATTTAATAAAATCCAATAGTTTGGTGTTTTCAGCGGCGCCCGAAAGGATGTAATCCGAAAAAGGCTTATAAGAAAAGACGGGCACTGCGATTTCGAGCTTAATTCCCTCTAAAATTTCCTCCATACCAAGGTGAGCCAGACGCGATATACCTAAAAGATTTCCTCTGCTTTCCTTTTGGCTTACACAGCGCTCGGCGGGATAGCCCTCGCCGAAGCCTCCCGAAAACAGCTTTTCGAAAATATATTTGAGATTGATGCCGCCCGCCCAGCCGAAGCCCTTATTGAGGGGCAGCGAAACGCAGTTGCCGGCGTTTATCTTGGCAAAGAGCCATGCGTCGAGCGGCTCCGAAATAAGTCCGCAGAAGACCTTGGGATACTGCATCGCCGAGATTAAAAAGCCTTGGCCGGTGCCGCAGCCGCCAACCACCATATCGGCGGCGCCCAAGTTCAGAATTATCGCCGCCATCAAGCCGGTTTGAATGTAAGTTAGCTCGCCCGCGCCGTCCGCTTTCATGCCGACGTTTGCGGCCTTCACGCCTACCTCCGCAAGAGCGTCCATAATGAGCGGGTTTTTATCCCTCGCCGAAATCTCGTTTATCACCGCGACACGCATTTTTTTACCTCCATTATCTAAGTATTCTATTTCCCGGGGCATTTTTTATCTTTCTTTTTCAGCATCAGGCTGATAAAGCTTTTGCGCTTTTGCAGTTCGCGGTCTAAGGAGCACTCCAGCGTCACTTCGCGGTTCTCCTCCGCCGATTTCATAGCCGCCAGCGCGAATTTCAAAACCTCGCGGCCGCGTTCGCCCGAAAGCACGGGTTCGCGGTCGAATTTGATTGCCTCGATAAAGTCAACCGTCGAGTTTATGAAGGCATCCTGCCAGTCGTGCGGCATATCCCAAAACTCGGTCAGCTTGCCGTCGCGGTAAAGCAGGACGGGCGCCACGCTGTCCAGCATTTCGGCGGTGCAGCGCGTCAGCCATACTACGCCGCGTGAGCCCGTCACCTCGAGGCGCTCGTCGCAGGTATAGTATTTTCCTTTGACATACATATCGTCGGCGCAGGTAATATCCCAAACACCGTAGACCTTTTTATCCTTGTATTTCCACATCACGACGGCGGGCGAGTCTTGGCAGAGGTTGCCGAAGACGGGTGTCGAGTCTATCCAAGCCGACACCTTTTCGACGTCGCCCAAAAGGTCCA
Organism: Eubacteriales bacterium; assembly: GCA_035449045.1. GTDB lineage: Bacteria > Bacillota > Clostridia > Christensenellales > CAG-917 > DAOTKC01. The sequence continues at coordinate 12,205 of DAOTKC010000006.1, forward strand.
TAAACAGCGAGAACTTGTGGTAGCCGTCGTCAAAGACGACGGGTCCGCCGCCCGCCAGCGTTTCGTTTAAGCGCCATGTCCATGAAAGCGTGTCCACTTTCCAGCCCGTTGGCTCGAGCTCGCTCAAATCGACGCCCGCTTTTTTGGCGCGCACCTTGGCGGCAGGCGCGTTTTCGGAGTTTAGGCCGCCGTTGCACATTTTATAGCGCACTCCTCTGATTTCGCCGATTTCGCCGTCTTCTATCAGCTTTTTCAAAAAGAGGTAGGGCGGATAATGGACGAAGTTCTCAAACACCTTGAGCTTGACGCCGTTTTCTTTGGCCGCCGCAATCATTTGGTCGCATTCGGCTAGGTTTAGCGCCATCGGCTTTTGCACCGAAACGTGCTTTTTGGCCCGGCACGCCGCAATCGTCATCGGACAGTGCAAATGATGCGGCACCAAAAGCTCGACGCCTGTCACTTCGGGGTCGGCGAGCACATCCTCGTAGCAGTCATAAATCTTTGGTATGCCGTGCTCCTCGGCAAACTTCTTCGCCGCCTGACGGTTTTTATCGCAGACGCCGTAAAGCTCGGCGTCGTCGCGGTTTTTGTAGCCCGCGACGTGAAGCGTGGCAATCCTGCCGCAACCTACCAACACAAATTTCATTTTAGACATAATTTCCTCCTTATTCAGCCTGAACCCCTTATTTTTTGATTTTTATTGTTTTCTTTGATTAGAAAGCTTCGGATTATATTGCTTATTAGCTTTTTGACCTATCCTCCCGCCTTGCTTTGGCTTAGTCAGCGATTTTTTTATTATCTCTTATCGCGCCTAAATCGTTCCGTCCCACGTCGAGGTCTTTTGAGCCTTTTTCTCCTCCTCGCCGAACCAGTGCGTCGTCACCGTCTTGGACTCGGTGTAGAAGCGGTAGGCGTCCTTGCCTAAGCAGTGCAAATCGCCGAAAAAGCTATGCTTATGCCCCGAGAAGGGGAAGAAGCCGACGGGCACGGGAATGCCGACGTTGATTCCCACCATGCCGCCGTGGGTGTAGCGCGCAAACTGCCGCGCATAGTAGCCGCTCTCGGTGTAGATGACCGAGCCGTTGGCGAACTCGCTCGAATTGATGACCGCCATTCCTTCCTCAAAGTCCTTGACGCGCTTTACGGAGAGCACCGGCCCGAATATCTCGTCGCAGCCGATTGCCATTTCCCGCGTGACGCGGTCAAACACGGTGGGGCCCAGATAGAAGCCGTTCTCAAAGCCTTCCACGCTGACGCCTCTGCCGTCCAAAACCAGCTTGGCGCCCTCGGCTATGCCGCGCTCAATCCAATTTTCCACGCTCTTTTTATGCTCGGCGGAATAGACGGGCCCTAACTTGCTGGACTTGTCATAGGCAGGACCAACTTTGAGCTTTCTCGCGAACGCCACGATTTTTTCAACCAGCTCGTCGGCGATTGCCTCTTCGGCAACGACGACGGGCAGCGCCATGCATCTTTCGCCGGCACAGCCGAACGCGGCGTTAATTATGCCGGCGGCGGTGCGGTCAAGCGCGGCGTCGGCAAGCACCAGCGCGTGGTTCTTGGCCTCGCACAGCGCCTGAACGCGTTTGCCGTTTTCCGTTCCCTTGGAATATATATATCTTCCTACCTTGGTGGAGCCGACAAAGGAAATTCCCTTGACGTCGGGATTGGTCAAAAGCTCCTCGGTGTCGTGACGGTCGCACGATATGATGTTGAGAACGCCGGCGGGAAGTCCCGCCTCGCGATAGAGCTCGGCAAAACGCATACTGGTCAAGGGCGTTGCGCCCGCCACCTTGAGCACCATGGCGTTGCCCGCCGCTATGCAGTTGGGCGCCATCCAGCCCATAGGAATCATGGCGGGGAAGTTGAAGGGCGATATGCCCGCGAACACGCCGATGGACTCGCGGTAAAGCACGGTGTCGTAACCCGTCGAGGCGTCCATCAACGAGTCGCCCTGCATCAGAAGCGGCATGGAGATGGCAAGCTCGGTGGCCTCCTTGGCCTTGAGCACGTCGCCCTTGGCCTCCTCCCAAACCTTGCCGTGCTCACGCGCCACCAGCATAGTGAGCTCGTCGAGATTTTTTTCTACGAGGTCGCGCACCTTGTAGAGCACCTGAACGCGCTTGATGACAGGAGTATTCGACCAAACCTCGTATGCCTTCTTGGCGTTTTCGATGACCGCCTTTATCTCCTCGCGAAGAACACGCGGGCACTTGGCGATTAGCTCGCCCGTCGAGGGGTTGTAAACCTCATAAAATTTATCGGTTTTCGACTCCAAAAACTCGTTATTCGTAAAATATTTCAAAATCTCCATATTAACCTCGATTGTCTGCTTTTTTACTTTAATATGCTTGTGTTTTTTAAACCGACCGCAATTCAACTAAAACTCTCTTGGATTTGACTTAATCCCTACCTTGCGGTTTATTGGCAATTGTGATTTAAGCCTAAAGCGTTTCCTCTTTTTTGTTTTGCTCGTAGCTTGCTCTACGCTCGGCGCGGTAGGCGGGAATGGGCACGTCCCACCATCCGAACGCTTTGCCGCCCGTGAAGGGATATTCGCGCGACACCGGCGCCAAAATCAGCGCGGGCTTGTTTTCTTTTAGCGCCCTCCCGAGCGCCTCCCCGAGCGCGGCTTCGTCCTCCGCCTTATATGCCGCTATGCCGAAGGCCTCGGCGGTAGCATAAAAGTCGGGGCTGTAAGGTTTGCCTTCTCTCAAAAAGTCGTTGCCGAAGGCGGCGTCGGCGCCCAGGACGTCCATTTGAAGGTCCTTTATCGCCATCCAGCCGCTGTTGTCGGCAAGCACGACGACGACGGGTATTTCATATTTCGCCATCGTCGCCATCTCCTGCATCACCATCAGGAAATCGCCGTCGCCGAGAAGGGCGACAACGGGCGACTCGGGAGCGGCAAGCTTGGCGCCCATCGCGGCGGGCATCGCCCAGCCCATCGTCGAAAACCCGCCCGTAGTCAAGTTGCGGTAGGGTTTTTTATAGCGGTATTCCTGGAAGAGCTGCGCTTGGGTATTGCCCGACGAGGTCGCGATGATGGTGTCCTCGGGAAGCTTGTCGTTCAAAACGCCGATAAGCTGGGAAATCGTCATTCTTTCGGCCTTTTTAGCGCGGACGCTTGCCAAATAATCGAGCCAGCTTGCGCGAAGCGCCTTGATTTCATCTAAGTATTCCTTTTTCTTGGGAAGCTCTCCGATTTCCGCTTCAAGCTCGACAAGGCTCTTTTTGAGGTCGGCCACAATGCCGACGTCGGGCGCGTAGTTCTTGCCCAGCTCGCCCGAGTCGATGTCGATGTGAATGAGCTTGGTATCGGGGAAATTGAAGCTGACGCCCTTGCGATAGGAGCAGGTCGTTTCGTCGGCAAAGCGTGTGCCGACGGCGAGAACAACGTCGGCGGTGCTGCAAATCTTAAGGCCGCAGAGCGTCCCCTTGGAGCCGGTATGGAAACAGTAGTTGTCGTGGGTTTCGGAGACGGCGCCCTTGCCCTGAAGCGTCGTCACCACGGCGGCGCCCCATTTTTCGGCCAGCGCGTAAATCTCGCTTTCGGCGCGGGATGAGAGCGCGCCGCCGCCCGCCAAAATGACGGGACGCTTGGCATTTTTCATAATTTCCACAGCGCGGGCTATCGCCGCCTTATCGGGCGCGGGACGGTCGTCTATCGCCTCTTTTTCGGCAAACTTGCACTCGGCCGCCGCCGACTGCACGTCCATGGGCGCGGCAATAACGGCAGGCCCGCTGCGGCCCGTCGTCATCGTAGACACCGCGCGGCGGACTATTTTGGGCAGTTGCTCGACCGATTCGGCGCGCCAGCTTCGCTTGGCAAGCGGCTCGAGGCTTCTTATTATGTTGCTGTCTAAGTAGCGCTCAATCTCCTGAAGCACGCCCGTTCCCTTCATGTGGACGTGGGTATCGCCCGCGAGAAGCAAAAAGGCGGTGGAATCGGCATACGCCGTGCCCAGCCCGATTGCGGTGTTGAGCGTGCCCGGCCCTATCGAGGCGAACACCGCGAGCGGCCGTCCCGATACTCTGAAGTATCCGTCGGCAATCGCCGTCGCCGCCTGCTCGTGTTTGACCTGAATGTATTTGATGTTTCCCGCCTCTTCCTCTTTTCTTATGGCGTCAAACAGCCCGAGCACGCCGTGGCCGGGAATGCCCAAAATGTATTTGACGTTTTCTTTGACAAGCTGTTTTACTATGATTTCTCCGCCGGTCAATTTCATATATTTACCTCCCAATGGTTTTTGCTTTTTATGAATTTTGCATTTAATAATTCGCTGTAAGTATTAATGAACCCTACTCTGTTTAGGTCCCTACTTAAATCAAGGCTTTATGCGCCGAAATCAGCCGAAAAGCGCCACCAAGTTTTAGCCGCCGAAAGCGCCCATATAGATTTATATCTTAATCCCGAACCAAGTTAAAAAACAAAGAAGCTTGATAATTTTATTATATAAGCGGGAAATACCCCCGTCAACACCGTTTTGCAAAATCAGTTGCGCCCTCTGCAACGATTTTGCCTTGCGCCCTGATTCTTCGTTTAGTTTCTCCACGTGCAACCACAATTTTTCGTTTTTCGTTTTTTGTTTTTCGTTCGACGCGCAGCGCCGCTTCCACCGTTATTCATTATTCATTACTAATTATTAGTTAAAAAAAATCCGCGACCCCGTCGCGGATTTCTTTTGTTTCAGTTATTTATCTTCCCCTATAGTGCATCTGGTCATTGATGAGCGCTATCATAAGGGCGAGCGCGCTTTCGCTCGGCTCTGTAACCTCAATCGTGTATTGGTCGCGGATTTGGAAGTTCTTCTTCTTGACCGTCGCTACGAGCTTGCCGTTTTTAAGTATCGTCAGCGTCCGCGCCAGACCGAACTTGCCCTTTACGACGTAGTTGCCGTATTTAGTCTTGACACGGTAGCGCGGCCAAGGGGTGGGAGAACGTCTCATAAAGCCTATGCGCTCCTCTTTGACAGCGCCGCTGTTGGGATAGAGGTCAAAGCGGGCAAGGAAGGATAAAATGCGCTGCTGGGCATAGTAAACCTCACGCCCCGCGGTATCGAAAAGCGAAAATTTCTTTCTTACGCCTAAAAGATTCCAGTTGGTATCAACAAAAAAGCAAGTGCGGCCGGCGTCGTCGGTTATCGCAAACTTATCTTTGAGCGTCCACATTTTTTGATTGAGAATGTAAATCATATCCGCCTCCAAATTTTTTTTGACAAATTCATTTTACCATAACTTTTCATCAAAATACAGTAATTTTTCTATATAAAAACTTATTCAAATTTCCGCTTTTGTCAAAAAAGGCATAATGATTGCCTCCTTTATTGCCACAAGTCTGATTAAGCAATTTTTTAAGGCCGAAAATGATAGACAACTTTGGGGCATTTGTTCAGTTTAGTTTTTATGATTTAATTGCTAGAATGAAAGGATTGTGCTATCATTAATTTATCTTTCCTAAAAAGGGACTTACCAATGCGGAAGAAAATCGAGCTTAACACCATCTTTGAGGCTGCGAAGAAGGTTTTTGCGGAATTCGATTTCAAAAAAGCGACACTGCAGGATATTGCCGACGAACTTTCCGTCACCAACAGCAATCTCTATCTTTATTTCGAGGGCAAGCGCGAGCTTTACAATGCCACGATTTGCTTTTACCTTGAAAAATGGCTCGATAAGTGCTTCACGCCGCTTGCCGCGATGAAGGATCCCCGCGCGCAATTCAATTTTCTACTTAAAAACGCCGTTTTATATCTTTTAGAGGACGAGGCGCTCGCCGCCATTTTGAAAAAGGACAAGGAGTTTTTCTCGGCGTTTTCGGAAAGCCCGCGATTTGACAAAGTTTACACGAGAATGATTGACGAGTTGGCCGAAATCATAAGGCTGGGCGCCGAGTTCGACCTGATGCGCTCTTTCGATGCCGACGCCGCGGCTGCCGCGCTTTTGAACATCTATCTCTATCTCATCATAAAACCCGCGCTCATGGGCGAAAATTTAAACATCGCCGCGCTTGAAGACCTTATTAAATACGGTTTGTTTATTACATAAGGCTCGGCGCAAAGGACACTCATTCAAAATTAACCTCGGCACGGAATTATAATGAAAAAAGTAATTAAATATGTAGCGCTGTTTTTTTTCTATCTTCTGCAGTTTACTTGGGGGCTTTTAGCCAACCTCTTGGGCTTTTTGGTCTATTTATCTAAAGGCAAGCTCAATCGCGAATGGTTTAAAGGCGCGCTCATAAGCAGACACGAGGAAAACTGGGGCGGCGTTTCACTGGGCATCTTCATCTTCGTCAACGGCGCGAGAGGGGAACAGTGGTTTTTGGACGCCCGCGCCCACGAATACGGCCACACGCTGCAAAACCTTCTTTTGGGGCCGCTCTATCTCTTTGTAATCGGCATACCCTCCGTCATATGGTGCAACTCCAAACGGTTTATCAAGCTTAGAGAGGAAAAGGGCGTTTCTTACTATGAGTTCTATCCCGAAAAGTGGGCAAACGCTTGGGGCGACCGTTTTACCGGCCATAAGCGCACCGACGGCCCTGTAAAATGAGCTTTGAAAGAATGCTAAACCTGATAGGCCCCGAGGGCGCGGCTAAGCTGGCCGCGGCAAAGGTCGCGGTGTTCGGCTTGGGCGGCGTCGGCTCGTTTGCCGCCGAAGGCTTGGCGCGGGCGGGCATAGGGACGCTTGTCTTAGTCGACGCCGACACCGTGGCGGAGAGCAACCTCAACCGCCAGCTGATAGCGCTTAAGTCCACAGTAGGCAGAAAAAAGGCCGAAGTCATGCGCGAGCGGATACTAGACATCAACCCGTCTGCCGCCGTCACCGCCTTCGACGTCTTCTTCGACGCTGACACAAGAGAGCTTTTCGACTTTTCTCTATACGACTACGTCGCCGACTGCATCGACACAATCACATCCAAGCTTCTCTTGATTAAAGCCTCGGCAGAGTGCGGCACGCCGATAATATCCTCGATGGGCATGGGCAACAGGCTGAAGCCCGAGCTCATTAAATACGCCGATATCCGTGGCACCAAAATCTGTCCGGTCGCTAAAATAATGAGGCGGGAATTAAAGCGGCTCGGCATAGAAAAGCTCGACGTCGTCTACTCCGAGGAGGAGCCCCTCCGCCCGCTGGCGCAGGCCGCCGAAAACGGCAGGCACCCGCCCGCCAGCATCTCCTTCGTCCCGCCCGTAGCCGGCATGATGATGGCGGCGAAAATCGTCAACGCGATTTTGGCAAAATCCCGCGGCTGACACAACATAAATCACCTGCCGAGAAGCCGAAAAGACCGAAAAAATCAAACATTTAGAGCTAAAATATACACTCAGAAAAATCGCAAACAGCAAAACACGCACTTTAAACAGCCAAAATACTACTATAAAATATAAGTTAGGTGGATTATGAAAATTTACATCGCATCTGATTTTCACGGAAACTTCGAGGCGGCAAGGAGAGTCGTCGACGCCTTTATCGCCGGCGGCGGCGACAAGCTCGTCATTTTGGGGGATATTTACTACCATGGCGCCAGAAATCCGCTGCCCGAAAACTATTCGCCCGTCCGCCTTGCCAATTTGCTCAATTCAATCAAGGATAAGGTCGTCGCGATAAAGGGCAACTGCGACAGCGAGGTCGACGAAACGGTTTCGGAGTTCAAGTTCTATAAGTCCTACACCATGGCCAACCTCGGAAAAACTTATCTGTTTACTCACGGCCATCAAATAAACGCGACAAAGCCGCCGGAGCTTGCCGAAGGTAGCGTTGTCTTTCACGGCCACTTCCATCAGCATACCGACACGGTGAAGCGCGGCATCCGCTATATTAATCCGGGTTCGGCCGGCCTCCCCTTCGACGGCGAACGCGGCTATCTCGTGCTAGACGGCGAGGAAATAACGTGGCAGGCGATTTAACGGGTTGAATCGAATGAATAAAGAATAATGAAAAACGAATAGCGTTGGATAAAAAAAGCCCCGAAAGTTTCGGGGCTTTTTATTAATAAGCCTTTTGAGAACTTACGAGAGCCAGCCGTCGGGATTTTTTTGAAATTTGAATACCAGCTCGAATTCGCCCTCGTTGATATAGGCGTTCTTTAGAGCGGCGGAGGCGAGAGCCTCGATATCGGAGAGCGACACGTTTTTGACCTCGGCCTCGGCAAGCCTCTTTAGGCCCTTTTCAAGATTGTAGGTAAACAGCGAGGCAATTCCCAAAACTTGAGCGCCCGCTTCCCTGAGTGCGGCTACTACTTCTATTGCCGAGCCGGCGGTGGAAATCAAATCCTCTACTACCACAACCTTTTTCCCATCAACCGCTGCGCCCTCGATCAAATTGTTTCTGCCGTGGTCCTTGGCTTGAGCGCGGACGTAGCCCATCGGGAGCCTAAGAATTTCGGCGGCAATCGCGGCGTGGGGAATGCCGGCCGTCGAAGTCCCCATAAGAGCCTCGGCATCGGGATAATTTTCTTTAATAAGCTCGGCAAGCGCGTTTTCAATAAAATTTCTTGCCTCGGGCGCCGCTAAAATTAGGCGGTTGTCGCAATATATCGGCGACTTAATTCCGCTCGCCCAAGTAAAAGGCTGCGACGGACGCAAAAACACCGCTTTAATCTCAAGAAGCTTCAGCGCGACTTCCTCTTTAATTTTCAAAAAATAATTACCCATTTTTCTCTCAATTATTTCTGTTTCGGACCACAGTTTTTCGATTTAGTTTTCGTTTTTCATTCGGTGCGCTGGCACCGCTCCCGCAATTATTAATTATTCATTATTCATTATTCACTAGGATAAATCCTCTTAGGATTTATCCTAAAAACTCTTTCACGCAGGCCAGATACGCCGCTTTGGGGTCGCCGGCGCCGGTTATCGAGCGGCCTACCACTATGTAGTCGCTGCCCAGCGACTTCGCTTCCTTGGGTGTGGTAATCCGTTTTTGGTCGCCTGCGGCGTCGCCCGAAAGCCTGATGCCGGGCGTCACCGATACAAGCCCCATCGATTTTATGAGGGGCGCTTCGAGCGGCGAGCAAACTACGCCCGAAAGTCCGGCTGAGGCGGCGTTTTCGGCGTATTTTTTGACGGTGTATTCCAAGCTTTCCGAAATCAAAAGCTCTTTTTTGAGCGTTTCGGCGTCGATGGAGGTAAGCTGTGTGACGGCGATGACGAGCGGCTTTTCGGCCTTTTCCAACTCGGACACCGCGCGCGCCGCCGCCTTCATCATCTCCACTCCGCCCGCGGCGTGGACGTTTATGATATCGGCGCCCAACCTTACGACTACCTTCATCGCCTTATAGACGGTGTTGGGGATGTCGTGAAGCTTTAAGTCCAAAAACACCTTATAGCCCCGCGCCTTGAGGTCCAAAACCAAGTCGGCGCCCTCTTTATAATAGAGCTCCATTCCCACCTTCAAAAAGGGCTTGAGCTCGCCCATCGAGGCAAGGAAAGCAAAGAGCTTTTCTTTGGAATCGAAATCGCAGGCGATTATGACGTCTTTTTTCATAGCGCGGCTCCCACCAAATCACTTATTTTCTCTATTTTATATCTTTCCATCGCCGAGGGCAAGGCTTCTATGATTTTTTTGCAGGCAAATGGGTCAACTAGGTTGGCGCTTCCCACCATAACGGCGGATGCGCCTGCCGCAATCAGCTCCAAAGCGTCCTCGGCAGAAGCGACGCCGCCCATGCCGATAACGGGAATTTTGACCGCCGCCTTGACTTCTCTTATCATTCTGACGGCAACCGGAAAGATTCCCGGCCCGCTGTAACCGCCCGCGCCCGCGGCAAGCACCGGCTTCATGGTATCGAGGTTGATGCGCATGCCGAGTAGCGTGTTAATCAGGCTGACGGCGTCGGCGCCGCCGCTCTCGACGGCTTTTGCAATCTCGGCTACACTCGTTACGTTGGGGGTGAGCTTGACGATGACGGGCTTGTAAACGCTCTTTTTGACCGCGGAAACCAGCCTTTCGGCGGTTAAGGCGTCGGTGCCGAAGTGAAGCCCGCCGCCTTTGACGTTGGGACAACTAATGTTGAGCTCGACTGCAAGCACGTTCTCGGCGTCGTTGAAGACGCTTGCCGCTTGAGCGTAGTCGTCGAAACTATGCCCGCCGATATTGACTATGACTTTGCCGCGGTAGACCTTTTTCAGCTTGGGCAGTTCCTCGTTTAAGACGGCGGGCGCGCCCGGATTTTGGAGCCCTATCGAGTTGAGCATGCCGGCCGGGCATTCGGCGATTCTCGGCAGCGGATTGCCGTAACGCGCCTCGACGGTGGTGCCCTTCAAGGCTATCGAGCCAAGTATGTTGATGTCGTAATAGTCGGCGAACTCATAGCCGAAGCCGAAGGTGCCGCTTGCCGGTATTATGGGATTTTTTAAAATTTCGCCCAACAGCTCAACGCTCAAATCTTTCAAAATATCACCTCTTTTGCCGAAAAGACCGGCCCCTCCTTGCAGACGCGCTTAAATCCGTTTGTTGTCTTGATGGTGCAGCCCATGCAGGCGCCGAAGCCACAGCCCATCCGCGCTTCCATCGAAATCTCGCCATTTTCATGCTTTTTAGCGAGCGCGGCCAGCATCACCTGAGGCCCGCAGGCGTAATAAAAATCAAAGTCAGTCTTTAACGACTCTAAACAGCATACCGTGTTGCCGCAAAATCCCGCCGAGCCGTCATCGGTGGCAAGGGTGACTTCGCCGAATTTTTGAAGCTCCTCCAATAGCGCGACTTCCTCGTTATTCCTAAAACCGGCGACAATCGTCGAGCGGACGCCCGCCTCAAAAAACTTTTTGGCAAGGAAGTGAAGCGGCGCGGCGCCCAAGCCTCCGCTGATTAAAAGCGGCTTTTTTGCCTTTGACATATCGAAGGAATTGCCCAAGCTGAGAAGCGCCGAAAGCTCCGTCCCTAAGGGATAATCGCTCATCGCCGCCGTCCCTTTTCCGACAACCTTATAGACAATTTCGAGATAATCCTCGGACGAGTCGAAGACGCCGAAGGGGCGCCGAAGATAAAACCCCGGCGCGGTAAGCTCGACAAACTGGCCGGGCGCGTGAACGCCGACGTCGCCCGAGAGCCGCATGCGGTAGGTATCCTTGGCGATTTTGTGATTTTTCTCGACTGTTAAAACGCTTTCTTTCATTTTTTCACCGAATTGGCGGTTTATCTGCCGCAATCGGCTTTTTTAAGTGCCGACTGCGCGATTTAAAGCTAATCTCGTTTAGGCGTCAATGGTGGAAATGCCGACCGTTATCGCCTCGAGGACGTCAAGCAGAACGTCGACGGTATCGAGCGAGGTAAAGACCGGCACATTGTTGTCGACGGCCGTCCGCCTTATTGCCGCGCCGTCGCGCTGCGCCGTTTGGGTGCCCTCCGACAGCGTGTTGAGGACGTAGGTCACGTAGCCTTTGCGAAGCGCCGTCAAAATTTCCTCGCTTCCCTGCGACAGCTTTTTCTTGATACGCGTCCTGATGCCGTGGCCCTTCAGGAATTTGGCGGTGCCCTCCGTCGCCTCGATGTTGAAGCCGAGGTCAAAGAAACGTTTGATGAGCGGCAGCGCGCTCTCTTTGTCCTCGTCGGCTATCGTAGCGAAGACGGTGCCGTAAGTTCTGACCTTGAGCCCCGACGCCTGAAGCGACTTGTAGAGGGCGCGATTGAAGGAGTCGTCGTAGCCAATAGCCTCACCCGTCGATTTCATTTCGGGGGAGAGAACGGCGTCAAGGCCGGTAATTTTGGTGAAGGAGAAGGTGGGCGACTTGCAATACCAGCGCTTCTTTTCGGGATAATTTCCGGTGTAGCCCAAATCTTTCAGCTTGTTGCCCAGCATGACTTTGGTCGCGAGGTTGGCAATCGGCACGCCCGTAGACTTGGCAAGGAAGGGCACGGTGCGGCTGCTTCTCGGATTGACCTCAATGATATAGACGGTGCCGTTTTCGACGATAAACTGGATGTTGAAGGGCCCGATTATCTTAAGCTCCAACCCCACCCTGCGGGTGTAGTCGACGATAATCTTTTTGACGTCTTCGCTCAAAGAATAAGGGGGATAGACGCTCATCGAGTCGCCGCTGTGGACGCCGGCGCGCTCGATATGCTCCATGATGCCGGGAATGAAAACGTCGGTGCCGTCGCATACGGCGTCTACCTCGCACTCCTTGCCCTTGATATATTTGTCGATGAGGACGGGGTGCTTTTCGTTGAGCTTGACGGCCTCGTTGACGAAGTTGACGAGCGATTTTTCGTCGTAGACGATGTGCATCATTCTGCCGCCCAAGACGAAGGAGGGCCGCACCAGCACGGGATAGCCTATTTCGGCGGCGACGCGTTTACCGTCCTCAAGGTTGAAGACGGCCTCGCCGCGCGGCATCGGTATGTCAAGCTTGGTCAAGACCTCGGCAAAGAGGTCGCGGTCCTCGGCAAGCGCGATGCTGTCGCTGCTGCTGCCCAAAATCTTGACGCCGGCGCGATCTAAGTCCTCGGCGAGGTTGATGGCGGTCTGGCCGCCCAAGGCGACTATGACGCCCTCCGGCTTTTCGAGGTCGATGACGTTCATGACGTCCTCGAAGGTCAGAGGCTCGAAATAGAGCTTGTCCGACAGCGTGTAGTCGGTGGAGACGGTCTCGGGATTGTTGTTGATGATGATAGCCTCATACCCCGCCTCCTGAATAGCCCAAACGGCGTGGACTGTCGAGTAGTCGAACTCGATTCCCTGACCGATTCTGATGGGCCCGCTTCCCAGCACTACGACTTTCTTTCTGGTTGATACAATCGATTCGTTTTCGCTTTCGTAAGTCGAATAGAGATAGGGAGTATATGACTTGAACTCGCCGGCGCAGGTGTCAATCGTCTTATAGACGGGGTAGATGTTGTTCTTCTTGCGCAGTTGATATATGTCAACGGCGTCAAGCCCCCAACAATTTGCTATATAGTCGTCGGAGAAGCCCATCCGCTTGGCGCGGCGGAGCGTTTTGATATCGTTTTTGTTGGCCTTGATGACGCTCTCGAACTCGACTATCTTCATGATTTTGTCGAGGAACAAGCGGTCAATCTTGGTCAAGGAGTAGATATACTCGATGGGGATAAGCCGCCGGAACGCCTCGGCTATCGCGAATATGCGCTCGTCGGTGCCGCGCATTACCATATCGACGAGGTCGTGGTCACTGAATGCTTTAAACTTTTTAAGCTCGAGATGGAAATATCCGTTTTCAAGGGAACGTATCGCCTTTAAGAAAGCTTCCTCGAGGGTGCGGCCTATGCTCATGACCTCGCCCGTCGCTTTCATCTGCGTCGTCAGCGCGCGGTTGGCCTCGGCGAACTTGTCGAAGGGGAAGCGGGGGAATTTTACGACGATATAGTCGAGCGAAGGCTCGAATGACGCCGGCGTGTTGGCAATCATAATCTCGTCCAGCGTAAGCCCGCAGGCTATCTTGGAGTTGACGCGGGCGATGGGATAGCCGCTCGCCTTGCTGGCAAGAGCCGAGGAGCGGCTGACGCGGGGATTGACCTCGATGACGTAATATTCGAAAGAGTAGGGGTCGAGCGCGAACTGGATGTTGCAGCCGCCCTCGATTTTGAGCGCGCGAATGATTTTGAGCGCCGCCGTTCTAAGCATCTGATATTCGCGGTTGGTGAGCGTCTGGCTGGGCGCGACGACTATGGAGTCGCCGGTGTGGACGCCGACGGGATCGACGTTTTCCATGCAGCAGACCGATACCGCGGTGTCCGCCTTGTCGCGGATGACCTCGAACTCAATTTCTTTAAATCCTTTGACCGATTTTTCGACCAGCACTTGCTCGACCGGCGATATTTTAAGCGCGTTTTTGCAGATTTCGGCTACTTCACCGGCGTTTTCGGCAAAGCCGCCGCCCGTGCCGCCCAGCGTGAAAGCGGGACGGATGATGACGGGATAGCCTATTTCGTCGGCGATATCCACGGCCTCATCGATGTGGTTTGCCGTTTTAGAAGTCAGCACGGGCTCGCCGATACGCTTGCAGAGCTCGACGAAGAGCTTTCTGTCCTCCGCTTGGCAAATGGCTTGGTAGCCCGTGCCCAGCATCTCGACGCCGCATTCCTCTAAAATGCCCTTGCGGTAGAGCTGCATGCCGAGGTTGAGGCCGGTCTGGCCGCCCATGCTGCAGATGATACCGTCGGGGCGTTCGCTTCTTATAATTTTGGCGACATATTCCAGCTCGAGCGGTTCCATATAGACCTTGTCCGCCATCCTGACGTCGGTCATGATGGTGGCGGGGTTGCTGTTGACGAGAATAACTTTGTAGCCCTCTTCCTTGAGCGCGATGCACGCCTGCGTGCCGGCGTAGTCGAATTCGGCGGCCTGGCCGATTACTATCGGGCCGGAGCCGATTACCATAATCTTCTTAATATCTGTTCTTCTGGGCATTGCCGTTGCCTCCCGCTTTTTTCATCATGTTTATGAAGGTATCCAACACATACACGCCATTCTCGGGGAGCGCGGCGCTCTCGGGATAGAATTGCACGCCGAGCACGTTATTTGCGTAGTCGGCTATTCCCTCGGCGCTGCCGTCGATGAGGTTGACGTGAGTCAGCTCAAGCCCGGCGGCTTTCAGCGATTCGACGTCGACGTCGTAGCAGTGGTTTTGGTCGGTTATCTCGATGGCGTTCGTCTTTAAATCGCGGACGGGGATGTTGCAGCCATGATGGCCCGTCTTTCTTTTCGCGACTTTGGCGCCGTAGGCAAGCGCGACGAGCTGGCAGCCCAAACCCGTTCCCAAAACGGGTATTTCGCCCTTTACGCTCTTAATGAGCGCGGCGGCTTCGGTAAGAAGCTCGGGCCCGCCCGGCCCGCTCGATATTAAAAGCCCGTCGGGCTTTAAGCGCATTATATCTTCTTTGGAAGTGTTGTGAGGAACAATCGCGACGTTGCAGCCGTATTTATTTAAAAGCCGGAGAATGTTGGTCTTTATTCCGAGGTCCACGGCTATGACGTTGAAGGCGGGGTTCCTCGTTCTCGAATACCAAACTTTCTTAGTCGATATCAGCTTGACGGGATTTTCTTCAAGCTTGGCGGCTCTAAGCTCCTTCAAGCACTCCTCGTATGGGCGGGATGCGTCGGTAATCATCGCCTTCATCGAGCCCTCGTCGCGAATGATTCGGACAAGCTCGCGGGTGTCGAGGTCTTGAATGCCCGCCACGTCGTAGTCTTCCATGATGTTGCCGAGGCTCATGGTGAAGCGGAAGTTGCTGGGGTTGTCGTTGTATTCGCGAACGACGAAGCCCGAAAGATAAATGTTTTTGGATTCGTAATCGTCGTCGGCCAGCCCGTAATTGCCGATGAGCGGATAGCTCATAATCACGATTTGCCCGAAATACGAGGGGTCGGATAAAATCTCCTGATACCCCACCATCGCGGTGTTGAAGACAATCTCGGCAATGCGTGTTTTTTGGCTGCCGAAGCCGCCGCCGTAAAACACGCGCCCGTTTTCTAGAATCAACATTTTGTCAGCCATCGAAATCCTCCTTGGCAAAGTAATCGTTATCAAAGTAAACCACGCGGCCGCCGGCGACCGTAAGCACGGGATATCCGGTCAGAGTCCTGCCGATAAAAGGCGAATTTTTGGATTTGCTCAAAATTTCCGCCTTTTGATACGTTCGGTATTTTTGGGTTTCAATCAGCGAAAAATCTGCGCAATCGCCCACTTTAAATGTGCAAATCGGCAGGTTAAACCGCCTGTTCGGAGATTCGCAAAGAAGATAGGCGAGTTTTTCCAAACTGATTTTGCCGTTTGCGACAAGGTAAGTGTAAGCAAGCGGCAAAAGCGTTTCCAGCCCTATTATGCCGTTGGGCGCTTTATCGTAGGGAAGCGATTTTTCGGCCTCGGTGTGCGGCGCGTGGTCGGTCGCCAGCATATCGGCCTCGCCGCATCTGACGGCCGAAAGCGCGGCGTCGCGGTCTTTTTCGGCGCGTAGCGGCGGATTCATTTTAAAATCGGCGGATGCGATATCCTTTTCGCTAAGCAGAAAGTGGTGGGGCGTTATTTCGTAAGTTACCGGCAAGCCCTCCGCCTTCGCCCGCTTGATTAAACCAAGGCTTTCTTCGGTAGAGATATGACAGAAGTGATAGTCGCAAGAAGTTTTTTTAACTAGCTCGAGCTCCCTTTCCACCGCGGTATACTCGGCGGCGGGCGAAAACCCCAGTCCCTCCGCTTCGGCATGCGACGCTATCACCTTGTTGAGCTTTTTAGCTATTTTCATAGCTTCTTCCAAAAGCTTAAGGTTTGTATATCCCCTGCCGTCGTCGGTAAATCCCGTGACGAAGGGCGCAATTTCGGCAAGCTCCGATAAAGCTTTTGACTCGCTGTTTTTAGTGAGCGCGCCGAAAGGAATGACTTTGACGAGGGCGTCTTTATTAATGATATCAAGCTGAACTTGAAGATTTTTCAAGCAGTCGGGAGAGGGGTTGAGATTGGGCATGGAGAGCACGGTGGTAACTCCGCCCTTGGCGGCCGCAGCCGTGCCCGATTTAATGGTTTCTTTTTCCGAAAAGCCGGGCTCCCTTAAGTGGACGTGGACGTCGGTTATGCCGGGGAAAAGCGTCAGCCCCTCGGCGTCGATGACTTTCCCCGATTTCTCGAGGTTTTCCGACACCTCGGCGATTTTTCCCGACACTATCTTTATGTCGGCGCGCTTTTCCGAGGGAAGGCGGCCGCCGCGCACTAAAAGCCCGCTCACAGCAAGCCCTCCAAAACCATGTGAATGACCGCCATTCTGGCGTAAACGCCGTTTTCCATCTGGCGGAAAATCCTGCTTTTTTCGCACTCGGCGACTTCGTCGGCTATCTCCATGCCGCGGTTTATCGGCGCGGGATGGATGATTATGGCGCCCTCTTTCATTTTCGCAACGCGCTCAAGGGTGAGGCCGTAGCGCGCGTGGTATTCCGCCGCGCTCATGCTCATGCCGCCGCTGTGCCGCTCGAACTGCACCCTCAAAAGATTGATAACGTCGGAGGTTGCAACCGCTTCGTCAAAGTCGAGCCTCGGCGCGGTGTCGTCGGCGAACTCGTCGGGGCAGGAGATGCAGACCTCCATACCGAGCCGCTTCATTATCTCGGAGTTGCCGTGCGCCACCCGTGAATGGGATATATCGCCGGCGAAGCTAACCTTAAGGCCTTCAAAGCGCCCGAACTCCTCATAAATCGTCACCAAATCGAGGAGCGTCTGGGTAGGATGGCCGGTGGAGCCGTCGCCGGCGTTAAAGACGGGGATTTTGACGTTTTCCAATTCCTTGAAATAGCCGTCGCGGCTGTGGCGGATGACGACGCCCGAAATCCCTATGCTCTCCAGCGTCCTAACGGTGTCGTAGATGCTCTCGCCCTTGTTGACGCTGGACGTCGAGACATTGATTGCAACGGGAGTTATCCCGAGATTCATCATCGCCATCTGGAAAGAATACTGCGTTCTGGTCGAATTTTCAAAAAAGAGTGTCGCCATCCTTAAATCGGAATACGACACTCTTTTTAAATTTCTTTTGAACTCTAAAGCAGTTTGTATGATTTGGAGAATCTTGTCGTCGGGGATTCCCGACAGAGAAAGCAGGCCTTTCATAAGTTCCTCTTTTCCCGCACCTTTACGTGCACATTTCTTGCGATTATATCATTACAGCCTGATTTTGGCAATTAAAAACCGCCCCGTTTTACAAAAAACTACAATTTTTTTTCTGTTTGCCTTAAAATCACGCCGTCCCCGTTAGGGGACGGCGTGTTCATTAACTGTCGGTAATTTAGTTTTTTATAGCTTAGTTTTTAGTTTTATCTTTGGTTTGACTTTCTTTTGTTTAACTTGTCAGCTTGGCTGCACTCTTTGATTGTTAACCTCGATTAGCTTGCTTGCGGTTTAGCCTAAGTTGACCCATTCGCAGACATCCAAAGTATCAAGCGAGTAGGAGACCAGATGGTTGTTGATATAGACATAGAAGTAGTCGTCGATGAACAGCCCGCGCGCGTCGTAATAATAATAGTAGTAGAAGTTTTCGCTCTCGGGCGAGCCCAAACTTGCGAGCTTGGTAAACTCGGCCTCCGCCTCGTCGTAAGTGTAGAGCTCATAGCCGTTGAAGGTGGGGAAGCCGATGAGCTTCTTGCCGCTGTGGACCAAGATTGCCTTATGGTTCCACGAAGCCACCGACCACATCGCGGTGGAATCGGTAATTTTGGCTATTTCGGTGACGTCGGCGGGGTCGCTGACGTCGAACATGGAGAGCTTCAAGCCCGTTACTCTGCCGTTTTCGTCGGCCTCTTTACCGAAGCCGAACAGAAGCCCGTCGGCATAGGGATGGAGATATTCCGAAAAGCCGGGAATTTTCAGCGCCGATAAAATGACGGGCGCGGCGGGGTTTTTCAAGTCAACGGCAAACAGCGGGTCGACCTGACGGAAGGTGACGAAATAGCCGATGTCGCCCGTGAATCTCACGGAATATACCCTTTCGCCCGGCGCCACGTTTTCAATCTTGCCGACTTCCTTTAAGTCCATATCAAAGACGGTCAGCTTATTATACTGCTCGTTGCCGATATATTGTGAATAGGCGTAGTCGCCGTTCGTCCCGGTCTTGTAATAATATTTATTGACCGTCGTCACCAGCCTGAAGTGCCCGTCATATTCGTCGCCCGAGAACTGATTTAAGATATACCCTTCCGCCTTGCCCGATGCCGCGAAGCTGATGTCGCCGTCGTTAAGCGCGTAGCGAGCGATGTTGGTATAACATGTGTTCACAAATATGCCGTCCGACTCGGCGGTGTCGTAGTCGCCGTAGCCGTAGATATAGAGGTTTTCAAGGTTCATATAGATTTCGGTGCCGCCGCCAAGCAGCGCCGCCGTCGAAATGACCTCGGGCTCGTCCGCGGTGTTTATGCCCGAAACCACGACGTAGCTGGCGTTTTTCTTTTCGGGGGCAATGGTAATTTTCCTCGAGGAAACCACCGTCTGCGCATCGCCCTCATAGACGGAGGGAACATAGGTGAAGAGGTTTTCTTTCTCAATATAGAGATAGGGGTGGTATGATGTGACGAGATAGAGCGTGGAGCCTATCATTCGGGTAGAAAGGATGCCGCCGTCCTGCCCCAGCGTTTCGACGAGCGCGGGCGCCGTTCTATCGGATATGTCGTAGATGTCGACGAGCGTCGTCGAGCCCGAAAATCCGAAGCGCCTGTAAAAGCCTAGGTCTGCCTTATTATTGTAGGTAAGGTAGAAATATTTGGTGCGGAGAACAATCAACCTGTCGCCGTTGACATAGATATCCTGAATATATCCCCAGCCGTTTAAATCGTTCTCAAGGTTGTTTTGGGGAACGATATCGGCCGTTTTGACGAGATGTCCGCTTTCGGCCGACACAATCGACACTTTATTGCCCGAAACCATATAGATAAAGTCGCCGTCCGTCTTAATTATATCGGCTTCCTGAACTCCCGCGACCTGAATGTTGGTGTCGGAATATTCCTCCTCGTGGCTGTCGGGGGTGCCGGCCGCCGACTTGTCCATGACGGCGTTTTCCAAAGCTATGTCGACGCTTGCCAGACTGTATCTCAAAGCGTAGCCGTAATTTTTATAGCCCGACTCGTTGATGGCGTCGAACACCGCCGAATAATCCTCGGTGAAAGTAGAAAACGGCAGGCCGTCAAAGATGTCGGCGACCGCAGCGGCGGGAATCAGCGCGACGGCGATGACGGCGACGAATGCCACGCAGATGACGGACAGTGAAGCCGCCAGCTTTCTCGAAAACACTTTCTGCGGTTTCAGCCTCGGCCCTCTCTCGGCGGCGCGCGCAAGCTGCGCCCTAAGCCCTGCCGAAGGAGTTATTTCCTCCATGCCCTTCTTGTAAGCGTCTTTAAAATTCATATTGCTCTCCTTCGAGAAGCGTCTTCAGCTTCTCTCTCGCTCGTTTTAGGTGAGATTTGACGGTGGAGGCGTTCATGCCGGTGAGACCGGCTATTTTTTCCACCGGGTAATCCTCATAATAATATAGATGGATTACACTGCGCTGCTTAGCGTTCAGCTTCATGACTGCGGCGAGCACCTCGCTTTCGCCGCTTTCGTATTCGCCGAAGGGCGCGAGGTCGTCGCTTAAGACGGCGCGCCGCTTCCAGCTCGAAGCTAAAAGACTTTTGGCGGTGTTGATGGTCACGCGGATGAGCCACGCCTTTTCGTGCTCGGCGTCCTTGAAAACGCCTCCCCGCTTCGACCGGCGCAGGAATACTTCTTGAACGACATCTTCGGCGTCGGGCTTATTGCCTACGTAAGCATAAGCCAGCCTGTAAAGAGAGTTCAAATATTCCTTGAGCTGGATTTCGTTGTCGGGCAAATCCCGCATACCGACCGCCTGTTAGCACTCTCACCTAATACACTTTTCTCGAGAGCTTTTGGTTGCACTAATGTGAATTTTTGCTTTAATAAATTTTTTGCTTCGCTTTTGTTCCTATATAAATATACCCGAAAAGTTATCGGCTTTAACGGGTATATCTTATTTTTGAGCTATTTAGTTGTCGTTTTTTGTTTAGCCTAAGATTGTAATCGTGCCGTCCTCGGAGATTTGGAGCTTGTCGCCCGTTTTGACTGCATCCAAAAACTCGGCGCCCAGCTGGTCGATGGCGATAACGTCGCTGTTTTCCCAAACCTTGGCAAGCACTATGCCGCTTGCGGCGAGGCTGTCGATGTGCTCCGAAAACAGGAATGCCTTGGGGTTGATTTTCATGGCGCAGATGGTCTGAATTACCATGCCGCCCGTAGTCGAGCCGATCGTCTGGGGCAGGCAGAGAATTTTGCCCGTGATGTTGAGCCCGAAGATGTCGGGGTTGTTCTGGTCGCTCACTATGACCTCGGAGGCGTTTTTGAGGGCGCTCTTTTGGAATGTCGCCAGCGTGTTGACGCCCTGTCTGCTAACTACCGCTTCGCCCGTGAAGCTTCCCGGCGCGATTGCCCGTCCTTTGAAAGTCTTCATTATTTCTCCTCCTTGCCCGTGATGATGTTGAGCATTTTGGCGTCTTTATAGTATCTCGCCAGCGAATACGTCCTCAGCTTGTTGCTGTTGGTCGCTATCGCCTTTCTGTGGGAGAGCGGATTATTTGTATACATCAGCGGGCAAATGGATGTGAGGCGGATGCCCGCCGCCTTCAACGCCTTGTAGCTCTCGTCCTTTTTGAACTTCTCTACGACGTCGGGGCCGGCGCAGAAGACGGTGTCGACGGCGACCTTCTTGCGCTTTTCGGCCTTCAGGCCTTCGGATACCTTAATCGTCCAGTCTTTAAGCTGGGTAAATGTCAGATGCGGGCAGCCGACAAAGCAGAGCGCGGGCGCGGCGTCGGGTTTTTTCCACATATTGGGATAGGACTCGTAGACGCGGGCGAGCTCGGCGTCGTCGATTATATATTCCTTGGCATCTTTGGCAATAAGCGACTTGCCCTGCGCCTTGGCCTCGGGCGTCAGCCCCTCGATGTGATAGAGCCCAACCGCGCCGTTGGAAGCGGTGGCCGCGCCGAAGTCCTTGAGATATCCGATGACGGTTTCGTTAAGCTCGTCCCCTAGGAACTTATCGAGCCCTATGACGTAGGGCACTTCCTCGACGACTTTCATGCCGATGGCCGAGCCCAGAATTTGCGCTTCGGGAATTTTGGTGGTGTTAACCTTGATGACGTAAGTCGCCTTTCTTCCCTCGTCGGTCAAAAGCCCGAATTCGGGCACCAGCCCCATGATGCTGCCAAAGAGGTCGAGCATGCCGCTATTTCTGTTGCAGCGCGCGCCCAGCACCGAGTTGGCGAACACGACGGCCGAGGACTCCGCCCAGGATAGGACGTCGCCCAGCTTGGGCTTGTTGCCGACCTCGTCTAAGTAGCTGGCGCAGCTGAAGGCGTTGTCGTCCTTGAGTCCCACCGCTTTGAGTTGTTCTTCGTATCCGGCCTGCTGGCTATACATTATTTTTTTCAAAACCAGCTTGTCGAGCAGGCTGTATTTGACGTTTTCCTCGTCTACCGGACGGGGGTCGACGGTAAAGCTGCCCTTGACCTTGATGCCGTCGGCAATCAGCCTTTCCATGATTCGGTAAAGCGGCTTCAAAAGACCGATGCCGAAGCTCGTCACGAGATGGCCTTGGTTATGGGTGACAGGCACCAGCCTCTTGGCGCCGAATATGTCGCCGAACATGACGAGCGTCTTTAAAATCATGGCGCGGGTTTCGCCCTCTTTGCCGTCTAATATCCGTTGTTGTTCTTCGGTCAATTTCATAAGCTCCTCCTTAAATCGAAACCGCCTTGCGATAGGCGCCGCGGACGGCCTCGAAAATTCTGGCGCCGCGGAAGCTGTCGCCGACGTTGTAGATTTCGGGCGCGGCGTGCTCGCTGACGAGCTCGGTATAGAGCGCGCTCTTAGGCGATACACCCATGGCGAGAAGCACTTTGTCGGCCTCTAAAATCCTCTCCTCGATAACCTCGCCGAAGGGCTTTAAAAGGTCCATGGGGTTCTCGACGTTTTCGGGGAGTATGGGCGCCCAAGTGTTGTAGGGGTCGGGCACGCGCTTGTGGACGTTCTTGGCAATATAGACCTTGTTGCCCTCAATCTTTTTGAGCATGGCGCAGTTGATGAGCTCGACGCCGCCCTTTTCGAGATAGCGGATGATGTGGCCGCGGTTGGCGGTGCAGGCATGGTTCATGAAATATTTCTGCATCTCGACGACCTTGACGTCCTTATTCATCTCATAGCGCAGCATGTAGGCGGTTTCGGCGCCGACTATGCCGCCGCCGATTACTACTATCTTTTGAGCGTCCTTGACTAAATCGGGGTTGTTGATGACGTCGACGGCGAACAGCACGTTTTCGGAGTTGATGCCCGGCACAAATTTTTCGGGCGGCTTGCACTGAGATGAGCCCGTCGCCGTCAAAATAACGTCGTAGCCCTTCTCCTTTAGCGCGGCGGCGGTCGCGGCCGTGCCTAAGAAGAGCTTGAAGCTTGTATTCTTTTTAAGTTTTTCGACGACGCCGGCAAGATAGTCGAGATAGTTTTTCACCTCGTATTTAATCTTGCCTTTGGCGGCGGGAATCAAATTTCCGCCGATTATTTCGGCTTTTTCATAGAGGTCAACCTTGTGGCCGCGGGCAATCAGCGCCTCGGCGGCGGTAACGCCGGCCGGGCCTGCGCCTATGACGGCGCACTTTTTGACTTGGGCGGCCTTGGGAATTTCGCGGGAATATTCCTCCTCAAACGCCGTTCTGGGGTTGACGGCGCACTGCGGGTGGCCGCCCTCCACAAACTCGTTTATGCAGGCCTCCTGGCAGCCGATGCAGGGGCGGATGTCGGCGACTTTGCCGGCGTAGGCCTTGTTGCACCAGTCGGGGTCGGCGAGAAGGGGGCGTCCCAGCATGACCATGTCGCATTTATTGTCGCGGAGCGCCTTTTCGGCGAGGTCGGGGTAGCCCAGCTTGCCGACGCCGACGACGGGCACTTCGAGGCCCTTATTGCTCTTGATGTCGTTCTCTTTAAAGAACTTTTTGACGATTTCGGAAATTTCGAGGAAGCATCCCGCCGGCATCGATGAAGGCGGATGCGGCAGCCACCAGTTGTCGTAGCAGCCGAGGTCGACGTCGAAGATATCGACGCCCGCCTTGACGAGCTCCGCCATATATTTGAGCGTCTGCTTTGCGGTGCGTTCGTCCTTGAATTTCTTCAAAGGATTGACGGTGTCCATCTTTTCGCCGTAGGTGGCGTTCAAGGCGAGCGAGAGGTCGATTCTATACATGATGGGATAGTCCGGCCCCACTCTCCTTCTGATTTCTTTAATCATGTCGATGCCGAACATCATGAAGTTGGCGTAGCGCCCCATCTTTCGGCGGTTGAAGGCGGGGTTGGTAACCTGCTCAAGCAGATAACCTTCGTGGCCGTGCAGATAGACGCCGTCGATGTTGGCGGCTTTGGCGTCGGCGCTGCCTTGGCCTATTCTCTTGATTATCTTTCTCAAGGAGTGGTCGGAAAGGCGGAGGCAGGGGACGTCCTTCATATACCAGTTGGGATTGAAGCTGGCGCTTCTCGGGAAGCTGAACTGGTTGACGAGGCATTGCGGATTGCCGACGCGGCCGAGGCCGGGCGTCAGCTGAATAAAGAAGTTGGCGCCGTGTGCGTGGCACATGGCGGCAAGGTCGCGCCATGCCGAAAACACCGTCCGCGAGCGGTCGATTCTGGGAAAATATGTAAGGTCGCCGAGCTCGATAAGCGATTTATCGATGCCGTAGGACACCGGAATGAGGCCGCTCGTGATAAGGCCGACGCCTCCTCTCGCGCGCTCCTCAAAGTATTTTAGCATCTTGGGGCTGGGACGGCCTGTCTCGTCGCACATCGAGATGTTGCCCATTGGCGCCATCACCAGCCTGTTTTTCAGCGTCAGCCTGTTGACTTTAATGGGCGTGAACATATTGTCGTAAGGATATAAATCCTTCGACATTTTCGGCGTTTCAAAACCCTTGTTCCACCAATCGCCGTAGCTGTCTACAAGGGTTTGAATTCTGCTCTCATAATCCATAACTGCCTCCTTATATATTTAAATATTTTAATTTTTGAGTTCAGCTCCGAAAAAAGGATAAATCATATTTGGAATTTATCCGGCGGAGCAAAGCTTACAGCCTTTATATTATAGCATCTCCCGCGCCTTAATTCAACATATTTATTCCGGTAATTCCGGTAATAATCATCAAAACAGATTAATTATTTCTACAAAACACTTAACCCGTCTAAAGATAATCAACATAATAAGGTAAGTAAATTCAGCCTAAACGAAAATTCGTTGCCCCCTAAAAATCGGATTTTATTTTCGCTTATCGAGCGCGGCGACCTTTTTTAAAATTTCGGGAATCTTTATTTTCTGCGGGCAATGCTCCATGCACTTTCCGCACTCGATGCAAAGATGCGCCCGATTGGTTTCGTCAATCAAGGCATAGCCGCTCTCAAAGGCGAAAGCGCTCTTTTCGGCGAGATAGGCGTTGTAGACGCCGAAATTCCTCGCGATATCGACGCCGGCGGGACAGTCCGAGCAGTAGCGGCAGGCGGTGCAGGGAACGGGGCGGGAAGCGCGGAACTCCTTTAGCGCGCCCTCCAAAACGCGGTATTCGTCCTCGTCAAGCGGGCGGAAATTTTTGAAGGTGTGTATATTATCGGTAAGCTGCCCTATCTCGCTCATTCCGCTCAAAACCGTCAGCACGGCGGGCTTGGAGGCAGCGTATCGAAGCCCCCACGATGCCGCGCTCGCCTCACTGTCGGCGGCTTTCAAAATATCGAGCGCGTTCTTGTTAAGCCGCGCCAGCGCGCCGCCGCGAAGCGGCTCCATCACTATGACGGGAAGGCCTTTTTCGGCAAGGACGTTATACTGCCCTTCGGCGTCTTGCTGCTCCCAATCAAGATAGTTGAGCTGAATTTGCGCGAAGTCGAACTCGTATTTCTCGGTATAGCTTTTTAAAAATGAGGCGCGGTCGTGCGCCGAAAAGCCCAGCCGCCGAATTTTTCCTTCTTCCTTCTTTAGCTTGAGAAAATCATAAAAATCATATTTTTCGATTGTAGGAATGGTCTCGCGGCTGGCGTTGTGAATGAGGTAAAAGTCAAAATATTCAACGCCGCAACGCCTAAGCTGCTCCTCGAAAATGCGCTCGACGTCGGCGGCCTTTCGGACATTCCAAGGCGGCATCTTGTCGGCGAGATAAAAGCTTTCGCGGCGGTATTTTTTGAGCGCCCGCCCCAAAAACTTCTCCGATTCGCCGTTATGGTAAATATATGCGGTATCGAAATAGTTGACGCCGGCATTCATTGCGGCGTCGACCATCTCCTCCGCCGCTTTTTCGTCGATTTTCTTTTCGGCGGTCTGGGGAAGCCGCATGCAACCGAAGCCGAGAAGGGAAATATAGTCGTTTGAATTTTTATATCTGCGCTTTTCCATTCTAAACCTTGTTTTCTTTTTTGATAATACCTTCGAGATAACCTAAGTTATTTTCCGATTATATCCGATAAATCGTCCATTATTCAAGTTTTCGGGCATAAAACCGCGAAGTAATTATTTCGCGCCTTTTTCAAATTCCGCCATCTTTGATTTTATAGCGCGAAACGCTTCGTCTTTGTCGGATATATTCAAACAAAGCGCCTCGAAAGGGCAGATTCCGCCCCGTTTGGACATAACGGCGTCCGTCCTTTCGCCGAACGAAAAGGGTATGCCGCAAAGAGAGAGCACTTCTACTCCTCTATTGCTCATGACTGCGCCGTAAACACCGGAAGCTCCCGAGTATGCGGCGAGGAAAGCGGCCGCGCCGCCCACCACGCTGTCGTAAATCTCGGCGCCCTCGCCGTCTATCCCCGAATCGATTAAGGACAGCAGCGGCTTGAGCCCGCTGTCAAATGATTTAAAATTCACGGCGCCGTCCTTTATCGCGGCGGCGGTATATCCCTCGTCAAGAAGTTTTTTGCCAATCTCTGAGTATTTCATCGCTATAGGTTTATTATAAACGGTTTTTTCAATAAATTCAACAAGGCCTCGCGCTTTTCTTTGTCGCAACAAACCGGCTTTGGCAATATAGATAAAGTATAGGGTTTTAGGAGGGGATTATGAGAACGCTGAGGTTAGGTATGTCGGGCACCGACGTCATGGAAATTCAGGCGATGCTACAAAAGATAGGATATTACGCGGGGCCGTTAGACGGTATATTCGGGCCGCAGACGCAAGCCGCCGTCATCCGATTCCAGCGGGATTTCGGGCTTGCGCCCGACGGCATCATAGGCCCGGCGACGCACGCCGCAATGGAACGCTACCTTTTAGGCTACAATATATATTTTGTCAAAAGCGGCGATACCGTCTTTTCTATATCGCAGCGATACGGCATCAGCCCGCTTCTTTTGCTTGCCGCCAACCCCGGCATTGACGCCGATAACCTTGCAGTCGGTCAGCGTCTGATTGTCCCCTACCGCTTCAACGTCGTCGACACCAACATCGACTACACCTATGACGTCCTTCAGCGCGACGTCGCCGGCCTTAGAGCAAGATACCCCTTTTTGGAGGTCGGCAGCGCGGGAAAAAGTTCGCTGGGGCGGGATCTCACCTACATAAGACTGGGCACCGGCCCCAATCAAGTGTTTTATAACGGCGCCCATCATTCGCTGGAATGGATAACCTCGCCCCTTCTCATGAAGTTTATCGAGGAGTTTTCAAGAGCCTATGTGCTGGGGGAAACGATGAGCTTCGGCTACAATCCCCGAAGCATTTGGAACGCAAGCAGCATCTACATAATTCCCATGGTCAATCCCGACGGCGTCGACCTCGTTCTTAACGGCCTCAGCCCGGCCAATCCAAATTATAATAATTTAATCCGCTGGAATAACGGCAGCGCCGATTTTTCGGCGAACTGGCAAGCAAACAACAACGGCGTCGATTTAAACCACAACTACAACGCGGCGTGGCAGCTTTCCAAGGACGCCGAGGCCGCCTACGGCGTCACCGGACCGGGCCCGACGAGATATTCGGGCACGGCGCCCGAGTCGGAGCCGGAATCGCGGGCGGTGGCGGATTTTACGAGGGCGCACGATTTCCGCCTAGTCATCGCCTACCACACCCAAGGCAGAGTGATTTATTGGGACTTTATGGATATGGCGCCGCCCGAGGCAAGAATAATCGCGCAGGCGTTTTCGAGGGCGAGCGGCTACGCTCTTGACCAGACGGAGGGAATAGCGTCCTACGCCGGCTATAAGGACTGGTTTATTCAGGATTTTGCAAGGCCGGGCTTCACAATAGAAGTCGGTCTCGGCGTCAATCCTTTGCCCATCTCGCAGTTCGACACCATCTATGCCGAAAACCTTCAAGTCCTGCTTTTGGGCGCAATAATTTAATAGGATTGCCTCAAATCTTAAGCGTTGTCCCGAAAAAATCCCGCCAAGCTACGGCGGGCTTTTTTCTTTTCCAAAATTATTATAATATCCTTTACAAAATACAACTATCAGTTGTATAATAATGAACGAGGTTAAAAATATGCTTTCTAAAAAATTGAAAGGATTGAGAATTGAAAAGGGGCTTACTCAGGCCGAGCTTGCGGCCAAGCTCGGCGTCACGCAACAGGCGGTCGCAAAATGGGAGGCCGGCCGAGCCTTTCCCGAGCCTAAAATGATTCTGCGCATAGCCGAACTCTTTTCCGTCAGCGCCGATTTTCTTTTGGGCGGCGCGGCGGCGCAAAGGGTGAAAATCATCGGCACCGTCAAGGCGGGCTACAACGCGCTTGCTTTGGAGGAGGATTTGGGCGCGGCCGAGGCCGAAGTCGAGGACGCCGAGCGCTACCGCTTTTTGGTCGTCAAGGGCGACTCGATGGCGCCCTATATCCGAAAGGGCGACCTTGCGCTGGTCAGGCTTCAGCCCGAGCTAAAAAACGGCGATATCGGCGTCTTTATAAACGGCGAGGGGGAGGCCACGGTAAAACAATATTTTTACGAGAACGGACGGGTCAGCCTTGTTCCGTTTAACAGCGAATACCCGACATTGACATTCAAAGGCGGCGGATTGGAGGGGCTTACGGTTTTCGGCCGCGTCGTCGAAACCCGTTCCAAGTGGTGAGTTATGGACTTGATGGAGAAGCTTACCATATTGACCGACAGCGCAAAATACGACGCGGCGTGCACCTCCTCGGGGGCGGATCGACCGGGCACGGTTATGGCGGGCTGCTGCCACTCCTTTGCCGCCGACGGCAGGTGCATAAGCCTGCTCAAGGTGCTGTTGACCAACTACTGCGTCTACGACTGCAAATACTGCGTCAACCGCGTCAGCAACGATTGCGCGCGCGCAGCATTCAAGCCCGAGGAGCTCGCCGAGCTCACCGTCGAGTTTTATAGGCGCAACTATATCGAGGGGCTTTTTTTGTCGAGCGGCGTTCTCAGAAGCCCCGACTACACCATGGAGCAGATGATTCGCGCCCTCGAGCTTTTGCGACACCGCCATCATTTCGGCGGCTACATTCACGCCAAGGCCATTCCCGGCGCCTCGCCCGAGCTTGTGAGAAAGTTAGGGTTTTTGGCGGACAGGCTCAGCATCAACGTCGAGCTTCCCAGCGAGCGGAGCCTCACCGCGCTCGCGCCCGACAAAAAACGGACGGACATTTTTTCGGCGATGTCGGAAATAAAGAGCGGAATCGGCGAAAACTGCCGCGATTTGGCAATCTATAAAAAGGCGCCGAGATTTGCTACGGCGGGACAGGCGACACAGCTCATTATCGGCGCCACGCCCGAAACGGACTATCAAATCATCACGCTCGCTTCGGCGATGTATAAAAAATTCGGCTTAAAGCGCGTCTTTTACTCGGCATATATTCCCGTTGCCGAACATTCCCTTTTGCCCGCCCTCAACCAAAAGCCGCCTCTTCTTCGCGAGCACCGCCTCTATCAGGCGGACTGGCTGATGCGTCAATACGGCTTTAAGGCGGAGGATATTTTGAGTCCCGAAGCGCCCAACTTCAACCCCTATCTCGACCCCAAATGCAACTGGGCGGTCAACAATATGCAGGAATTTCCCGTCGACGTCAACACCGCGCCGCTTGAAAAGCTTCTCCGCGTTCCCGGCATCGGGCCGACGAGCGCGAGAAGGATTGTCGCGGCGAGAAGGAGCGGGCGGCTGGGCATCGCCGAGCTTCGGCGAATCGGCGTCGTTTTGAAGCGGGCGCAGTATTTCATCATAGCGTCCGGCAACGACAGCGCGACGCGAGACAGAGAAATGATTGTGCGGGCTCTTATCGACCCAAAAATCTACTCATTCGGTGCCGAGCAGCTCTCGCTTTTTCAGGAAACGCCGGCATTGCCGAACGTGTCCGAATTCAATTCGCTCGATGAAGCTGTGGAGGAAACGGTGCTATGCCTGACTCAAAGCCTTTAGCCCGCCCCACCAACACAATATATCTTTACGACGGCAGTTTTGAGGGCTTCTTATGCTGCGTCTTTGTCAGCGTTCGGGAAAAGGAACTGCCCCTGAATATCCTTCCCGAAACCGCCGCGCCCACCCTTTTCGAGACGCGTTTTATTTTGAGCGACGCCGAAAAAGCGGAAGGAGTCCGCGCATCCATTCCCAAAAAAATCTCGCCGCGGGCTTGGGAGCTCGTCACCACGGTATTCTGCAGCTGTCTTGCCGATAAGGAGCTTCACCTTATCAAGTTTTTGCTCAAAGGCTACCGCGAAGGCGGCAAAATCTGCAATATGTTGGGCGACGAGGTTGTCGCGCCGCTGCTCGCCGCCGAGCGAAGGCTTCTCGGCGAGGCGCATCTGCTGAAGGGATTCGTCCGTTTCGCCGACGCCGGCGGCGCGCTCGTCGCCGCAATTACGCCAAAAAACTACGTCCTTCCCTTTATCGCGCGGCATTTCACTTTGCGCTTTCCGCGCGAGCAGTTTATGATTTTCGACAAAACCCACAAAGCCGCGCTGATTCACCAAAACGGCGAGGCCGAAATAATTAGCGTCGACGACGTCGCCTTTCCCGAAATTTCGGAAGAAGAGGCGCGCTATCAGGAGCTTTGGAAGCGCTTCTACAACACCATAGCAATCAAAGGACGGGAGAACCCCCGTTGCCGCATGACGCACATGCCCAAACGCTATTGGCAAAATATGCTCGAAGTCAGCGACCTCGTCAATCCCGATAAGGAATACGAACGCTGAGAAAATACAAAACCAAAACATCAAAAAACCGCTAAAAGAGCGGTTTTTTCATCTGTTATCGTCTCCAAAATAGGCAGAAGGGTTGCAGATTGCGTCCTTTTAAGTGCGAGACAAGGGAGCGTATATAGAATACGTGACCGCCGCCGAGACACGCAAAAAGGGCGCTAGATGCGCCCTTCTGCCAATTTTGGTGGACGATCAGGGATTCGAACCCGGGACCCACTGATTAAGAGTCAGTTGCTCTACCAGCTGAGCTAATCGTCCAAGTTGGTTTTTGCGTCGTTATAATACTACAACCGTTTTATTTTGGCAAGCGAATGAGCGTCAAGGCTTGCCTTTTCGGCTCATTTTTTTGTTTTGCGCTTTATGTTTTGGGGCGGGACTCCCCGTGTTTGCTTGGTGCGACCGAAGAGACTTGAACTCCCACATACCATGATACCAGATCCTAAGTCTGGCGCGTCTGCCAATTCCGCCACGGTCGCCTAAATTTGGCGGACACGCGCGTATCCGCCGCGATTGGTGACCCAGCGGAGAATCGAACTCCGGACACCATGATTAAAAGTCATGTGCTCTACCGGCTGAGCTACTGGGTCATATCTGGCAGGGGTGGCAAGATTTGAACTTACGAATACCAGAGTCAAAGTCTGGTGCCTTACCGCTTGGCGACACCCCTGCGTATTAGGTGCAAGTGGGGTGAGTAATGGGACTCGAACCCATGGCCTCCAGGGCCACAACCTGGCGCTCTAACCAACTGAGCTATACCCACCGTAATGCCAAAGCAAGCTTTGGTAGTTTATGGCGAACCAGGAGGGATTCGAACCCCCGACCCACGGCTTAGAAGGCCGTTGCTCTGTCCGACTGAGCTACTGGTTCTTGGAGCGGGTGATGGGAATCGGACCCACGCGACCAGCTTGGAAGGCTGGTATTCTACCATTGAACTACACCCGCAAGAGGTGAAAAAAGACCTTTTACGGCCCCTCAAAATTCACGCCTTGAAATTCTAACATAAGCGATAGGTTATGTCAACCTATTTGCGGGGAAAATAAGGCGCATAAATAAGCAAAACTTTGGTATTTTAGGCGGAAGGAATTTAAATTTTACAGCAGGGAAACGAGCTTTCTCAAGGCGCGACCGCGGTGGCTTACCGAGTTTTTCTCCTCAGGCAACGCCTCGGCGAAACTCTTTTTTAAATCGTAGGAATAAAAGACGGGGTCATATCCGAATCCGCCGGTTCCGCGGCGGGAAGTTAAAATTTCGCCTTCGCAGCGCCCCTCGGCAAACACCGTCCTGCCGTCGGGGAAATAGAGGCAGACTACGGTAATGAAGCCGGCGCGGCGGTCACGCTCGTCCTTTAGCGCGAAAAGAAGTTTATCAATGTTTTTTTGGTGGTCTACCGGCTCTCCCGCGTATCTCGCAGAATAAATGCCGGGCGCGCCGAAAAGCGCGTCGACGGACAGCCCGCTGTCGTCGGAAAGCGCGGCAAAGCCGGTCAGCTTGCTTGCTGTCCTGGCCTTTATCAAGGCGTTTTCCATAAAGGTGGCGCCCGTCTCCTCGATTTCCTCAAATACACCCAACTCGGAAAGAGTAAAAACCTCGTCGAAAACGCCGCAGGTTATCTCCTTAATTTCTTTAATTTTGTCCTTGTTGTTGCCCGCAATTACTAGTTTCATAGCTTTAGTCTTTTTTCTATCGTTTTTTCGGCGCCCCGCACCGTTATCCGCCGTTATTCGTTATTCATTATTTATTAATCGTTTTTATCAGGCCATAAAAATTCGGTGTAAAATGTAAATTATCAAAGCCAAAACTCCCATGGCGGCGAGGTATACGCCCAATTTTAGAAGATTGAATTGCCACTTGGGAAGTTTAGCAATCCTATCGGCAAGGCCGGGCGGATTTTGGGGGCGGTCTTCGATGGCCGCCGCATTATCGCGGGGCTCGCCGAAATCTTCGACGATTGCCGTTTCAAGTTCTTCGGCGGGCATATCGTTTGGTGAAAGTTGTTCTTCCATATTACCTTAATTTGCGGTCGATGCCGCCTGCACGGGTTGCGGGAGAGCGCGCTTTTTGCCCTTAAAGGAATTGACGCTCTTGGCTATATTATAGAGGTGGTCGGCAACGCGCTCGCAGTCGTTGGCAAGCGCGTAATAGAGCGCGCCCGATTCGACTTTGCAGGTGCCGCAGTTGAGGCGCTCGATGTGGTTTTTCACCATGGATTCCTTGAGGTCGTCGACACGCTCCTCATGCTCCGACGCCTGTGCAATGAGGCCGACGTCGTCATTTTTATAAACTTCCAGCGAATAGCGGTAAACGTCGTTGACGCTCTTTTTCATGGCATCAATCTCGGCCATTGCGTCGTCGGAGAAGCAGAGGTCGTCCCGTATCAGTTCCTCGGCGTATTCAAATATGTTTTTGGCGTAGTCGCCGACACGCTCGAGGTCGCTGACGGTGTGGTAAATGGTGCCGATGTATGCCGCGTCGCCCTCGTTCAGCTCCATCTTGGTAAGTTTAACGAGATAGTCGGGGATATTGCGGTTTAAAAAGTTGAGCTGCGCTTCGTTTTGGAAAAACTCCGTCTTGAAACCCATATTCTTTTCAAGCAACGCGTCCATGGCGGCGTTGAAGTTGGTTATCGCGGTGTCGGCCATGGCGAGTGTTTCGTTTTTGAGCTGGCCGACGGCAATCGAAGGCGTGCCCAAAAGGTGCTCTTCAAGATATTTAAAGTGAGGCTTGCCGTTTGCGGGCTCGGGCTTGTCTTTAATCATCAATTCAGCCAGTTTGATAATCCAGCGCACCATGGGAAGAAGGATGATGGTGGAGATGACGTTAAACAGCGTGTGCATCATGGCGAGCTGGGTTTCGGGCACGCCGGGGAACATCATGTTGAGAACGTCGCCGAAGCTCAATCCGCCGCCGTAATAAAGACCGACGCCGACGATGCCGAAGATGGCGACGCCGAACACGTTCAAAAGCAGGTGGATAAGGGCGGCGCGCTTGGCGTTGACGGCGCTCCCGATGCTGGCGACCAGCGCGATGGCACAGGTGCCGATGTTGGAGCCGAAGACAAGATAGACGCCTTGGTTGACGGTCAGAAGGCCGCTCGCTATCATTGTGATGGTTATGCTGGTGATGGCCGTAGAGCTCTGCACTACGACGGTCAACAAGATACCCACCAGTAGCAGAAGCAACGGGTTTTTGAGGGCATCGGTGGCGAGAAATTGAGTGAGTCTGGGGTCCTCGGCGAAAGCGTTCATGGCGCTGCTCATCCAAAGAAGCCCGATAAACAGCATTCCTATAGAAACCAAGAGATTGCAGGCGCGCTTGGCTTTGTCGCTGATGGGAAACCTCATGGCGATGGCGCCGAATCCCGCAACCGCGCCGAGCACCGCCGAAATGTTTATCATCTTGTCGCCGCTGATTAAGCCCAGCGCCACAATCTGCGGCGTTATCGTAGTGCCGATGTTGGAGCCGAATATGATTGAGGCGGCTTGAGTCAAATCCATGATACCGGCGTTCAAAAAGCCGATGACCATGACGGTAACCGCGCCCGAGCTTTGGACGAGCGCCGTCGAAACCGTGCCTATGCCCACTCCCGCCAGCTTGTTTTTGGAGATCTTGCCGAACATTCTTTTGAGCTTGTTGCCCGCCACGGACTCCAACCCTTCCGACAAAAGCTTCATCGAAAACATGAAAATGCCGATGCCGCCGATGAACTTAAAAACGGACTCAATAATATCTATTGTGCTCATAAAGCTCCTTTAAGAGTCGCTTTTGTATATTTAAACTGCCTTTACGGTCAAAGGCGGTTATAATTCGGATTTACGAAGTAATCGTGACCTTGGACAGGTTTCTGGGCGCGTCGGGCGAAAGCCCCGAGCTCACCGTCAAATTTTCGACGAAGAGCTGGATGAGCGGCGCTGCCGCAAGCGCGGCGTCAACGCCCGTAAGCGTAGGCAGCGCATAGGATATTTCGGATACCTCGGCAACTTCTTTTAAATCGGTGAAGCTGATAAGGTGCGCTCCTCTATCGGCAAGCGTTTTCGCCGTCTTTACGAAGTCCTCGGAAAAGACGCCCGAGGGCGCGATTAAAATGACCGGCGTCCCCTTTTCGACCAACGCCTGCGGCCCGTGCATAAACTCGTTGGTCGAGGAGGCGAAAGTGAACTTGTAGCAGCATTCCATCAGCTTGAGTGCGCATTCCTTCGCCGTGCTTTCGGTCAGCCCGCGCGATAAAATTATCGCCGTTTTAGCGGCCATCAATACCTTGTCCTCGAGGGGAGTAAAGGCGGCCATGGCGCGCTCGGTTATCTCGCCTATGTCTTTGGACACCAGCGTTTTGCCCGAAATCGCCTCGGCGAGTAATGCGAGCGCGATAAGCTCGGCGTTGTAGGTTTTGGTCGCCGCCACCGCTCTTTCGGGGCCTGCCGCCATATCAATCGAAAATCCCGCCGCTTGGGCGACCGGACTTAAAATATCGTTGGTCAACGCCGCCGTAACGGCGCCCGAGCGCGTAGCGTGGTTGAGAACGGCGAGCGTGTCGGGGCTCCTGCCGCTTTGGGAAATCGCGACAAACAGCGTCTTGTAATAGAGAAGGGGGGCTTTGAGCGCCGTGCTGATATAGGGCGCGGCGTGCGCTACGGGAATGCCCGCCGCCTGCTCGATGAGCTGCTTGAAAAAAATCGCGGCGTTGTGGCTGGTGCCTCTCGCCGCCGTCACAATGTTGTTTATGCCGTTAATCGACATCGTGTCGGCGATGGCGCGGCAAACTCCGGCGTTGGAACCAATGCTTCTTTTGTATATCGAGGGAGTTTCTCTAAGTTCGGTAAGCATCAGCGACATAAAAACCTCTCATTTTGGGGCAAGCCCCCAAAGCCGCGCCCTTCGGGCTTTTCGAAAAACAAATCGTCAACATTATAAAATAATTAAGCTTTTTTGTAAAGAATATCACGCCATAAGCTAATTATTCTTGCCCGCGCGTTTTTTTAAAAATCTTGCGGACTATGTTTTCATAATATGAAGCGTAAAAGCTTTTGTTACTTTTCGTTTGATTTTAACGCGCAATTGATTTATAATAATTTAACTGTTGAACCGACTTAAGTCGGCTTTCGGAGGAATATATGGCTGAATTTTTGACGGGCTTTAAGAGAACGGACATGTGCGGAACGCTTCGCGCCAAGGACGCGGGAAGAGTGGTGACGGTGATGGGCTTTGTCCAAAAATATCGAAATTTGGGCGCCCTTATATTCATCGACCTTCGCGACCGCACCGGCATAGTCCAGCTCGCAATCAAGAATACCGACCCGTTTTATGAAAAAGCTGCGTCGATAAGGAACGAATACGTCGTGGCGGCGCGCGGCACGGTTGCGCCGAGAGAGGGCACCAACGCCAACGCCTCGATGGACACCGGCGAAATTGAGATTTTGGTTTCCGAAATCCGGATTTTGTCGGAAGCCGCCGTCACGCCTTTCTTCATCACCGACAATTGCAACGCCAATGAAACACTCCGGCTGACTTACCGCTACCTCGACCTCAGGCGCCCATTCCTTCAAAAGCTTTTGATGCTCCGCGATAAGGCGACGAGGGCGGCCAGAAATTACCTTGCCGAAAACGGGTTTTTGGAAATCGAAACGCCCATGCTGGGCAAATCGACGCCCGAAGGCGCACGCGACTATCTCGTGCCCTCGAGGATAAGGCAGGGCGCGTTCTATGCCCTTCCCCAGTCGCCCCAGCTCTATAAACAGCTCCTCATGATTGCGGGGATGGACAGATATTATCAAGTCGCCAGATGCTTCCGCGACGAGGACTTGCGCGCTAACCGCCAGCCCGAATTCACCCAAATCGACATCGAGATGAGCTTCGTCGACAGCGAAGAGGACGTCATGGAGATTGCCGAAGGGCTGATTAAGCGCGTCTTTTTTGAGTGCAAGGGGATTAACTTCACCGAAAAATTCAGAAGAATGACCTATCAGGAGGCTATGCGCCGCTTCGGCAGCGACAAGCCCGACACCAGATTCGGCCTTGAGCTTAACGACCTTTCCGACGCGCTCGGCAAATGCGGCTTTGCGCCCTTTTCCGACGCCGTCAATGCGGGCGGCGGCATAGGCTGCATAACTTACCCGAGCGGTGCCGCCAAGTTTACGAGGAAAGACGCCGATTTCTTTTCGGAGTTCGTCAAAGACTACGGCGCCAAGGGCGTGTTCTCGGCATATTTGAAAGAGGACGCCGCGCCCGCTTTCTTCAAGCACCTGACCGACGCCGAAATAACGGCGCTTATGGGTGTCGCGGGAGCCCAAACGGGCGACGCCGTCTTTATTATTGCCGACAAAAAGAAGGAGAACGTTTTAAACGCGCTCGGCGCGCTCCGCCTCCACCTCGCCAAGAAAACCGGCCTTATCGACGAGTCGAAATACGACATTCTGTGGGTTAAGGATTTCCCGCTCTTTGAATACAACGAAGAGGACAAGCGCTACTACGCCATGCATCACCCCTTCACCAGCCCCAAGAACGAGGATTTGCAATTTATCAAGACCGACCCCGGCCGCGTCCGCGCCAAGGCCTACGACCTCGTCATCAACGGACAGGAAGCAGGCGGCGGCAGCATAAGAATCCACAGCGGCGAGGTGCAACGGCTGATGTTCGAGGCCTTGGGCATGAGCGAGGAAGATATCAAGGCGCGCTTCGGCTTCTTTATCGAGGCCTTCCGCTACGGCACGCCGCCCCACGGCGGCCTTGCATTCGGGTTGGACAGGCTGGTTATGCTGCTTTCGGGCGACGACAACATTAAGGACGTCATAGCCTTCCCCAAAGTTCAGAACGCCTCTTGCCTTATGACGGGAGCCCCTGATTTTGTCGAGGAGAAGCAATTGAATGAATTGGGTTTAAAGACTTAACCTATGGGCGGATAGCTTTGTTAACTGTCTGCGGCGCGAGGCGGTTATATTTTATTAAAAGCATTGTTTGATTATTAATAAATATGAGAGAAATAGGAACCGTCACCAAAATAAAAAGGGATTACGCGGTCGTGGCATTCGACCGCCGTTCGGCGTGTGACAAGTGCAGAATGTGCGCCGTCACCAAGGGCGGAGCCAAGGTTGAAGTGACGGTGAAAAACACGTTGGGAAAAGGCGTGGGCGACGCCGTAGCCGTCGAAATGGGCGACAAATTTGTGTTGACAGCCGCCGCCGTAGTCTATATAATACCCTTGTTATTAGTGGCGGCCGGCCTTTTAATCGGAAAAATAAAGGGCGAAACGCTGCAAATGATTCTGGCTTCGGCGGGCTTCGTCTTAGGGTTTTTAATCGCCGCCGTCGTCGACAAACTGCTTCGGCGCATCAAGGGTTTTGTGCCCGCCATGGTGGAGGATTTACGCCCGACCGCGGACGCGCCGGAAGCCGCCGCGGAAGATGACTCCGAAGAATAAGGCTTATATCAAAAGCGAAAGCATATATGAAGCCTTACCGAAGTTTAAAAACACACTCAAACATTTTTTACTATTGAATAAATAATCCGGATAAAAAAATCTAGAGAAAAAATTATTAAAGAGGTTATACCGTGGCTGAAGGAACAATTACTTTGACCGAAGAAAATTTTGACGAAACTCTGAGCTCTGAGCTCCCCGTCGTCGTAGACTTTTGGGCGTCGTGGTGCGGACCCTGCAAAATGCTGGCACCCGTAATCGAGGAGATTGCCGGTGAATACGCCGGCAAAGCGGTCATTGCAAAATGCAACGTCGACGAAAGTCTTGCCCTCGCCGAGAGATTCGGCATTATGTCGGTTCCCGCAATTTTGTTTTTCAAGGGAGGCGAGCTTGTCGAAAAGCTTTCGGGCTACCGCACCAAGTCGCAAATCGCCGCCGTTTTGGAAAATACATATAAGAACAGGGAGAAGCTATGAATTACCGCGAAATTAAAAGTTACGACCCCGACCTTTACGCCTCGCTTGAAAACGAGCTTAAGCGTCAGCAGGAAAACCTCGAGCTTATAGCGAGCGAAAATATCGTCAGCGAACGCGTGTTGGCGGCGGCGGGCTCCTTTCTCACCAACAAATACGCCGAAGGCTATCCCGCCAAGCGCTACTACGGCGGCTGCGAGCACGTCGACGTCGCCGAGGCTCTCGCGATAGCGCGCGCCAAGGAGCTCTTTAAGGCGGATCACGCCAATGTCCAGCCCCACAGCGGCGCCAACGCAAATTTCGCGGTCTATTTTTCCGTGCTAAACCCCCACGACACCATTCTAGGCATGGGCATGGCGTCGGGCGGACACCTGACGCACGGCTCGCCCGTCAGCGTATCGGGCAAATATTTCAACGCCGTCGCCTATTCGGTGGACGTTGAAACGGGCAGATTGAACTATGACGAAATCGAGCGGCTGGCAAAGGAGCACAAGCCCAAAATCATCGTGGCGGGCGCCAGCGCCTATCCCCGCTTTATCGACTTCGAGCGCTTCAGAAAGATAGCCGACGCCGTCGGCGCTTATCTCTTCGTCGATATGGCGCACATCGCGGGCTTGGTCGCCGCCGGCCTCCACCCCAGTCCCGTGCCCTGCGCCGACTTTGTGACGACCACAACCCACAAGACTTTAAGAGGCCCGCGCGGCGGTCTTATACTCTGCAAGGCGCAATACGCCGCCGCCATCGACAAGGCAATCTTCCCCGGCACTCAGGGCGGCCCGCTCATGCACATTATAGCGGCCAAGGCAGTCGCCTTTAAAGAGGCACTGGAGCCCGAGTTTAGAGAATATCAAAACCAAATTTTGAAAAATGCCAAAGCGCTCGCGGCAAGGCTTACCGAGCGCGGCATAAAGCTTGTTTCGGGCGGCACCGACAACCACCTGATGCTCGTCAACCTTATCGGCACCGGCATCACGGGCAAGCTTCTCGAAAAGCAGCTTGACGAGGTCAACATCACCGTAAACAAAAACGGCGTGCCGGGCGATCCCGAAAAGCCCTTCGTCACCAGCGGCATCCGTGTCGGCACCCCCGCCGTCACCTCGCGCGGCATGAAGGAGGCAGAGATGGCCATAATCGCCGACGCCATCGCCGACATCATCCAAAAGGGCGAGGGCGCTTTCGCCGACGTTTCGGCCCGCGTCAAAGCGCTGACTGCCCGCTTCCCCATCTATCAAGGCATTTTGGAAAGATAGCCGCACAGGGCTCAAAACCGTGGTCGCTTTTTGCGACAAAGTAAAATCAACAACCCGAATAACCAAGATAAAAAAAGCAAGCCGCGGCTTGCTTTTTTTCATTATTATGCTTTTATTTGATTATTCCGCGGTGGGTTCGGAAGCGCTTTCGCCTGCGGCTTCGGACCCGCCCTCGGCGGTTTTGCGCTTGTCGATTTCGACCAGCATCATATCGTAGTATTTTTCATCGATGATGAATTTCTTTTCCTGAATCAGCCAGGCCGAAATCATGAGCAGAATGGGAACGAGCGTGACGGCGGCGCGCATGATAAGCCGCATCTTTATGTCGTCCTTGGCGACGTTTCGGAAGTTTTCGTTGGCGGCGTTGAAGCCGTCGCCGACGAGCTCCATAGTATAGACGTATTCGCCCTCGGGAGCCTCCGCGATAAGCTCGGCGTCGTTAAGGTCGCGCCAATATCCAAGCTCGACGCGGCTGCCTTCGACCGTCTTTCCGTCCACCTTGGTTTCGCGGTAAATTTTGCAATCAGCAAGCGATTTTATATATTCGGCGCGGAGCTGGTATTTTGACATTTCGGTGTCCGCCGCAAGCTCTTCAGTCACGATTTCTATCGCCTCGTCCTCCTCGTGTGTGTCGAAAATGCCGAGATAATATTCAATCGACTCGATATACTCAACCTGCGCGGTAGCACCATTTATGTTGCTCAGATAGTCCTTTTGCGACTCCATCAGCGAGATGTTCTGGCTGAGCACGAAAACACCCGAGACGGCCAGCACCAGCGTGACGATGCCGTATTCCATGGCGGAGGCGAACTTAGCCATAAACGGGCGCAGCGTCGACACAACCGCCTCGTTTCTCTCGCCCTGCTTGAATTCGTTGTATTCGACGCAGTTGGTCATATTGATGATGGAGACCATATAGAACAGCGCCTGGCCCGAAAACACCAAGACGCCGAAGATGCCCAGCGTTAAGATGTTGAAAGGAAGGACATCGGGCCACCAGCCGATGAGAGCGATGCCTATGTAGCCGATGACGGTGACGAGCGCGCTGACCGTTTGAAGCTTTTTGCGCCCAAGCCACTGAGCGAGCTTGGGATATAAGATGTTGACGGCGACGTTGCAGACGCCGAAGATGACGACGAAATAGAAACTCTTGTTGTCGTAGCCCACTTCGAGGTAGTAGAGGTTGTAGGCAAGCGCCACGAGCAGATTGCTTCCTATATTATAAAACAGCATGGAGAGCGTCATCCAAAGCACTTGGTCGTTGTTTTTGATGGTCCGCAACATGTGCTTTATCGAGATGCCTTCCTTCTTTTTCTCGTTTAATTCGCGCGGCGTCTCCTTGACGCCCAAAGTCGTCAAGAGCTGGAAGCCAATGAAGGCGGCGACAATGATGATGGAAACCAATCTGTATCCGCCCACCACGTTGCCCGGCGTTAAGAAAATAACCATGCCCTGCGCGACGAAGGCGCCAACGCCCGCGAAAATAACCGTCAGCATCGTCACCGAGTTTCTCTCGTTTTTCTTAGAGGACAGCGAGGGAAGCATGGCCCAATAGCCGATGTCGTTCATGGTAAAGGTGGTCTCCCAAAGCAGATACATCACCGTCATGAAGGCGACGAAGTTCCACCCCGACCAGATTCTTACGTTGAACATGGCAAGAATGACGAGGCCGCAGGTGACGGCGCCTATCAAAATCCATGGTTTGAACTTGCCCCATTTCATGTGGGTGCCCTCGATGATGGCGCCCATCATGGGGTCGTTTATGGCATCCCAAATCCTGCCGCCCACGCCGATGATGAGGCTCAACGTGGTGAACTGCGCCAGCGTCAGCGAAACGCCGAACTGGACGTAGACGAGCAGAAACGCCGCAATCAGCTGATAGGACATATCGCGGCCGATACCGCCCGTCGAAAACAGCCACTTGTTTTTGTTAAACTGCTTGACGCGTGCGTTTTCGGCTTCGTCAATCGGGGGCTCGGGGGAAGGCGCGGCGCTTTCGGCAATGTTTTCGCCGAGCTCGCCGGCCATTATATTCTCTTCCATGGTTCCCTCCTTAAATTAGCTATACTTATTTTCTCACGCGCGGGCGGCTTTGTCAATACGAAAAATTTGCTAAAAAAAACGGCGCCGCGCGCCGTTTTTCAGCGTATTTGTTAATCGGCTAATACCGCGTTAAGCTCTATTTTAATGAACTCGACGCGCATTCTGAGCTTGGAGCGGTCTTTTGACTGCGTCATGATGAGGAAAGGCTCGGTGCCGTCGGATTCGCCGACGAAAATGCCGGTGTATTCGCCGCTGTAAGGGGACTTGACTTTCTCGATGTAATACTCATCGGTATACTCGATGTAGACGTCGGAGGGAAGCACGAAGTTATCGGGGAAGCGGCCGTTCTCGGTGATGTAGCCCGCGATATCGTCTAGGCCGTGCACGTTGAGGCCGACTTTTTCCCTCGCAATAGTAAACAGTCCCAGCGCGTCGTTGACATCAAGGCCGGGGAACATATAGCAAATCATCGTCTCGAAAGCGCTGGAAAGGTCCAAGCCGGCGAAAAAGTCGGGCGGCAGCAGGCCGTTGACCAAATCGACCGCTCCTTGGCTTAAAATCAGCTTGATGGTGAGGGTCCCGTCCTTGCGCAGCGTAATGCTGGAGGCCGGATCCAAAAAAGGCAGGAGGCCGAAGTGCCAGATTGAGGAGTTTTCGAGGTCGATATAATAGACGGTGTCTTCTTTAACGTGCTTGGAGCATCCCGAAAGCATGAGAATTCCGGCGAGCAGAACCAAAGCTATTGCAACAATTAAAAACTTAACAAAAAACTTTTTCATAATTCCACCGCCTTAAATCAATAAATGGGAAGGATGCCGCGGACGGCGTCGAAATAAATCTTGGTTATCTCGGCGCAGCTGTCGGCTTTTCTTAACTCACGCTTGACGCTCTTTGCGTCGACGGTGGGATACATCCGCTCGAGCTGTTCTATTCTCATCTTGCGGTATGCCCTGACCGCACTGTTATGATTGGCGAGCTCGAGCTCCTCGAGTTTGTCCTGAATGGCGTCGGCGATGACGGCGTGGCCCTCGCTGGACGGATGGATGCCGTCGCCTATAATGAGACCTAAGCCGCGCGCGGTGTCGGCGGTGTAGATGTCGTTAAAATATTTCCAGACATCGACAACCACTATTTCGCCGGGATGCTCGGCGTCGTAGTCCTTAATGACGCCGTTGAGCATGTCGAGCAGGCGCTGAGCGTATTCTCTGAACGTTTCCTTTTCGATGCCGAGCTCGGTGAGCTCCTCTCTCGCCGCCTCGTTGACTAAAACGGTGTCGGGATGGGCGGGATTGTAGACGGTTTGAACCATTATGACGGCGCCGGGGTTATAGCCCTTGAGCACGCTTATGATTTGGGCGAAGTTTGCGGCCGCGTCCGCCAAAATGCCCTCGACTCTGGTCAGTTGTTCTCTTGCGAATTCAATGAAAATATCGTTGAGCCCGTTTTGAAGAAAATCGTTGCCGAGAATGGAAATATGTATTATGTCGGCGTCGCGAAGCAGCGTTCGGGTGATGTCGGCGCCTTCGTCGTCGCGGCCGATAAACTCCAGCATATCGGCGCTTTGGTGGCCCGAAACCGCCCTGTTTTTAAACTCGTAGTAGTTGCGCTTGCCAATTACGCTGTAGTAGCCGTAGGATTCGCGTTCCGTCATCGGCACCGGCCCCAGTATGGCCTCGGCTATCGAATCGCCCAAAAAGACAATCTTCAGCCCACGTGTCCCACAGCCGCTGAAAGCCGCGGCTGCGGC
The DNA here is from genome assembly GCA_035449045.1 of Eubacteriales bacterium. GTDB lineage: Bacteria > Bacillota > Clostridia > Christensenellales > CAG-917 > DAOTKC01. Next base: position 55,761 of record DAOTKC010000006.1, read on the forward strand.
AACAAGAAGTAAAACGGCCAGAAGTATCGCCGTCAGCTTTTTTGACATAATTTGCCTCCCGATTTTTATAATTTCATTATAGATAAAAAACCTTGAAAAGTCAAAGCAATATGTAAATTTAAGGCAATAAATTCAATAAAAAATATATTTATGCAAAATGCCGAAAACTCAAAACGCTTGCAAGAATTTTTTTGTTATGTTATAATCCTTCCGTTCAAAACTCGGGGATATGGCTCAGTTGGTAGAGCGATGCGTTCGCAACGCATAGGTCAGGGGTTCGAATCCCCTTATCTCCACCAT